>DASPXE010000171.1:0-3438 GCA_035637455.1 Gemmatimonadales bacterium
CCTGCCGGTCGCCCAGGCGCACGAGGTGAAGGCGGCCGCTCGCGCCTCGACCAGCCTCGACCAGCCGGTCGGCGAGCAGGAGGACGCCGTCTTCGGCGACTTCGTCGCCAACGACGACCCGCTGCCCGAGGAGACGGTCGAGGACTCGCTTCGCAGCGAGGCGCTTGCACAGGCGCTGGCGGCGCTGTCCGAGCGCGAGCGCCACGTGATCATCCTCCGCTACGGGCTCGCCGATTCAGAACCGAAGACGCTCGAAGACATCGGCCGCCGGCTCGGCCTGACGCGCGAACGCGTCCGTCAGATCGAGACCGAGGCGCTCAAGCGCCTGGCGAAGCTGCGCGAGATGGAGTCGGTAACGCTGTAGGGAGGGACTGTCCCCCGCAGGGGGACTGTCCCTTAAAACGCTTGGACTCACCCTGAGCCGTCACAGGGACAGTCCCCGTTCGGGGACTGGAACCGGTAACGCAATGAAGGGACCCGCCTCCTGCCGGCGAAGACGTCCGCTGTCATCGTCATAAGGAGGAACGAGATGGCAGCGGAACCCTGGCGAGTCCCCGACTCGCTCTGGCACGAGCTCGAGCCCCTGATCCCGAAGGTCGAACGCCGCTTTCGCTACCCCGGCCGCAAGCGCCACGACGACCGCGCCTGCCTGGAGGGGATCCTCTACGTGCTGCGCCACGGCCTCCCCTGGCGGGCGCTGCCGCGGCTCGAGGGGCTGCCCTCGGGCCAGACCTGCTGGCGGCGCCTGGACGAGTGGGAGCGGGCCGGGGTCTGGGCGGCGCTGCTGGAGCGCCTGCAGCAGCGGCTGGCCGAGGCCGAGCGGATCGACTGGTCGCGGGCGATCGTCGATGCCTCCCTGGTCGACGCTAAAAGGGGGGCGCGCAGGTCGCGCGCAGCCTCCGCGGCCGCCCCGGCAGCCGTTTCCACCTAGCGGTCGACGCGGCCGGCACGCCGCTGGCGATCCGGCTGGCGCCCGGCAACGAGAACGAGCAGCGCCACCTGCTGCCGCTGGTGGACGAGCTGCTCGCTCGCGGGCTGCGCCCGCGCGAGCTGTGGGCCGACCGCGGCTACGACACCGAGGCGCTGCGCGAGCAGCTGCGGGAGCGCTCGATCGAGCCGCGGATCTCGAGGAAGCGTCCCCGCGGCCAGCCACCGCCGCCGCAGGCGCGGATGATCTGGCGCGGCCGCCGCCGGCGGGCGAAGACGCCCGACCCGCTCGCGCGCGAGCGCTGGCCGGTCGAGCGCACGAACGCCTGGCTACACAACTGGCGCCGGATCTCGACTCGCTGGGAGCGGCGGGCCGAGCTCTACCTGGCCCTGCTCCAGCTCGCCTGCTCGATGATCATCTGCCGGGTGCTCGGCTGGTCATTGTGAGACCGGTTCCTGTCCCTAACGCCGTAACGAAGCTTGTATCGCTTAGAGGGACAGACCCCTTCCGGGGTCAGTCCCTTACGCGGCCAAGGCGCGAAGGTCCTCGAGCGTACGGCCGAGCAGGTTCTCGCGCAGATCGAAGAGCCCGGCCCAGAGCGAGGAGCGGTCGAGCGAGGCGCGGATGCGGGCGGCGTCGGCGAGTCCCTCCAGCGCCCGGACGAAGACCGCGAGCTCGAGGTAGGTCTGCGCGACGCGGATCGCGCTGGCGTGCACGCCGGCGCGGTTGAGGATCGGCTCCCACTCCAGCAGCTCGGCGGCGCCGGGGGCGCCGTACCAGGAGCGGCCCTCGGCGTGGTCGGCTTCGAGCTCGAGCAGGTAACGCCCGAGCGGGGCCTCCAGACCGGCGAGCGCAGTCTCGATGCGGTCGGCCGCTCGGCGCAGCGCCGCCTGGCGCTTGCCAGGGGTCGCAGGCTCCGGCTCGCCACGCGCCCAGCGCTCGAGCAACCGGCAGAACGCGAGCGCGCTCGCCTCGCAGGCGCCGAGCTGCCCGATCAGCCGCCGCCCGGTCTCCTGCACGGCCGCGTTGTCCTCGAGCACGTCGGCCCACCCGGGCTCATATGCCGCGCGAACGCTCATGCGAGACCGCCCGGTCTAATCATCGGGTGGTCCACCCTGAACCGGGTTTAGACGGCCGCAGCGGCGAAGCCGCTACGGCCTCCAGTCGACATCGCAAGCGACGTCTCATACCTCTACAACTACAGGAAGGATCATCGGTCGTCGACCCGTGCGGTCGTAGACGAGCTGCCCGAGCCCGTCGTGGATGTGCTCCTGGAGGAGCTTGATCTCGAGGATGTCCTGCTCCAGGCACTCCTCGAGCACACGCGAGGCTTCGTCGCGCATCTCGTCGAGCAGCGGCCCGGAGTCCGCGAAGCCGCGGGCGATCAGCTCGGGCGGGCCGCCGCTCGCGCGGCCGTTGGTGCCGGCGAGCGTCGCGACGACGATCAGGACGCCGTCCTCCGAGAGCCGGCGCCGGTCGCGCAGCGCGACATCGTGCACATCGCCGACGCCGAGCCCGTCGACGAACGTCATGCCCGCAGTCACGTGGTCGACGATGCGCGAGCCGCTCTCCGAGAGCTCGATGACACTGCCGTTCTCCGCGAGGATGATGTTCTCTTCGGTGAGACCGCTCTCACGTGCGAGCTGTGCGTGCGCGGCGAGCATGCGGAACTCTCCGTGCACCGGCATGACGGCCTTCGGCCGGAGTAGCGCCAGGATCGTGCGCAGCTCCTCCGCGCGGCCGTGGCCCGACACATGGACCGGAGCATTGTCCTCGTGCAGAACTTCCGCTCCCGCCTTTGCGAGCCGGTTGATCGCGTCGTGGACCCGCAGCTCGTTGCCGGGGATCGGCTTCGCCGAGATGATCACGGTGTCGCCCGCCTCGACGGACACTGCCGGATGGTCGTTGTAGGCGATCCGCGTCATTGCAGACATCGGCTCGCCCTGGCTGCCGGTGCAGAGGATCAGCTGCTCGTCTCGCGGCAGCTCCGCCAGCTCGTGCGGTCGCAGGATCGCCTCGTCGGGCACGTCCATGTAGCCGAGGTTGCGGGCGATGTTCGAGTTCTTGCGCATCGAGCGCCCGACGAACGCGACCTTGCGCCCGCACTCGACGCCGGCATCGACCGCCTGCTGCATGCGGTGAACGTTCGACGCGAACGACGAAACGAGAATCCGTCCAGTGCGGCTCGGGAAGATCTGCCGGAACGCCTCGCCGACGACCCTCTCCGACTGGGTCACTCCGGCACGTTCGGCGTTCGTCGAGTCGCCGAGCATCAGGTCGACCCCGCGGTTCCCGAGCTCGGCGAGCTTGCCGACGTCGGTGCGCTGGCCGTCGACCGGCGTGTGGTCGAGCTTGTAGTCGCCCGTGTGGACGATCCGGCCTCCCGGCGTCTCGAGGACGACGGCGGCCGCGTCGGGGATCGAGTGGGCCATGCGGACGAACTCGATCCGGAACGGGCCGAGGTCGAACGGCCCGTCGTAGGGCGAGACCTCACGGAGGTCGGCCTCGCG
>DASPXE010000172.1:0-10099 GCA_035637455.1 Gemmatimonadales bacterium
GCCACGATCCTTCGCTGCGCGCGCGTTCCGCGCGCTCGCTCAGGAGGACCGCGCCTGTCATCCTGAGCGCCGCAGGCGCGAAGGATCTGCTTAGCGCTCGTACACCACCACTTCCCACGCGAACGTCCGCACCTTGGACTGCAGCGCGAACCCGAGCGCCGTGAGCAGCCGGTCCATAACGACTGGAGAATGCACGAACGAACGGAATGGATTGCGAAAGAGCCTACGGAATGCGTTTTCAGTACTGACCACTGCACGCACCAGGCACCGGTAGCGGGGATACGACAACCCATACAGCCGGCGGCAACGCTCGGCGGATAGCCGCACCAACGGCTCCATGTCGGGATAGCAGCAGACCACGCGGTCGAGCGTGACGATATCGGCGGCCGCCACCTCGGGAGCCAGCGTAACGAAGTCGCCGAGCCGGAACTGAATGCGCGCGCTCACGCCCCGCCGCTCCGCCTCCGCGCGCGCCGCCTGTTGATAGGCGCTGGACGCGTCGACGGCCGTGACTTCCCGGGCGCCGGCCTCGAGCAAGTCGTACTGAATCCCGCCGATGCCGCCGCCGATATCGAGGAGCGTGCTTCCCTCCACGCCGGCGCGTCGCAGCAAGTGGATCATTGCGCGCCCGGTCGGCTGCGGGCCATGAGCGCGATAATCCTTCAGCTCACGTGCGGCTCGCTTGCGGTCGAACTGGCTCTCGCAGGCACTCGCGCCACAGCAGGTCATGGCCTCAATTCTAACTCCAGCTACAGCTCTTCAGAGCGCCGCAGGCGCGAAGGATCTGCGTTTGGGTTTTTGGGTACCTTCATTGCCATGCGGAACACGTTCTTGGCGCTCTGCTTGCTTGCCTCTCCCGCACCCGCGCAGTCTCCAATCGATTCCGTCCAGATCGTCACCCGCGACATCCCGAACTTCTGGCGCGCCTACGACCAGGCTGCCGGCAAGGACTCGGCCGAGCGCGTGCGCATCTTCGAGACGGTGTATTTGCAGCCCGGCTCGCCAGGGCTCCGCGACTGGATGCGCGTGCGACTCATGAATCGCGACACCGTCCGCGCGCGTCTGGTCACGGCCGGGTGGCCCAAGGAGCGGCTCGACTCGCTTTCCCCCGATAGCGTGAGAAAAGTCACCGCGCCGTTCTACGAGCGATCCGCCGCCGAGGAGCTGCTGCGCGCGCTCGCGCAGTACCCGCGCTACTACGCCGGCGTGCGCCCCACGACGCTTGCGGTTGATACCAATTCGCGAGTGACGCAGGGGATTCGGCGTGGCCTGACCCGGCTCGCAGCGCTGTATCCCGAAGCCCGCTTTCCCAACGTCTACTTCCTCATCGGTACGCTCTCGACCGGCGGCACGACTGCGCAGAGCGGCATGCTGATAGGCACCGAGCAGAGTGCGAGCGACCCCGCTACGCCGCTCGACGAGCTGCCCGACTGGGCGCGGAAGAATTTCCCTACGCATACGTTCGAATCGCTCGTTGGCCTCGTCGTGCACGAGGCGGTGCACACCCAGCAGAAACCCGCCCCACCCGGCCAGCAGGACAATCTGCTGCGCCACGCGCTGGGCGAAGGCATCGCCGATTTCCTCGCCGAGCTCGCCGTGGGACCGTGGGCTGCCAATTCACCGCGCCAGAGCTACGGCCGCGCGCATGAGCACGACGTCTGGGTGGACTTCCAGGACGAAATGCAGGGAGGCGATTCGACGATCCGCACCTGGATGTACAACGGCATGGTGCCGCCCGACAAAAACCACGGCGCCATCGACATCGGCTATTGGGTGGGCTACCGGATCGCCGGTGCCTACTACGCGCGCGCTAAGGACAAGCGCGCTGCGGTGCGTGAGCTGCTCGAGCTGCGTGATGCGGAGGCTATCCTGCGCGCGAGCGGCTATGCGCCCTGATTCGCATCCACCCGCTTGAGGCGTGTAAGGATTATCTGCCCGGCTGGTACTCCCTCTCCAGATTGGCCTTGATCTCTTCCAGCGTAAACCACGCGGGCCGGAACTGGCCTCGTGCGTAGAGCGGCGCCTGATCGAAGTAGTGCTTCGACGCTGGATCCCCGCTCTCTCCCATCGTGTGCACCGCGAGCCGCCGCACCGTCGGCCCGAACTCCACCACGCTCACATATGTCCCACCCGCCACCCCGTAGCGCCGCTTCTGCCCTTGCGCCGGCTGAGCGTAGAACGTGAACACCGTGCCATTCCAACCGCCGGTGCCCCGTACTGGAATGCTTGGCCGGTCGTCGGCGAATTGCTGATCGATGCTCTCGTCGATCCGCTGCAAGCGATTGACCTCGCCCCATGCCACCCGCCACGTCCCCCAGTCGCGCGTGAGGCCCGCCAGCGCGCTGTCCAACGCCGCGTCCTTCGGGACACCCCCAAACGTCGCGCCCTGCCAACGATCGAACACCGTCATCGCCACCGACGTCGTATCGCTCCGCCGGTCCCAACGCGATAGCAGCTCGAGCGCGGCGCGTGCTGAGTCAGTCGCTCCCATGGTGTCCGCAAGCAGTTCAGGCAAGAGAGAATCAGCGGCGGCGACGCGCGTATCGAATGCGACCCTGACCCAATCGTCCCAGGTGAACTGGGGGATCGAGCCGAGGATCCGGCGCGAGGTCACCCCGCGGAAATTGTCGCCATCCACCACCATGTAATGCGGAAACTTGGTCGAGTCGGGATTGCCGCTCGACGTCAGCAAGAACGGCGACGTATTGCAGTTCTGCATCCACGCCGTCGCCGGATTAAGCAGCTGCGGCAGCTCCTCCATCCGGTGATAGCCCTTCCACTCCGTCGCCGGATCGCTCCCGTCCACCACGCCCGACCAATCGAACCTAGGCTTCCGCACCGGCACGGCGCCGTTGTAGAGATACCAGGTGTTGCCCTGCGCGTCCGCCGCCATGACGTTGCCGAACAGCATATTCAACGGCCGCATTGCGCGCTCCAGCTCGGCCACATTCCGGGCGTGCGTCATGTTGTACCACTCCGTGAGCCAGCCATCGCCCTCGAGCTTCGCCATTCGCAGCGCCAGCGGTTTGCCGTTGCGGGTGACGATGATCGGCCCGTGATGCGTCTTCCGCAGCGTCAGCGCTCGGCGCTCCATCCCCGCGGCGGTCTTCACCAGGATCGTATCGGTCCACTCCGTCGCCATCCCATACGTTCCCCCTCTCCGCCCGGCGGAGAGGGGGCCAGGGGGTGAGGTCCGGTAGGCGAGCGGCCGCGTGGGATCATCGAACGTCTCGGCGTACAGATCCGCCTGATCCGCCGCGTTGTCTGTGCTCACCCAACCGAGCGATTCGTTATGCCCGACGTACGGAAAGGGAAAGCCGAACCGCGTATAGCCGGTGAAATTCCAGCCGCTCTCTTTGCTGTTGACGTGCCCCTCGTAGACCTGGCCGGGACCAAAGAACGACAGATGGGGATTGATGAAGACCATCGCATGGCCCGACGCGCTCTTCGACGGGCCGATCACCCAACCGTTCGAGCCGAGGTTTTCACGACTCGGGAAATCCTCGGCTGACCCCGGGGCGGCGCCCCGGGGCCGAGAGAGGGCCGTCGCGAAGTCGCTGGGCTGAAATCCCGCGCCCCAGAAGAAGCCATTCTGATAGTAGTTGTACCGAATGAACGCGAGCGGATACCACGGCTCGAACCGCGTGAGCAGCCGCGGCCGCACGTCCGGGTGGTCTTTGAGATAGGCGTTGAGCCCAGCGACGAATCCATCGAGCAGCACGCGCTTCTTGCGCGGCAGCCGGCGGTACTCCACGCGCGCGAGCCGCGGAATCTCCAGCGCGCGATTGCGCCAGTCGCTCGTCACCCCGCTCTGCCCTTCCACCTCGGTACGCCGGCCGATCGCGCGGATATAGTTGTCCTCGATGCGCCACAAGTTGTCCTCGGCCTGCGCATACGCAAAGCCGAACATCGTGGCGGCATCTGTCTCGCCGAACACGTGGGGGATACCGTATGTGTCCCGATAAATTGTGACTTGGGATGCGAGATTGTTTTGCGCGGAGAGCTGGGCAATGCAAAGGCTAGACGCGCAGACGCAGCAGCGGATTACAGTCCGCAGGAATGAGGACACCCCCGCATCCCGAAACCTGTGCGCCCGCGGCGCGTCTGCTGCGTCTAGTCTTTGCATGTCCCTGCTTAGTTTAGGCTTGTCGAAAGTTACTCCCTATCCCGGAGACGCCCGTGGGATTCTTCGTCTCGCTCCACGCGAAGCGACAGAGCCTGTCATCCTGAGCGCCGCAGGCGCGAAGGATCTGCTTTTCCCGTATATTGGGCGCCGTTCCGGCCGTCCGGAAGGCGAACCTTGTGTACGGGAGGGCGCGATGGGCGCGGTCCTCGATCTGGTGCGGGTGTGGTTCGAGCCGACGGCGGTGTTCGAGCGCGTGCGCGAAAAGCCGCGCTTCCTCGCGCCGTTCGTCGCCCTCGCGATCATCATCGTGCTGGTCAGCGTGGTGCAACTGCCCTACATCAAGGCCGCGCTGAGCGTGCAGTTCTCGCAGATGCCGAACATGCCACCCGAGGCGGCGCAGCGCGCCCTGAGCTTCGCCTCGATCGGCATCGTCGCCGCCCCAATCGTGTACGCGCTGATCCTGTTGATCAACGCCTTGATGCTCTGGGTGCTCGTATCGGTCGTGGGGGGAGAGGCGAAGTTCGCCACGCTGTTGAGCGTCACGACCTACGCGTCGATCTCCTACATCCTGCTCACGGTGGTCGGCCTCGCGGTCCTGGCCATGCGCGGCACGGAATCGATCGGCGGGATGGAAGATCTCCAGCCGGCGCTCGGCCTGGATCTGCTGGTCCCCGGCGCCAAGGGCCTCGCCCTCGCCCTGTTGCGCGGCATCAATCCGTTCTCCCTGTATGGAGTCTTTCTGACGGCGACGGGCATCGCCGTGACGCACAAGACGTCGAAGGGCGGAGCGTACAGCGCGGCCATCGTGCAGCTCTTGGTCACGCTGCTCGTGACCGGAGCGCTTTCCGGCATGCGGGGCGGCCGCTAGACCGTCGCCTTGGTGCGGTTGACGACACCCTGCTCCTCGAGCGCGGCCTGGGCCGCGGCGAGCCGGGCGATGGGGATGCGGAACGGCGAGCACGACACGTAGTTCATGCCGGCGTGGTGGCAGAATTTCACCGAGCGCGGCTCGCCGCCGTGCTCGCCGCAGATCCCGATCTTCAGATCGCTGCGCGTGCCTCGACCCAGCCGCACCGCGATCTCGATGAGCTTGCCCACCCCCTCCTGGTCGAGCACCTGGAAGGGGTCGTCGTGCAGGATGCCGCGCTCCACGTAGAAGG
This sequence comes from Gemmatimonadales bacterium, assembly GCA_035637455.1. Classification (GTDB taxonomy): domain Bacteria; phylum Gemmatimonadota; class Gemmatimonadetes; order Gemmatimonadales; family GWC2-71-9; genus 20CM-4-69-16. Next base: position 5,287 of record DASPXE010000172.1, read on the forward strand.
GCAGGAACCGACCGGCGTCGTCGCGCGACAAGCCAAAGGTGGTCTGGGTCAAGTCGTTGGTGCCGAACGAGAAGAAGTCCGCCTCCTTGGCGATCTCGTCGGCCGTGAGGGCGGCGCGCGGCAGCTCGATCATCGTGCCCACGAGGTACGGCACGCCGCGCTCCTCGGCGAGGAACACCTCCTGCGCCACGCGCCGCACGATCTCCGCCTGCCGCTTGAGCTCCTCCACGTGCGCCACCAGCGGGATCATGACCTCGGCCACGACCTTCTTGCCGCCCGCTACGACGCGGCAGGCGGCCTCGAAGATGGCGCGCGCCTGCATCTCCGTGACCTCGGGGTACGTGATCCCGAGCCGGCAGCCGCGGTGCCCCAGCATCGGGTTCGCCTCCACCAGCGAGTCGACCAGCCGCTGCAGCTGCGCTACAGGGAGGCCCATCGCCTTGGCCAGCGCCGCCACCTCCTCCCGCGTGTGCGGCAGGAACTCGTGCAGCGGCGGGTCGAGCAGCCGGATCGTGACCGGATAGCCTGCCATCGCCTCGAAGATCCCCTCGAAATCGGCGCGCTGCATGGGGAGCAGCTTCGCGAGCGCGCGCCGCCGCCCCGTTTCATCCGGGGCAACGATCATCTCCCGCATCGCCGTGATCCGGTCGCCCTCGAAAAACATGTGTTCGGTGCGACACAGCCCGATCCCCTCGGCGCCGAACTCGCGCGCTCGCACCGCGTCATGCGGCGTGTCCGCGTTGGCCCGCACTCGCAGGCGGCGGCGTTCGTCCGCCCAGCTCATCAGCTTCGCGTAGTGCGCGCCGATCTTGGGCTCGACCAGCTTCGCAGCGCCCAGAATCACCCGGCCGGTCGTCCCGTCGACCGTGATGAGCTGCCCCTTTTTCACCACGCGGCCGTTCGCCCGGAACCGGCCGGCGTGGGGATCGACCTCGATGTCCGTCGCGCCGACGACGCACGTCTTGCCCATGCCGCGGGCCACCACCGCCGCGTGGCTCGTCATCCCGCCGCGCGCCGTGAGCACCGCCTGCGCCGCCACGATGCCGTGGAAGTCCTCCGGTGACGTCTCGGGCCGGATCAGGATGACTTTGCGGCCCTGTTTCGCCAAGGCTTCGGCCTCGTCGGCGTCGAACACCGCATCGCCGATCGCCGCGCCGGGCGACGCCGGCAGGCCCTTCGCCACCACGGTCACGGCCGCGTCTGGGTCCACCATCGGGTGGAACAGCTGGTCCAAGTCCTGGGGCGGGACCCGCTGCACCGCCTCATCCGGCGTGATCAGACGCTCGTCCACCAACTCGACGGCGATCCGCACGGCGGCGAGCCCGGTCCGCTGCGCGCGCCGGGTCTGCAGCATGTACAGCTTGCCGCGCTCGAAGGTGAACTCGATGTCCTGCACGTCTCTGAAGTGCCGCTCGAGCTTGGCCGCGATGCGCTCCAGCTCGCCGTACACCTTCGCGAGCGCGCCGCGCTTCATCTTGGCGATCGGCTCGGGCGTCCGGGCGCCCGACACGACGTCCTCGCCCTGCGCGTTCAGGAGGAAGTCTCCGTTCAACACACTCTCACCGGTGCGGCAGTCACGCGTGAAGGCGACGCCGGTCCCCGAGTCGTCGCCCATGTTGCCGTATACCATGGCGACGACGTTGACGGCCGTCCCCAGGTCGTCCGGGATGCCGTGGACCTTGCGATAGTCCGCGGCACGGCGCGTGTTCCAGCTCTTGAAGACCGCTTCGATCGCGCCCCACAGCTGGGCGGCCGGGTCCTCGGGGAACGGCGCGCCTCGCTTCGCCTGGATGATCGACTTGAACTCCTGCGCCAGCGCCTTCAAGTCGTCGGCGGGAAGGTCGATGTCGCGCGTCGCCTTGCGGCGCTGCTTGAACTCCGCCAGCACCTCCTCGAACGGCTGCTTGCCGAGATCGAAGACGACGTCGCCGTACATCTGCACGAAGCGGCGGTACGAGTCGTAGGCGAAGCGGGGGTTCTTCGATCCGGCGATCAGCCCTTGCACCGTGTCGTCGTTGAGACCGAGGTTCAGGATCGTCTCCATCATCCCGGGCATCGAGACGGCCGCGCCCGAGCGCACCGAGACGAGCAGTGGATTGGCGGGGTCGCCGAATCGCTTCTTGGTGGCTTGCTCGAGCTGCTTCAGGTGGCGGCTGACTTCTTCATGCAGCTGGGGAGGGAAGGTGCCTTGCTCGAGGTAGGTGAGGCACAGCTTGGCGGAGATGGTGAACCCGGGCGGGACCGGGAGGCCCAGGTTGGCCATCTCGGCCAGACCCGCCCCCTTGCCGCCCAGGATGTCCCGCATCGCCGCCGAGCCGTCGGCCCGGCCCAAGCCGAAGGAATAGACCCAGCGCTCGAGCGACGGCACGGGGGCATCAGACCGGGATCGTGAGGAGCGGCGCGGCATTCCGCGCCCCTACGAGGTCGTCCTCGGGGATCACCGTCGGGTAGTCGCCCGAGAAACAGGCGTGACAGAACTCGCCGGGATCGCCCGCTCCGGCCGCGGCGCGCAGCATCCCGTCCAGCGAGAGGTAACCCAGCGTATCCACGCACAAATGTTCGCGGATCTGCTCGACGTCGTGGCTCGATGCGATCAGCTCGCCTTTCGTCGGCGTGTCGATGCCGTAGTAGCAGGGACCAGTGATCGGGGGCGAGGCGACGCGGAAATGCACCTCCGCCGCACCCGCGTGCCTGATCAGCTGGACCAGGGCCTTGCTCGTGGTGCCGCGCACGATCGAGTCGTCCACGACCACCACCTTCTTCCCCTCCAGAACCTCCCGCACCGGATTGAACTTGATCTTCACCTTGGCCATCCGCCCCGCCTGGGCCGGGTGAATGAACGTGCGGCCGACATAGTGGTTCCGGATCAGCGCGTGCTCGAGCTTGATCCCCGACTCTTCCGAGTATCCCAGCGCCATGGCGTTGGACGAATCGGGGACCGAAAACACACAGTCCGCCCCGGGCGCGGGGTGCTCGCGGGCGAGCTCGCGCCCGAGCGCCCGCCGCACCCCGTCCACCGAGCGACGGAAGATCGTGCTGTCCGGCCGCGAGAAATACACGAGCTCGAACACGCAGCGGCGATGCGGCTTCGCCGCCAGGGTCGGCAGCGGGTCCAGGTCCTCGCCGTGAATCCGGATGAACGCTCCGGGCTCGAGCTCGCGCACCAGGGTCGCGCCCGTGATGTCGAGCGCGCAGGTCTCCGACGCCACGACCCACCCCCGACCCAACCGGCCCACGACGAGCGGCCGGAACCCGCGGGGGTCGACGATTGCGTACAGCGTGCGCCCGATCGTGATCACGAGCGAGTAGGCGCCCTCGACCCGCTCCAGAGCGTCCAGCAGCTGGTCCTCGGGCTCGCGCGCTTCCGAGCGCGCGATCAGATGGACGAGCACCTCACTGTCCGACGAGCTCTGGAAGATCGAGCCCTTGGTCACGAGATCCGAGCGGAGCTGCACGGCGTTGGTGAGATTGCCGTTGTGCGCGAGCGCCAGCGGACCTTCGCGATAGCGGGCCAGCATCGGCTGCGCGTTCGCCAGCACCGACGTGCCGGCGGTCGAGTAGCGCGTGTGCCCGATAGCCACATCTCCGGGGAGCTCGCCCAGTACCTGCTCGTCGAACACGTCGGAGACGAGGCCCATCCCGCGGTGCGAGCGCGCCGCTCCCTCGCCGTCCACCGCCACGATCCCCGACGACTCCTGGCCGCGGTGCTGCAGGCTGTAGAGGCCGAGATAGGCGACGCGGGACGCGTCCGCAATGCCGGTGACGCCGATGATGCCGCACATCTTGCGATCAGTCTCCCATGCGACGAGGAAGGCCAGAGAAATATACCTCTCGCAACCGCTCCACGGGGTGCTCGACGCGCGCGTCGCGCAGCCGCAGGCACAGGGCGCCACCGCGCTCACCCACCATGCCGGCGCGGTGCGCGGGCACACCGAGCTCCTGCGCCAGCGCCACGACGGCGGGGGCGCGCTCGGGCGGGCAGGTGACGACAGCGCGGCCGTGGGACTCGCTGAACAACAGCTCTACGGCCGCCAGGCGGAAGCCGTAACTGGTGAGATCGACGTCGAGCCCAAACCCGGTTTCCTCGTACGGCCCTCCCATCGCGACCTCGGCGAGCGCGACGCCGAGCCCGCCCTGCGAGCAATCGTGGGCGGAGCGAAACAGGACGCGCTCCGCGCCGGCGACCAGGAAGTCGACGAGCCGCCGCTCGGCGCTCAGGTCCACACGGGGCGGCATGCCGCCTACGAATCCGTGCAGCGCCTCCCACACCACCGAGCCGCCGAGCTCGGCCCGCGTTTCCCCCAAGACGAGGACGACGTCGCCGGGCGAGCGAGCCTGGCTCGGTACCGCGCGGTCGGCTCGGGCGAGCAAGCCCACCATCCCGATGACCGGCGTGGGATCGACGGCGCCGGTCGGGCTTTCGTTGTAGAAGGAGACGTTGCCGCCCGTGACCGGCGTGTCCAGCGCGCGGCACGCGTCCGCGATACCCCGGCACGCCTCACGGAACTGGTAGAAGACGGCGGGTCGCTCGGGGCTGCCGAAGTTCAGACAGTCGGTGACCCCGAGGGGGCGTGCGCCCGTGCAGGCGACGTTGCGGGCGGCCTCGACGACCGCAGCTTTGCCGCCCTCGTACGGATCCAGCGCGACGTAGCGCGAATTGCCGTCCGTCGTGACCGCCAGGCCGAACTCCGCCTCCCGCACGCGGATCACGCCGGCGTCACCGCCGGGGGCGATCACGGTGCTCGCCTGAACGGTCGAGTCGTACTGCTCGTACACCCAGCGCTTGGAAGCGATGGCGGGGTGGTCGAGCAGG
>DASPXE010000173.1:0-5675 GCA_035637455.1 Gemmatimonadales bacterium
TGCTGGGCCTCCTTCTTGAACCACTCGTGCTCGGCCTTGAGCGCGTTGATCGGACCGCGCCAGAACTCCACGTCCGCGGTCGCGGCCGCCCGCACGGCGCCCACGCCTTCCATCGCCTTCCGGCCCAGGATGGCGAGCAGCGCCGGCGTGCCGAACCGGCCAAACAGGAACCACGTCATGCCGCGTACGCCCACCCACCCGAGGAGGGCCAGCGCCAGGGTCCAGACCACCCCCAGCTGGAACCCCTGCTGGGCCAGCCACGGCGTGATGGCATCGATCAGCTCGCGGTACAAGAAGAGCACCTCGAACAGGGCAACCGCCAGCTCGATCAGCACCATCGAGACGATCTGCCCCACGGCGCGAGTCTTGATCGCCTCGTTCAGCACCTGGATGCAGGCGAAGCTGCCCCCGATGATCATGAACAGAAAGAACCACAGGAGCACGACGAGGGCCAGCGGGTTCACCTGGTAGCCCGTCAAATCTGAGAGCATCTCGCTCATCGTCGGACGCAGCGTGAAGGTGAAGATCGTGGCCTCAATGGTGCACCAGAACAGCAGCAGGACGAACGCGATCCACGGCACCCCTGGCTGGCGCGAGCTCGAATCCAGCATGGCGAAGGGCGACGTGACCAGGTTCTTCAGGGTCCGCCACAACAGCCCGACGCCCAGCCGCAGCAGACCCCAGATCCAGCCCACGAACACGAGGAGGAAGCGCGCCAGGCCGAACCAGTAAAACCACGCCATGCGGACCGCGTCCCACCAGGACATGAGCATCGCCGCCAGAAAGCGCCCGCGGCCGGAACGGAACGGAATGGTGTAGAGCGAGATCATCGTGCCCCAGACGCCCGCGACCAGCACCGTCGCCGGGAAGAAGAGCAACAAGACCTTGCCGACGATCTGCCAGAAGGAGTCACCCGAGAGCACCGTTCGGAACACGAGCGCTTGCCAATCGACGATCCACGACAGGCCCCCCCAGATCCAGCCCCACACCGTCTGGAGAATCCAGCTCCACTGCTCAGTCTGCGCAGTGCCTAGCGGCTGTTGCATGTCTGTGCTCCCTCACTGGGGTGGGAACCGGGCGTGGCGGTCGTGGGAACCGATGGCGTAGCCGGACGCCCGAGCGGCCGGGACACATTGATAGTGACCGTCTCCGCCCTGTCAAGCGGCTCCGGTGATCTGCGTCACAATCAGGGCTGACAGCTTTGCCCCTCAGACGTATACTGTTGCCCATGCGCGACGACGAGACTCCCAAGCGCCTGATCGTGGTGGGCGACCGCGTGCTGATCTCCCCGGAAGAGGGGGAGGAGCGCACCAATGTCGGGCTGTACCTGCCACCCACCGCGCTCGAGAGTCGCCAGGTGCAAGGGGGTCGCATCATCGCCACCGGGCCCGGGACGCCGATGACCGAGCCGGCCAGCATGGATGACGAGCCGTGGAAGATTCACAGCGCGGACGTCAAGTACCTGCCGATGCAGGCGCAGGTCGGCGATTACGGGTTGTTCTTCCGGAAGGCGGCGGTCGAGATCACGTTCGAAGGGAAGAAATACCTGGTCGTCCCGCAAGCGGCGATCCTTGTGCTCGTGCGGGAAGGCACCCCCGAGGAGGTGGAGTAACTCATGCCCGACATCGGATGGGCCCGAAGCCGCGACGACCGCGCGGAAAAGCAAGGCCTGCGGCGCGGTGCGTGGTACCGGATCGTGGAAGCTCCCGACCAGCAATGGGTGGTTCTGGACGTGCACCAGGTCGAAATCCGCGTTGCCAAGGATATCGTCGAGGTCCGGAAGGATCGGCCGAAGTCATGGAGCGTGGTACACGAGCCGCATCTCGTGTGCCCGGGGTGTCACAAGCGTCGACACGTCTCGGGGCAGCCGAAGGAAGTCAGGTGCTACGAGTGCGGCAACACCTTCGCCGTGGACTGGCAGGATCGCGCGTAATTTCGATCCGCAGCGCGCTATTCGGGCCCCGGTGACACCACCGGGGCTCGTTTTCTTTGGGCCATGCCCGCGTTCACCGGCGGCCTGGCTCGCGCCCGCGAGCTGCTCACCGAGCGCTTCGGTCATGCCGCGTTCCGCGCGCATCAGGTCAGAGTGCTTGGGCCGCTGCTCGCGGGCCGGAGCGTGCTCGCCGTGCTGCCCACCGGTGCGGGGAAGTCGCTGTGCTACCAGCTGCCCGCGCTGATGGCGCCCGGGCTCACACTGGTGGTCTCGCCGCTGATCTCGCTGATGCAGGATCAGGTCGCCACGCTGCGGCGACGGCGGATCGCCGCCGCCTACCTGAACAGCCTGCTACGACCGGAGCAACGACGGATCGTGCTCGACGCCGCGCTGCACGGCCGCCTCAAGCTCCTGTACTGCGCGCCGGAGCGGTTGGGGGCGCTCGTGCCGCGACTGGTGCGCGCCGCGCAGCCGGTGTCGCTCTTGGCGGTGGATGAAGCTCACTGCATCGTGGAATGGGGCAATGAATTCCGCCCCGTATACCGCCGCCTCGGCGAGTACCGCTATCGGCTGCAGCGCCCTCCGACGATCGCTCTCACCGGCAGCGCGACGCCGGCCGCGCGCGCCGAAATCCTCCACGTGCTGCGCCTGCCACAGGCCGAGCTGGTCGTCACCTCGTTCGATCGGGTCAACCTCATGTTCGCGGTGCAGCGCGTGAGCGACGACCGAGCCCGGTTCGCCGGCATCCGCACGCTGATCCGCGAGGCGGACGGGCATACGATCGTGTACGCGCCGACGCGCCGCCTCACCGAGCTGGTGGCGCGGGCGCTGCTGCGCATGGGCGTGCGCGCCGCACCCTACCACGCCGGGCTGAGCGCCGCGACACGGCGCGAGCTGTTGCTCGACTTCCTGCACGACCGCGTCCCGGTGGTCGTGGCGACGAGCGCGTTCGGAATGGGCATCGACAAGCCAGACGTGCGCCTCGTGCTCCACTGGGGCCCGCCGCCCACCCTCGAGGCGTATTACCAGGAAGCGGGAAGGGCCGGGCGGGACGGCAGGCGCGCCGCCTGCGTCATGCTGTGGCGGCCCGAGGACCTCGCGTGGGGAAACTGCAGTCCTCAAGTGCGGCGCTACGTCGAAGCGCGAACCTGCCGCCGGCGTATGCTGCTCGCTTACTTCGGAGAACGGGCGGCGCGGTGCAGTGGCTGCGATCGTTGTGGAATGAACCGGCCGTCCTGAGTCGCGTGGCTCATAAGGATTGAGCGGCCCGGAGCGCCTCAGCCCGTCGGGGCTATTGCACCACCCGTTGCAGGGTTGGAGCCGCTCGCTGGGCGTAGCTCGGAGACACGCGCGTGCGACGGGTCTCCGCCAGGCGGTGCGTGAGGTCCAGTGCAGCGAGCGCCAAGAAGCCGAGCGCCGCGTAGAACTCCCAGATCTCGTCGTCCATCTGGGTGTAGTAGCCCCACAGCGAGAGCGGCGAAAAGCCGAGCGTCCCGAATCGCACGCCGACGACCACCCACGCCGCCAGCCCGATCCCGTACACCCGCGCCACCACCGGATCCACGATCGGCGCGTTGAGCCGCCGCAGGTAGACCCGCCACGCCGGTGCCCGCGCGAGCAGCCACGGCCCGGCCAGGCAGCAGAGCGTCGTGAACACGAAGAACGCGTTCTCGGTCACGCTGATGCTGCCGATGTCGTGCAGGTTGATCTCGTGCTGCTTGTTGCTCGCCATCCAGTCGGGCGTCTGGTAATGCAGCAGGCGCTGCCCCCAGCTGATCTCTTCTCCACCGCAGAACACACACAACGCGATCAGCGGCAGGTAGAAAGCCAGCTTCCGCCCGAACTGGCGCGTGTCGAGCGACAGCGCCGTGAGCGCGCATGCCGCCGCCGCGAGCCACGACAGCGACGAGGCGTACTCGACGATCCCGTCTTCCGCGATGAACGCACGGAACGCCGGCGGGCTTGCGAACGCGAGCGCCACCGCTACCACGGCGACCGCGACGGCCAGCGCCAAGAGGGCCACGTACGGACCCCGGGGTGTCGCCGCAGGGGCGTCCGACGGCCCCGTTGCCGCGGCGGCGCGGACGTACGCGTCGAGACGATCGAGCAGCGCACCGAGCCGGCTCCGAAACACGAACAGCAGCGCCAGCGCGGCGAGCGAGACGATGCACGCCACCCGCACTAGCGGCACCGAGCGCCCCGTCCCGTGCCACGTCAAGCGCTGGACGAAGGGGGGGTGGAAGGTCAAAGCGAGCACCGCCGCCGGTATCAGGTCGGCGACGGCGAAGGCGATCAAGGCGTTCCGCAGCACTCGGTTCTGCACGGTCCCCCGCATGTGAGGTCCCTAACCCTAACCCCTCCCTCGGGCCGCTAAATGCAAACCGCATACGGAAAGGGGCCGGCGCTAAAACCTTTCCCCACTTATCCGTAGGGATTCGTGCTGGAAGCGCACTCGGATCGACTGTTGCAGGCTTACTACACATGCGAGCGCGTTCTGCGACGCCGCGCGGCTCGCGGCCCTCCGTCCTGGGGAGCTAACCCCTACCCGTTGGTGCAGTTGCGGCGCGGGGGGTGTCCGATAGCTTTGCCGCAATGTCTTGAGCGAGAGCCCGCCGTGCTCGCTTCGCTTTGCTCCCCCATTCAAGGACGAGGGCATGCCCGGCCGAAACTTCCTGTTCGTTCCCGGCCCGACCAACGTTCCCGAGCGGATCCTCCGCGCGATGGACCGCGCCATGGAGGACCACCGCTCCTCTGCCTTCCCCACGCTCACTGCAGCGCTGTTGCGCGACCTCAAGAAAGTCTTCCGGACCACCACGGGGCAGGCGTTCATTTTCCCGGCGACCGGGACCGGCGGCTGGGAGGCAGCGCTCGTCAACACCCTATCGCCGGGAGATCGGGTCCTCGCACCTCGCTACGGGCAGTTCAGCCATCTGTGGATCGACCTCGCCCAGCGGCACGGGCTGCGCGTAGACATCATCGACGTGGAGTGGGGTGAGGGTGCACCGGCCGAGCGGATCGAGGAGATTCTCACCGCCGACACGCAGCACGAGATCAGGGGCGTGCTCGTCGTCCACAACGAGACCGCCACCGGCGTGACCAGCGACCTCGCCGCGGTGCGCGCGGCCATCGACGCCGCGCGCCACCCGGCGCTCCTGTATGTCGACGGGGTGAGTTCGATCGGCTCGCTCGAGTTCCGGATGGACGAGTGGAAAGTGGACCTCGCCATCACGGGATCCCAGAAGGGGTTGATGCTCCCTGCCGGACTCGGACTCGTGTGCGCGAGCCCGCAGGCGCTCGCCGCGCGCGAGCGGGCGAAGTGCCCGCGGGTGTTCTTCGACTTCGGCGATATGATCAAGGCGAACGCGACGGGTTACTTCCCCTACACGCCCTCTATTCCGATGCTGTACGGCCTGCGCGAGTCCCTCGACATCCTGCTGGAAGAGGGACTGGAGAACGTCTTCGCACGCCATCATCGCCTCGCCGACGGCGTGCGTGCCGCCGTGCGCGCCTGGGGCCTGAAGCTGTGCGCCAAAGCGCCACGGTGGCACTCGGACACGGTGAGCGCGATCCTGGTGCCCGACGGGTTCAGCGCCGCCGACGTGATCGATGTCGCGTTCCGGCGCTACAACCTCGCGTTGGGCGCGGGGCTCGCTCGCCTGGCCGGCAAGCTGTTCCGGATCGGGCACCTGGGCGACCTGAACGAGCTCATGCTGCTCGGCGCGATCGCCGGGGCGGAGATGGC
>DASPXE010000174.1:0-10046 GCA_035637455.1 Gemmatimonadales bacterium
ACCGCTCCCGGGGTTGCAAGCGGTAAAACGCAAATCGGGTCGAGGCGGCGTGGTGCAGGGTCACGTGACAGAAACTAGGGGGTGGGTGCCGCGTTGGGAAGGGTGAAGTAGAACGTCGCCCCTTCGTGCAACTTTCCCTCCCCCCAGATCCGCCCGCCGTGCCGATCGATGATGCGCTGGGCGAGGGCGAGCCCGATTCCGGTCCCCTCGAACTCCTCGACGTGGTGCAGCCGCTGGAACACACCGAACAGCTTGTCCTTGAAGCGCATATCGAATCCGGCGCCGTTGTCCTTCACGTAGCACGTGACTTCGCTCCCCTCCCGCCGCGCCCCGATTTCGACCTGCGGATGCGAGCGATCACGGCTGAACTTGAACGCGTTGCCGATGAGATTGGCCAGCACCTGGCGCAACAGCGTCGCGTCCGCGGCGACCGTGGGCAGGGGGTGCAGGGTGACTTCCACGGCCACGCCGTTGGCGGTGCGCCGCAGCTCATCCACGACCGACTCCGCCAGCACCGTGAGGTCGACGGACGTCGTGACCAGCGGCTGCCGGCCCACGCGCGAGAAGTTGAGCAACGCATCGATGAGCTGACCCATGCGCTGGGCGCTGTCGCGGATCACCCCCAGCAGACGCTGACCGTCGGCGTTGAGGATCGACCCATGGTCCTCGTGCAACGCCCGCGCAAATCCGTCGATGGCGCGCAACGGCGCGCGGAGATCGTGCGAGACGGAATAGCTGAACTTCTCGAGCTCGGCGTTGGAGCGGGCGAGCTCTTGCTCGACGCGCCTCCGCTCCGTCACATCCCGCACGATGGCCAGTACGCCCACGATCTGTCCGCTGTCGCCGACGAGTGGTGAGTACCGCGCCTCGAAGACGGAGTGGGCTGCGGGCTCGCGCGAGCTGTAGCGGCCTCCTTCCGCCGTGACCGTCCGGCCTTCGAAGGCCGCCGCGAAGTGCTTGTCCTCGCCGGTGTCCTTGAAGAACGGGAACACCTCGAGCGCCGGCCGCCCTAACACTTCCTCAGCGCGCAGGCCGCTGATCCGTGCCATGCCGTCGCTCCACAGGGTGCAGCGGGATTCCCGGTCGAACGCCAGGATTCCGTCCGTGCTCGAGTTGATCAGCTGCTCGATGAAACCCTTCTGACGACGAATCTCCGCGTCGGCCCGCCGGCCCTCGGTCAGGTCCCGGGTCACTTTGGCGAAGCCGACTAGGACGCCCTGCGCGTCCCGAATCGGCGTGATCACGACGTTGGCCCAGAAGCGGGAGCCGTCTTTGCGCACGCGCCACCCTTCGTCTTCCAGCTGCCCGTCCCGAACCGCCCGCTCGAGCTCCCACTCCGGCTTCCCCTGTGCCACGTCCTCAGGGGGATAGAATTGGGAGTAGTGCCGGCCGAGTATCTCGTCGGCGCGGTACCCCTTGATCCGCTCGGCCCCCGCGTTCCAACTGATGACCCGTCCCTCGCGATCGAGCATGAGGATGGCGTGATCCTTCACACTCTCCACCATCAGGCGGAGCCGCTCTTCGGTCTGCCGCATCGCCCCTTCCACGCGACGCCGCTCAGTCAGGTCGCGGGTCAGCTTGGCAAAGCCCAGGAGCGCTCCGTCGGGGTTCCGCAGCGGAGTGACGACGACGTTCGCCCAGAAGCGGGAGCCGTCCTTGCGCACCCGCCACCCTTCGTCCTCCCATCGCCCCTCCACCGCGGCTAGCTGCAGCCCCCGCTCTGGTTTGCCCGCCTGCGCGTCCTGCGGCGAATAAAGACGGGAAATGTGCTGTCCCAGAATCTCGTGGGGCGAGTACCCCGTGATGCGCTCGGCCCCGGCGTTCCAGCTCACCACTCGCCCTGCGGGATCGAGCATGAACAGCGCATAGTCACTCGCGCCCTCCACCAGCAGCCGAAACCGCTCTTGCGTCTCTCGCAAGGCCTGTTCCGCCCGGTGGCGCCCGGTCAGGTCGCGCGTGACTTTCGCGAAGCCGAGCAGCGCGCCGTCGGCGCTCCGAAAGGCGGTGATGACGACGTTCGCCCAGAAGCGGGAGCCATCCTTGCGCACCCGCCAGCCCTCGTCCTCGCACCGCCCCTCCGCCGCGGCCACCTGGAGCTCGCGTTCGGGTTTCCGCGCCTGAACGTCCTCCGGAACGTAGAAGCGCGAAAAATGCTGCCCCACGATCTCCTCCGCCGAGTACCCCTTGATCCGCTGGGCCCCGACGTTCCAGGTCGCCACGCGCCCGGCGACGTCCAGCATGAAGATCGCGTAGTCCCGCACGTTCTCCACCATCAAGCGGAACAGATCCTCGCTCGGGCGGAACGGGGCCACGAGCTCCGGAGTCGCGGAGTGAGGAGTGGTGCGCTTGCGGGGAGTCACACCAGCAAAGGTAGGGTCGGAGAAGGCCGTTGGTCCAGACCGGATGACCCCCTCACAGCCGGCCCACCCGGAGCGACAGCGTCCAGCGGACGGGTCGGACTGCTGCGTCGGCGCCCCACGCGTGAGCGAGCTCGCGCCGAAACGCCTCGAGCGGTGCAGGGCCCACCGCCCGCTCCAGCGCCCACACCGCCGACCACGTCTCCACATACCCGATCAGATCGGCAAGCGCCCAGCTGGCCCGGATCTCGAAGTGGGGCGTGACGATTTCGTCGAAGGGAAACGGCAGGGAGCGGTAGCCGTCCTCGACGTGCCGCCGCTCGGGCGGCCAGTACGAGCCCAACACTTCTACGTAAAAGCGATCGACGAGGCGATCGATCGCGTGATCGACGCGCACCAGTCCGTAGGTCACGAGGGCCACGACCGAACCCGGTCGCCCCACGCGCCTCACCTCGGCGTAGTAAGCGGGGAGATCAAACCAGTGCGCGGCTTGCGCGGCCACGGCGAGGTCTGCGATCCCCTGGGGCAGCCCGCACGCTTCCGCGGGCGCGCACCGGTACGCGACGTTCGCCTGTGGCGCGGCGTGAGCGATCTGCTCGGGGCTTGCGTCCGTAGCGATCACGCGCTTGAACCGATCTGCCAGCAGCACCGAGAGCTGGCCCGATCCGCATCCGGCATCCCAGGCGAGCTCGCGCCGCTGAGCCGTCTCGGCAAGGAAATGCACCAGGGTGGCGGGATACGTCGGGCGATGGGCGGCGTAGGCGGCCGCTACATCGGAGAAATGATCCTGAAAGCGGCGCGGCGCGGTCACCACCCCAGCTCCCAGGCGGCGGCCGGCTGCCGGGCGGCGTAGAGCACGTCGTTCGTCCAGAGCATGATCTCCCGGTAACCTACCTGTCGGGCGCAAGCGACGCACTCCTCGACGCGCCGCGGCGTGAACGCTCCCGGCTTCCAGGTTATCTTGCGCATCTCGCATGACGGTCCCAACCCCCGTCTGGTCGCGCCCCGACGACGCCGTGCGGCAGGCCCAGCTCGACGCGATGAAGCGGCGGGCCACCGGGCTCTTGGCCCTGGCGGCGGCGGTGTTCGGCGCGGCGACCGCGTTCGAGAGCCGGTACCCGTGGCTCGGCTACGTGCGCGCCACGGCGGAGGCTTCGCTCGTCGGCGGCCTCGCCGACTGGTTCGCCGTCACGGCGTTGTTCCGCCGGCCCCTGGGCCTGCCGATCCCCCACACCGCGATCGTGGCGACCCGCAAGGAGCGGATCGGCCGCATCCTTGGCACCTTTGTGCAGAGCCACTTCCTGTCGCGCGACGTGGTCGCCGCCAAGCTCCAGACGATGCACCTCGCCGAGCGCGCCGCGCGCTGGCTCAGCCAGCCCGAGAACGCCCGCCGGGTGGCCCAGCATGTGGCGAGCGGCGTCGCCAAGACGCTCGAGGCGCTGCCGGACGACGAGATGCGCCGGCTGGTGCACCAGGTGGTCAGCGCCCGCTTGCGCGCGACCCGCGTGGCCCCGGCGCTCGGCAAGACGCTGTCGCTGCTGCTCGTGGCCGATGGGCATCAGGAGCTGTTGAGCGAAGCCGTCCGGCTCGCGGCACAGGCGGTGCACGACAACCGCGATCTGATCCGGGACCAGGTCCACGCCGAGAGCCCGTGGTGGGTCCCGGGTGTCGTGGACGAGAAGATCTACGAGCGGATCGTCGGGGCGATCGAGCGGTTGCTGCGCCAGATCGCGACCCACCCCGGGCATCCGCTGCGCGCGACGTTCGACGCGGCGCTGCGCGACCTCATCGACCGCCTGGAGCATTCACCCGAGGCCATCGCGCGCACCGAAGCCATGAAGGAAGACTGGCTCGCCGAGCCGGGCGCGGCCGAGTTGTCGGCCCGGTTGTGGGAGACGACGCGCCGTGCCATCGTGACCTACGCCACGCAGGCGAGCGCGGCGGCGCCGCGGCCGCTCGAGCAGGGGATCAGCGCGTTCGGCGCCGCCGTGGCGGCCAACAGCGCGTTGCTCGAGGAAATCGACGCACTGGCGATCGATCTGACGGTATCCGTCGTCGCGCAGTACCGACAGGAGATCGGGGACTTCATCGCCCAGACGGTGGCCGGCTGGGACCCGGAGGCGACCTCCCGGCGGTTCGAGCTGGCGGTCGGCCGTGACTTGCAGTTCGTCCGCATCAACGGGACGTTGGTGGGCGGCCTGGTTGGCCTGGCGATCTATACGCTGTACCACCTCTGGCACTGAGGATCCCATGAGTCGCTGCACCGTGGTGACCCTGCTCGTTACCGCCGCCCGCCTGGCGGCGCAGGACACGCCGCTCAACGCGTTCCGCGCCAACATCGCGGCGATCCACGCGCGTGACCGGGCGGCATATCTCGCGCGCTACCTCCACACCCCGGCGCTCGCGCGTGTGGGGCCCGACGGACTGCGACAGGGCTATGACGACTTCGTACCCGGCACGGGCGCCGGGTGGCCGGACACGCTGGTCGCGACGCACCTGCGCATCGTCCCTGTGTCGCCCGACGTCGCCTACGGCGTGTACCGCTACCGCGTGGTGGATTCGAGCGGGAGCGCCCGAGGCGTGAGCGAGCGCGTCTTCGTGCGCACGCCCGCCGGCTGGAGGGTGGCCGTCACGACGGCGTTCCCCACGGCGACCGTGCCACCCCCCGCGATGGCGCTCGTCGGCGCTACGCTCGTGGACGGCACCGGCGCTGCTCCGCTCGCCAACGCCGTGGTCGTGATGCGGGGCGGCCGGATCGCCTGCGCGGGATCGCGCGCCGCCTGTCCCGTGCCGGCCGACGCCGATAGCGTGAGCGCCGCCGGGAAGTGGATCATCCCGGGACTGATCGACGCCCACGTGCACTTCTCCCAGACCGGCTGGGTGGACGGGCGACCCGATGCCCTGGACCTGCGGGACCGCTACCCCTACGAGCAAGTCGAGGCGGAGCGGCACGCAACGCCGGAGCGCTTCTACCGCTCCTACCTCTGCAGCGGCGTCACCGCGGTGTTCGACGTGGGCGGCTACCCGTGGACGCTCGATCTCCAGGAGCGCACCGCCCACAGCACCACCGCTCCGCGCGTCGTGGCCGCGGGTCCGCTCCTCTCGACGATCGACTTCTGGCTCAACCTCCCTGATCAGCGCCAGTTCATTTACATGTCGGATGAGACCGCGGTGCGCGCCGCGGTGCGCGCCCACAAGGCCTGGGGTGCCGCGGCGGTCAAGGTGTGGTACATCATGCCGCCCCAGCCGCCCGACACCGCCCGCGTCTCCGCACTGGTGCACGCCGCGGGGGACGAGGCGCGCAAAGTCGGGCTGCCGCTCATCGTGCACGCCACCGGGTTGTGGGAAGCGAAGGACGCGATGCAGGCCGGGGCGCGGGTGCTGGTGCACTCGGTCTGGTCGGGGCCAGTGGACGCCGAGTTCCTCACGCTCGCGCGCCGCGGGGGAACGATCTACGTGCCGACGCTCACCGTGCCCGACGGCTACCGCCAGGTGGCGGCGCGCCGGTTCGAGCGCGACCTTCAGCCGCTCGCGTGCGTCGACCCGGCCACCCGCGCCAAAGCGCTGGCGACCGACACGGTGGCCCCGGCGCAGCGCCCCAGCGACTCGGCGGTGGCCGAGCGCACCGCCCGAACGGCCCGCACCCTGGCACAGGGGCTGGCGAACCTCAAGCGCGTCTACGACGCCGGGATTCCAGTGGCGCTGGGCACCGACGCCGGCAACCCGCTCACGCTCCATGGCGCATCGGTCTTCGCGGAGCTCGAAGCGATGCAGGCGGCGGGCCTCAGACCGGTGGACGTCCTGTTGGCGGCGACCCGCAACGCGGCGCGTGCGGCCGGGGTCGCCCTCGACAGCGCAGGCACGCTCACCGCGGGCGCCGTCGCGGACCTCGTGGTGCTGGATGCCGATCCGCTCACCGACATCCGTAATGTGCGACGCATCGCCCTGGTCGCCCGGAGCGGTGAGATCTACACGCGGCGCGAGCTGGAGTATCGGTAATAGGGGCGCTGAAACAGGAAACCGTGCGTTGGCAAAGCGGATTGCCGCCGCTCAGACCTCAGCGTGGGACTCGCCGCCCTCCCGGGGCCTTGAGCGCATCGGGGAGCTTCGCCCACTGGTCCGCCGTCAGCACGCCGCGGGCGCGCTCCAACGCCTGGCGCACCTGCTCGCGCCCCTCGGCGAGCTTGGGGCGGAGCCGCGCGAACAGGATCCCGGGATCGGGACGGTCACCCGCCCGCTGAACCGCCGCCTGCAGCGAATCCGACACGGCCCGGTTCTGCGCGTCGAGCGAGTCCGAGATGGCCTGCAGCGCGGTAATCTGCTCGGGAGAGAACTGGAGCGAATCGCGGAACCCCAGCATCGCGCTGATCGGGTTGGGCAGAATGCGCGCGAACCGCGCGGCGAAATCGGCAGGCCCCTCACCCTCGGGCCCCGGGACAAGCCCTCGCCCTCCCTCGCCGCGGCGTCCCCCGCCCCCGAAAGCGGAGCGCAGCCGATCGCGGGTGCGATCGGGACCCATCGTCATGTGCGCCTGCACGGCGAGCTGGAAGGGCACGATGGCGCCGCCGTTCGCGCCCGCGGTCGCTCCGAACCGGCCGTTCACGGCGTAGCGGTACCGCTCGGCGGCGGGGTCGAAACCGCGCACGTAGAGCAGCACCGGATCAGGTGCGGCGGCGAACCCCCAGCCGCGCAGGCCGGCCGCACCGTGCAGCCACTCGTCCAGCCCGCCGAGCAGATTCACCGTGAGGATCGACAACGTGAGCCGCCGGTCCAGCCCGAAATACCCCGGCCGCCAGTTGAGCTGCAAGTCGAGCGACGGCTGCCACGGTCCCGAGCAGGAATTGCGCGCAGCCACGCGCCCCAGCTGGCTCTGCAAACAGTCGCGGACCCGCGGCGACGCCGTCGCCAGCAGCGCACCCATCCCGCTCGCGATGGCCGTGTCGGGCGCCGCCGCCGGATCGAAGACGAGCGACCGGTCGTTGCGCGCGCCGTCCCCGTTGATGTCGGAGCCCACGAGCGGCGTGAACGGGGCCCCGGAGGTGAGGCGGCCGATGGCGGTCAGCTCGAGCGCCGCGGTGACGGAATAGGTGACGGTGGCGAGGAACGAGTGACGCCGCTCGAAGCCGCTCGTCGCCCACTCGCGCACGTTGGGGTCGCCCGCCGTGGAGGGCGCCGAGAACCCTTGCGTCGCGGCGCAACACGAGAAGGACGACTGGTCCCGCGCGCGTGTGAGCGTGTACGACAGCTGGAACGTCGCGCCGCGCGACGTGAAGCCGCCGAAGCCAAGCGTCAGCTGCCGCGAGTCGGACTGGAGGTCCGAGCCGATCGCGATCACCTGCCCGAACTGGGGGCGCACACGGGATTGTTGCAGGCTGACCGCGCCGGTGGCGGGGACGATCGAGTCAGCAGGTACGTAGACCGGCCGATTGGCCTCGTCCGCCAGCGGGAAACGTGGCGTCGCCACGAGGTTGAGATCGCGGAACCCGTACTGGCTCCTGCCACGTGCGTACCCCGCGTCCACCGAGACGGTGTACCTTCCGAGCACCCGCCGCTGGACGCCGAACGAGGCGCGCCAGGCGTGCGCCGCGGCGTAACCCGGATCGAACAGCGTCGCGTTGGGGTGCGGGCTGATCGTGACGGCGGTGGCCGTGTCCACGCATTGCGCCGGAATGCTCGCGGGATCCTGTGCGTATTGCGTCCAGTCGGGGGTCGGCACCGCCGACCCGACGCATACGAGCTGCGCCTCGGCGTTCGACAACCCGGGCGCCGCCAGCGCAGCAGAGTAGAGCGCGGTCGGCGTGAGGCTGCGGAAGTCCCCCACGCCCCCACGCACGATCGTCCCCACCGGCCCACCGAGTCCGCCCCCCGCCCCGGTACGACCGCCGAGCGTCCATGTGAAGCCGATCCGCGGCGAGACGTGCACCTCACTCGGGACCCGGTCGGTCCGCATGCCGAACAGCGAATCGACGGCGGGGTTGAAGGCCGGCGCCCCGCTGAAGCGAGCCGCCTCGAGCCGGGTGCCGTAGGTGAGCTGTAAGCCGCTCCCCGGCCGCCAGATGTCGCCCAAGTACAACGCGCCGTTCCACGCCGTCCCGGCTTGCTCGAGCGGGGCCAGTGTGCGGGTGAACTGCGCCGGACGGTCCGAGGCGAGCGCGTCGAGCGATTGAAACACGTAGGTCCCGTACTGGTTCGGCGCCTGAACAGCACGCAGTCGCGCCCCACTCGCGTAGACGCCGAGCTTGAGCCGATGCGCCGCTCCCCCGGACAGCCAGGAGAGCTCCTCGGTCACTTCCCCGCTCGTGTTGTCGGTGCGCTGGGGGAAGCCCGCGTTGCCGCCGAAGGCGAGGGTCACGATCCCGCGGCCGCTGCCCGCGAGATCGGAGCCTACCTGCACGCGCCCTTCCGGTAGCTCGAGAAACCCGTACGATCCTGAGCGGTCGCGCGACAGGTAGCCGCGCAGTTCGTTGATGAACCCCGCGCCGAAGTGCGACGACAGCGACGCCATGACGCCCCCGGCGCGCTGCGAGCGCGTTCCCCCGGTGGCCGGGAGCGCCAGCGGGCTCACGCGCGTGGGATCCTGCGAGCTCCAGCGACCGTCCAAACGCAGCATCAGCGTCTGCGCGTCGGTGATGTTCCAGTCGATGCGGAGCAGCGCGACCGAGTTGTCGGTGGCGCGGTCGCCCGGCAGATCGGGAACAGTCATGGGAACACCAGTCGTTCCCGCGAGCGCGAGAAACCGCGTCGCCGAGTCGGGGCTCACTCCGAGACGCTCGAGGCTCGCCGGATCGGCCGTGGCGAGCGACGGCAGTGCCTGCCCGCGCCAGCGCCCTTGCAACGCGCCGAATGCGAACAGCCGGTTCGGCACGACGGGCCCGCCCATACCGCCGCCCAGCTGGTTCTGGGTGTACCCCTGGTCGAACGGCGACGCGCTGACGCCGCCCCAGGCGAGGTCGCGATCGCGCAGGGCATAGGTGAACGATCCCTGTGGCACATTGGTGCCGCTGCGAGTGGTGGACGCGACGAGCCCGCCCGAGAACTGACCGCGCGCCACATCATACGTGCTGGTCACGACGCGCGTGCTGCGCAACGCGTCCTGCGGCACGCTGCCCGAGCCGAATGAGAGACCGTCCAACGTGATGTTGTTGGCCGTGGAACGCTGCCCCGCGACCGAGAAAGCGGCGCTGGTGGAGTCGGTCTCGCTGATCGCGACGACGCCGGGGGCGAGCGTGGCGAGGGTGTTCAGATCGGAAGCGTCGATCGGTAGGCGGGCCACGGCTTCAGGGTTGAGATTGCGCTCGGTCGAGCCCGGGGTCGGTCGCTCGGCGCCGCGTTGCGGCGCCCGCGCCCGCACCGTCACCGCGTCCAACGACACGGCGACCACGTCCATCCGCACGTTGGCGACGAGGCGGTCCTCGTCTGCCTGCCGCGCGACCGTGACGCGGGCTGGCGCCATCCCGAGATAGCGCACGACGAGTTGATATTGCCCGCCGCCGTCGGGGAAGAGAATGGTGAACCGCCCACGGGCATCGGTGGTGCGCTGGCGCGACACCTGGGTCTCGAGCGAAGTCGCCTGGACGACCGCACCTGGGAGGGGCTGGCTGTCCGGTCCCGTCACTGTCCCGGTGATGATGTCGGTGGTCGTACCGACCTGCGCCGCGCCGCGGACCGCGCCGAGCACGCCAAGCGTGA
>DASPXE010000175.1:0-1866 GCA_035637455.1 Gemmatimonadales bacterium
TCGAGAAATCGATCGGCAGAGCGCGGCGCACTTCGGCGAGCAGCTCCACGGTCACCTCGCGGCGCCCTTGACGCCGGGCGTAGTCCTCCACGCGCTTCATGACCACGCCCCGCACGAACGAAGGAATCCGCTCGATCCGCATGCGCGCGGCGTCCGCCCATACGAGCGCGGGCGCGAACTCGTCGCCGTAGGCGACGTCTCGGACCCGCTCGAGGCGGGGCCGGTCGCCTGCCGGCTCGTAGGCGCACGACGGGTCCGCCGCGAGCAGGTCCCCCTCGAGCGCGAACGCCCGGGCCCGGCACCCGCCGCACAGCACGCGGTATTCGCAGACGCCGCATTTCCCCCCCAACGCGCCCTCGCGTAGCCGCCGGAACAACGGCGACGAGCGCCAGATCTCCAGGAAGCTCTGCGTCCGCAGGTCGCCCGCGACTTCGGGGAGGTAGGGGCAAGGCGTCAGCTTGCCGTCCGGCGTGATGCGGCAGTACTGCGTGCCGCACGGGCAGCGGGTCTCGTAATTGAGTATGGGAGAATCGGGATCGGCCCGATGCACGTGGCGCATGAAGTGCGGCGCGCACTTGGCGCGCACCAGCATCCGGCCGCGGAACTCCCGCTGCCAGCGCCCCAGATCGGCGAGCACAGCCTCGTAGTCCGCCGGCGTCAGGTCCGTGAGCGCCGCCCCGCGCCCCGTGGCGACGAGGAAATAGCAGTTGAACGACACCGCCCCCTGCGCCGCCGCCCACGCGACCAGCGCCCCGAGCTCGGCGCGGTTGCCCTTGGTGACCGCGGTCTGGATGATGAAATCGAGCCGCTGCCGGGTGAGCCGCGCCAGCGCGCGTTGCGTATCCGCGAGCGAGCCGCGGCCGTGCCGGAAGTTGTCGTGATAGGCGGGGCGGAGCGAATCGACGCTCACCGCGACCCCGCGCACGCCCGCTGCCTTGAGCGCCGCGATCCGTTCGTCGGTGAGCAGCGTCCCGTTCGTGCCCACGACCACCGTGGCGCCCTTCCCGGAGGCATAGCGAGCGATGTGGGTCAGGTCCTCGCGCAACAACGGCTCGCCGCCCGAGAGGATCAGCATCGGGGCGGGGCTCACCGTGAGCACCTGGTCGACGATGCCGAGGCACGCCGCCGTGTCGAGCTCTCCAGTGGCGCTTTCGCGGGGACCCGCCGCGATGTAGCAATGCGCGCACTCCAGGTTGCAGCGCCGCGTCAGGTTCCAGGCCACCACGTGGGGGACGTAGTCCACGTCAGTCGCCCGCCTGCTCCTCGAGCACGCGCTCGATCGCCTCCTTCGCCTCCTGGGGCGTCATGCCTTTGAAATCGACGGGGCACTTCCCCATCTTCGCTTCGATGTCCCGGATGGGGCAGCGCGTGATGCCCTGTGCCTTCGCCTCCTCGATGAACGCGCGCAGCTCGGGAGAAAGCGCATCGGTTCCTTCCGCCTCCGCCCGGATCTGTTTCGCGCGCAGCTCGGTGAACATCACCATCATCGTCTCGACGTCGAACTCGTCGGCGGCGATCATCGCCTGCTTGTTGTCGTCCATCACAGGCGTCGTGACGCGCCAGATGCCGTGGCCGCGAGCGAACCGCTCCACCGTGTTGCGGGCCAGCGGCCGGGCGATGAGTGGCACCAGCTGGAGGCGCGACCACGCCTCTTCCGTCCACACGATGGGATCGGTGGCGACGCGGGAACGCGTGCTCACAGCCCCGGTCACCGGACACCGGACCTCGACGTCAGGGGTCAGGGGCTGGGGGTCGGAGTCGTGCCCCAGGACCTTCGTCGCCTTCAGCTGCTCCTGCGCCTTCACCTCGGCCAGCGCGAGCTCCTCCGCCGTGCCGATCCCCATGATCAGCTGCATGTGCGTGGGA
>DASPXE010000176.1:0-23174 GCA_035637455.1 Gemmatimonadales bacterium
GGGACTCTGCGAGGGACTCGGGGCTTGAGGCTCGGGGCTCGGAATTCCCGAGTCCCGAACCCCGAGTCCCAAGCCCCCAGCGAGCAGCAACCATGCATTCCGCATCTTGCGCCCCTCAGCCCATCACGACGTCGCGCTTCGCGTCGTCGAACATCACCTTGCGGCCGCTGTGCATCGCCGCGACCGTCATGCACAGCGCGACCGAGTGGCTGTAGCCCGCGTCGATGCTCGCGTTGGGCTGCTTGCGGCTGCGCACGCACTCCATCCAGTTGCGGATGTTGGCGGTGGTGGACGAATCGGCACCCGTGTTCGCCGCCGTCTCCGTGGGCGCGACCTCGGAGAGCTTCATCGGGGCCAGTTGGTTGGCTTTCATGCCCATCTCCGCGGCGGACCGCTCGGTGAGGCCGCCGGTGGGCGTGATCTCGTTGGTGTCGAGGTTCAGCATGCCGGCGTTCGAGTAGTACAGCTCCTTGGTGCCGCCGGCCGAGTTGGTCATGCGCGACGAGTATACCACCTGGAACCCCTTAGTGGGGTCGTTGAGCGGCCCGTAGTCGAATACGATCGTCGCCGTGTCCCAGTTCTTGCGCCCGTCCTTCCACAGGTAGACGCCGCCGTTGGCGACGACGCTGCGGGGGCGCGGCAGGTCGGTGAACCAGTGCACGGTGTCGATTTGGTGCACCATCCACTGATCCGGGATGCCGGACGAGTAGGGCCAGAACAGGCGATACTCGAGGTACTTGCGCGGGTCCCACGGCTCGTAGGGGAGATAGGCGAGGAACCGCTTCCAGTCAGTGTCCTGCTCCTTGATCGCGGCGACGAGCTGCGGGCGGCGCCAGCGTCCCGGCTGGTTCACGTTCCAGGTCATCTCCGCCATTACGATGTCGCCGAACTTGCCGGACCGGATGAACTCGTTGGCGAGCTGGTAGTTCTTGGCGCTGCGGCGCTGGGTGCCGATCTGCACGACGCGGTTCGACTGCTTGACAGCGTCGCGGATGGCCACCGCCATCTCCATGGTGTGCGCCAGCGGCTTCTCGATGTAGGCGTCCTGCCCCGCGTGCATCGCCTCGACACCGTGGTAGGCGTGCAGGAAGTCCGGCGTGGAGATCATCACCGCGTCGGTCGCCTTCGCGTCGTACATCTCCTCGTTGTTGCGGAACGGCCGCGGTTTGGCGCCCGTCACCTTCTCGATCCCGGCGACCCCCTCGTCGCGCCGCCGGTTCCAGATGTCGGACACGGCGACGATCTCGAAGTTGAGCTCCTTGCCGACTTTGCCGAACGCGGGGAGGAGGGCCTGGCGGAAGCGATCGGAGAAGCCGACGATTCCGACCCGCACGCGGTCGTTGGCGCCGAGGATTCTGGCGTAGCGTGCCGCCGGGAGCGCGGCGGCGGCCACCTTCAAGAACTCGCGGCGGCGCATGTGCGTCTTCTTCTTGGACATCTCCCCTCCTCGGGTCAAGAGTGTGGGCGACGGCGGCCGGCGGCGGACAGCCCGGCGACCGCGCCGCGCATGTAGGCGAACGACTGCTTCATCCCCGGCAGCGGGTCATCGGCGTCGATTTCGTACTCGAGGTTGACGTAACCGCGATAGCCGATCGCCTCGAGTTGCTGAAAGATTGCGGCGATCGGGATCGCTCCCTCGCCGACAATGCACTGGCTCCCTTTCGCCGTCAAATCGCGCAAGTCCTTGGCGTGCATGTCGAGCAGCCGCGGCCCGGCGTCCGCCACCGCCTGCACGACGTCGGTGCCGGTGCGCACGGTGTGCCCGATGTCGATGCACAGCCCCATCCGCCGGTCCATGTTCTTCAGGTGCTTCAGCGCGTCGTACGGGGACGGGAAGCGCTTGTCTTCCGGCCCGTGGTTATGGATAGCGACCGCGATGTCGTACTGCTTGGCGAAGCGCTCGATGCGCGG
Source organism: Gemmatimonadales bacterium (assembly GCA_035637455.1). Taxonomy (GTDB): domain Bacteria; phylum Gemmatimonadota; class Gemmatimonadetes; order Gemmatimonadales; family GWC2-71-9; genus 20CM-4-69-16. The sequence goes on from DASPXE010000176.1 coordinate 1,912, forward strand.
CAGGGTCTGCGGGTCCGTGTGGGCGGTGATGAGCGGCATGCCGGCGGCCTTGGCGTACGTGAAGTACTTGCCCACCTCCGCGTCGGTGTCCTGCTCGAAGGTGATCACACCGCCGCCGACGATGACGAGCCCGGCCGCCTCGATCTCCTGGCGCGCCGCCGCCAGCTCCGCGGGCGACAACTCGAACGGCAGGTGCACGGACTTGAGGTTGATGTAGCGCGCGCCCAGCGCCTTCACCATGGCGATGGCTTTGTCCCGGGGGAAGTTGCGCAGTGAGTAGCTCGCGACGCCGAGGTTCAGGGTCTCGACCGAGGTCCCCCTCTCCCGGAGGGAGAGGGGGTCAGGGGGTGAGGACCCCGTGATCGAGTGGGGGACGAAGCGCGCGGTGTCGAGCGCGGCGCCCGCCACGCCCGCGGCGGTAGTCGCCAGGAAGGCGCGACGCGGCACTGGCCCGTCGGCCATCCTCAGTACCCCGGGTTTTGCGGGAAGGGCGTGGTGGTCCGGTCGATCTGGTTCTGCGGGATCGGGCGCAGCACGTGGAACGGCTGGATGTTGTTCTTGGCGTCGGGGTTGTACGCCTTGACACGCGCCAGCAGCGTGTGAGTGCGGACCAGGTCGAACCACCGCAAGGTCTCGCCCGCCAGCTCCCGCGCCCGCTCGTTCAGGATCTCGTCCAGAGTGAGTTGGTCTACGGTGCGCTCCATCTCGGCCTCGTGCTCCGGGATGGCGGCACGGCGGCGCACGGCGTTGAGGTAGGGGAGCCCCTCTGCCGGCCGGCCGTCACGCATCAAGGCCTCGGCCGCGATCAAGTACGTCTCCGCGAGCCGGAAGAGGAGGTAGTCCCGCGAGCCGCGCGTCTCGTTGACGCTGAGCCGGAAGGGGTCTTCGAACTTGTTCAGCGACGGGAAAATCCGGTTGCTGTACGTCTTCGGCGTGTACACGCGGTACGGCTTGGTCTTCGCCAGCACGGTATCCGCGTCGCTGGTCGAGACGAACACCGCCGTGTCGCCGAGCTGGAACTTGAGCGCGCCGCTCAAGTCCCGCGGGATCGTCGTCACGTTGTTGGCGTACCACACGCGTTTGAACTGGGCGTCGTAGCGCGCGTCCTTGGTGCGGTCGTACAAGCCGAGCAGGAACGTCGTGGGCCGGAAGCGCTTGAACGGGCGGCCGTTGGCGATGTCGCGTAACATGCCGGGCAGGACATCGTACTCCATCAGGAAGTACAGATGGCCTGTGTTGCCGGGGCCGGTGGTCAGCGGGTCCATGGTGTACTGGACCGACCAGATCACCTCCGCGTTCCGCTCGTTGTTGAACGCGAACACGTCGGCGAACCGGGGCAGTAGCTGGTATTGCCCGGAGTTGATGACCCGGAGCGCGTAGTCGGCGGCGTTCGCGAAGTCGCCGGCCTGCTGTTTCGCGGCCTCGTCGACCACGGCGTTCGTGTCGCGGAGCCGGGTCAAGTAGACCTTGGCCATGAGATGCTGCACCGCCCCTTTGGTCACGCGCCCGTAGTCTTTCGTTACGTAACCGAGATTCGCTTCGGCGTAGCGCAGGTCGCTCAAGATCTGCTCATAGACCGTATCGACCGGGACGCGCGTGAACTCGGTGCTCGGCGTCGTGGTCGCTGTCAGCTGCAGAGGCAGCGGCCCGTACATCTGGACCAGGACGAAGTAATAGAGCGCGCGCAGAAAGCGCACTTCGGCCAGCCGTTGGGCTTTGAGGCTCGAGTCCATCTGCACGACCGGCGCCTGGCCGATCGCCGAGTTGGCGGTGTTGATCGCCCGATAGAAGTCGTCCCAGGTGTTGCTGAAGTAGTCCACCGTGGGGTTCAGCTGTGATGTGTAGTCGTTGATGTATTTGTAGCTCCCGTCGGCGCCCTTGGTGTAGGTGTCCGTCCCGAACTCGGTCACCGTGAAGCCCCGTTCCTGCGCCCAGAAGCTGCGCAGCGGCTCGTACGACGCGTTGACCAGCGCTTGGAACGCGGCCTCCGTGCCGTAGGCTCCCGGCGTCAAGCCGGAAATGACGTCTTCATTCAGGTCCATGCAGCCGGCGAGGCCCGCCAGCAGCACCGCGCCAAGCACCACGCCAGTTCGCTTGCTCATGGCTCCTCCCGCCGGTCTAAAAGCCTACCGTGAGGCCGGTCAACACCGTCCAGTAGCCGGGCACACCGGCGCTGGTGCGTGACTCAGGGTCGAGGCCCTGAAAGTCGGTGAACAGGAACGGATCCAGCGCCGTGGCGTAGACGCGCAGGGAGCGGCCGCGGAACGGACCGATCCGCGCGCCCGGCACGGTGTAACCCAGCGTGATGCTACGGACGCGGACGAACGACCCATCTTCGAAGCCCAACGCGCTGTTGAACGGCGGGAATTCCTGATCGACGTTCGGACGAGGATCGGTGTTCGAAGGGTTGGTCGGCGTCCAGTAGTTCACGGCGAGGTTGTTGTAGCGGCCGGCCAGCACGTTGTTGTCCTTGCGGAACTGGTCGTTCACCATGAAGCCCCAACGGGCGACCGCCATGATCGACAGGTCCAGGCCCTTCCAGTCGAAGTGGCTGGTCAGGCTTCCCGTCCAGTCGGGGAACCCGGTGCCGAGAATCACCCGGTCGTTGGCGTCGATCTTGCTGTCGCCGTTCTGGTCGACGATCCGAATGTCCCCGGGCTTCCGCCCGTAACGCTTCGCCTCGATGGAATCCTGAAGCTGCCAGATGCCGGCGAACTTGTAGTCGTAGTAGACCTGGATGGGGGAGCCGATAAACCAGCGGTTTCCCACGTCGTCCTTGTAGCCGCCGTACAAGCTGACGATGCGATTGCGGTTCATCGCCCAGTTGAGCTGGGTGGTCCACGCCAGTCCATGCCAGTTCCGGAGGAGCTCGGTCGAGAGAGCCACCTCGGCCCCGTAGTTCCGCGTCGCCCCGACGTTCTGCAGAATGCTCGAGTAGCCGTTCGCGCCGGCGAGCTGCCGCGCCATCAGCAGGTGGTCCGTGGAGGACCGATAGACGTCCACCGATCCGCTGAGCCGGCCGCTCAGCAGGCCGAACTCCAGCCCCACGTCTACCTGGCCAGTCCGCTCCCACGTCAGATCCGGGTTCACGAGGCTGCCGGGCCGGTAACCTACCGCCGGCTGGTCAGCGAACGAGTACATCGTTCGCGTCAGCGATCCTTCCGTTTGATAGGGATCGATCGCCGTATTGCCGGTTTGCCCGTAACTAATCCGCAGCTTCAGATCGGAGAAGAGGTTGGTGCGACGGATGAAGTCCTCGTCAGCGAGCCGCCAGGCCACCGCAACCGAGGGGAACAGCTGATACTTGTGTCCCGGAGCCAGACGGGAGGAGCCGTCCAGGCGACTGGTCAACGTCAGGAGATAGCGATCCTTGAGCGCGTAATTGACCCGGGCCATGTAGGATTGGAGTTTCCAATCGGTCAGGTTGCTGCCCACGCTCAAGATGCGGCCGGCTGACCCCAGGTCGTAGAACTGCTGCTGCTCGTACGGCAGCCCGGTCACGCTCGTGACCTGATCTTCGAACTGCTGCCGTTGGATGCTGTACAGCAGCGTGGCCTCGACTCGCTGAGCCGAGCCCAAGCTCCGCCGAATGGTCAGAATGTTGTCAAGGGTGTAAGCGACGGTCCGATTTTGCTGCAGCGACGCGTTGGCGCCGCTTCCCTGCATCGCCTGCGTCTGGGCACCCCAGAACTGTCCCCGCCGGAAAAACGTCAGGTCGGCGCCGAAGTTCACCCGCCAGTTCAGCCACTCGGTCAGATTGTAGTCGGCGAACAGCGTACCGAACACCCGGGTGCGCGCCCGGTTGTCCTTCTGGTTCTCGATGTCGGAGAGCGGGTTCACACGCTGCCCGTCCGGGGTGGGCTTGAAGATGAGGTTCCCCGCGCTGTCGAACGGCATGCCGAGCGGGTCGTTGCCCAGCGCCTCGCTGTAGACCCCGTCGCCTCTGCCGAGGCGCTGGTCGCTGCGAACTGCGTTGGTGGAGGTGCCGACTCGCAGTCGGGGGCTCAGCCGATGGTCGAAATTGAGTCGCGCCGACCAGCGCGTGAAGTCCTGCCCCTTCACGATTCCGCGCTGATCGAACTTGCTCCCGCTGAGCGCGAACCGGCTCTTGTCGTCGCCTCCGGTGATCCGCACCTCGTTGTTGACCTGCTGCCCCTCCTGCAACACGAGATCTTGCCAATCCGTCCACTGACCGGCTTTGAGCGACGCAATCTCCACCGGCCACAAGAGCGCAGCATCGCCGGCGTCGCACGCCGCCACGCCGCTCGGGCACTGGTACTTTCCCACCGTCCGGCTGGCCTCCCGCTTGAACTGGGCGAATTGCGGGCCGTTCATCATCTGCATCCGCCGCGACGCCTGCTGCACGCCGAAATACGTGTCGTAGCTGACGCTCGTCACCCCCGCCTTGCCCTGCCGGGTGGTGATGAGCACCACGCCGCTGGCGCCGCGCGAGCCGTAGATCGCCGTGGCCGATGCGTCCTTCAAGACCTCGATCGACTCGATGTCGTTCGGGTTCAGGTCCCCGATCCCCCCGGACAGCGGGATGCCGTCGAGCACGTAGAGCGGATCGTTGGACGCGGTCAGCGAGCGCTCGCCCCTGACCCGGATGCTGATGCCGTCGCCTGGCTTGTTACCGGTGGTGAGGATATCCACGCCGGGTACGCGCCCCTTGAGGGCGTCGACGGCGTTCGCCTTCGGAACTGCCGTCACGTCTCCGCCTGATACCGAGGTCACGGAGCCCGTCACATCCTTGCGGGCCTGCGTGCCGTAGCCGACGACGACGACCTCCGAGAGCGAGATGGCGAGCAGCGGCAGCCGGAAGTCCGCGGTGGCCGTATTCCCGGCTGCCACGACCACGCCGGCGAGTTCTGCGGGCGCATGCCCGATCAGTTGCGCCCGCAGCCGATACGTCCCGGGAGGCACGAGGGCGATGGTGTAGCGGCCGTCGACCCCAGCGGTGGCGCCGAGTGCCGTGCCCACAATCGTCACACGGGCCTCCGCTAGGGGGGCGCCAGTCTCCTGGGCCGTGACTGCACCCGAAATCGTCCCTGCGTCGTGCCCCGCGGTCGTGGCCCCGTCTTGGGCGCGGCCGACGTGGAGAGGCAAGACGACGAACAGCGATAGCAGCAGAGGGAGATGCCTGGGGGTGGAACGGCGCCCGGCCGGCAGGGACCGGACCGGCGCCGACACGACGACGTGATGGGGTAGCGATGGACGCCCCCCGACGGCTTGGCGGCGACGCTTCCACATCGGATCCTCCGAGTGCGCGGAATCCCCGTTTTTGGAGTGCCTCCGCAAGCGTCGTGCCCCTCACGTGATGCTAGTCACGCAGCCCAAGAACCGTCGCCAAGGTGTGCAGTGGAACTTTCGTCAAGCGGCATCACGCATCGCTGCTCGGGTCGTCTAGGTTGGATCGTCGGGAACGGGGTGTCGCGCCGACGCCACGGGTGCTGCGGGCGCTCAGCGACGGGCCGCGCTCAGGCTCACCGCCGCTCCCGTACGCGCCGACCGGTACAGCGCTTCCACGAGCTCGACGCTGCGGCGTCCCTCGCGGCCGTCACACAGCGGCCTCGCCCCCGTGCGGATCGCGGACAGGAAATCTTCGAGCACCCGGCGGTGCCCGCGGACGTTCGCCACCACGGGAGACGTAGCGCTGGCGTTGGTGCCTCCCGCTTCGGCAGGGGGTGCGTCCGGCGGCGGCGCCCGGAGCTGGACGGAGACGACCCGGTCGTGCTCGACGAGGACGGTTCCCTCCGAGCCCGTGAGCTCGACGCGCCGCGGGAATCCCGGGAAGGCCGATGTCGCGGCCTCGAGTGTGCCGATGGCGCCGCCGGCGAACTCGAGACACGCGACCGCCGTGTCCTCCACCTCGATGTCGTGGAGCGCGGTGCGCGTGCTGGCGTAGACACGCGCGATGTCCCCGAGCAGCCACAAGAGCAGGTCGACAGAGTGGATTGCCTGGTTCATCAGTGCTCCGCCGCCGTCGAGCGCCCACCTCCCGCGCCACCCGGAGCCGGCGTAGTATTCCGGCGGCCGGTGCCACTTCACGCGCGCCGACACCAGGATCGCGCTGCCGAGCGCGCCTGTCGCGAGCAGACTCTTGAGCCAGACGAGGTGAGGCGCGGTGCGGTCTTGAAAGATCACGCCCAACTTCACGCCGGCGCGGTCGCACTCGTCGACCAGCGCGTCGATGTGCTCGGTGGTGACGTCGAGGGGCTTCTCCACCAGCACGTGCAGCCCCTGCCGTGCGGCGGCCCGCGCGTGCTCGGCGTGAAGGCCCGACGGCGTCCCCACGAGCACCGCGTCCATCGGCCGGTGTCGCATGAAGCCGTCGAGATCCCGGTAGGCCCGCCCGCCGTAGCGAGCGGCCATGCCTGACGCCTTCTCCGGATCTCGCCCCCAATACGCGACGAGCTCGACGCCCGGAGTCTCCCGTGCGGCGCGCGCGTGCGTGTCGCTGATGTTGCCTCCGCCGAGGACACCGATGCGGACGGTCATACTCGGTACATGGCACGCCTGGCGCATGTTTTGCAAGGTCGCAAAGGCCGGCGCCCGATCATGACGGACCCCGCGAACGACGCGCACGACGCGAACGACGCGCATAACGCGCATGACGCGATCGACCGGCGCGAGGCGTTGCGGCGCGCGGCCCTCTTGCTCGGGGGTGCCCTTGCCGCTCCTGCCATCGCCGGCGTGCTCGCCGGGTGCGAGGCGCGCCGGGTCCCCGCGAGCGCCTGGGCGCCCCGCGCGCTCGCGCCGGCCCAGGCGGAGCTGGTCGCCACCGTCGCCGAGCACATCCTCCCCGAGACCGACACGCCAGGCGCCCGCGCCGTGGGCGTGCACCGCTTCATCGACGCCGTGCTCGCGGAGTCCTACCCCGCCCCGGAGCGGGAGCGGTTCCTGGCCGGCCTCGCGGACCTCGATTTACGGGCGCAGCGCAGCTGCGGCCGCCCCTTCCTGCAATGCGCGACACAGACGCAGCGCACGCTGCTCGATCAGCTCGACCGCGAGGCGTTCGTCGCGACACCCGAGCGGGACGAGGTGCCGTTCTTCCGCACGCTGAAAGAGCTCACGTTGCTCGGCTACTACACCTCCGAGATCGGCGCCACGCGCGAGCTGCACAACCTCCCGGTCCCGGGCCGCTTCGAGGGGTGCATCCCGCTCGCACAGGTCGGTCGAACGTGGGCCGTGTGAACGAACCGTACGACGCCATCGTCGTCGGCTCCGGCATCACCGGCGGCTGGGCCGCCAAGGAGCTGTGCGAAAAGGGGCTGCGCACGCTCGTGCTCGAGCGCGGCCGGCATGTGGAGCACGGCAAGGACTACGTCACCGAGTGGCTGCAGCCCTGGCAGTTCCCCCTGCGCGGCCGCGGCGACCAGGAGCTGTACGAGCGCGACTACCCGATCCAAAGCAAGAACTACGCATTCGGCGAAGCGACCCGACACTTCTTCGTGAACGATCGGGAGCACGCCTACGTCACCCCTGACGACAAGCCGTTTCGCTGGATCCGCGGCTACCAGCTGGGCGGGCGCAGCCTCATCTGGGGTCGGCTGTGCTGGCGCTGGAGCGACCTCGACTTCGAGGCCAACCGGCGCGACGGCCACGGGGTCGATTGGCCGATCCGCTATCACGACTTGGCGCCCTGGTACGCTCACGTCGAGCGGTTCATCGGGGTGAGCGGCGAGCCGCTCGGCCTCGCGCATCTGCCGGACGGCGAGTTCCTCCCGCCGTGGGAAATGAACTGCGCCGAGCGGCTCGTGCAGCAAGGAATCGAGCGTGCGTTCCGCGGGCGGCGCATGACGGTGACGCGGGTTGCCAACCTGACCCGGGCGCACAACGGCCGCGGCCCCTGTCAGGCGCGCAACCAGTGCGCGCGCGGCTGCAGCTACGGTGGCTACTTCTCGAGCTTGAGCGCCACCCTGCCGGCGGCGCGGCAGACCGGCAAGCTCACCGTCGTCACCGACGCGATCGTGCACAGCGTCATCTACGACGAGCGGGCCGACCGGGCCGTGGGCCTGCGCGTGATCGACGCGCATACCAAGGCGACGCGCGAGTACGCCGGGCGCGTGATTTTCCTGTGCGCCTCGACCCTCGCCACTGCGCAGATCCTGCTGAACTCCAAGAGCGCGCGCTTCCCGACCGGCCTGGCCAACTCGAGCGGCGAGCTGGGCCACAACGTGATGGACCACATCTCGAAGGCGGGTGCGCGCGGCGTCGTGCCCGGTCTGTTGGACAAGTACGTCTACGGCCGGCGGCCCACCGGGACGTACATCCCGCGCTTCCGAAATCTCGGTGTGAAGGGGGAGGCGCAGCTCGGGTTCCTGCGCGGCTACGGAATCCAGGCGGGGGCGGGTCGGGAGGGCTGGACGCGCGGCGCGGCGGAGCCGGGACTGGGAGCGGACTTGAAGCAGCGGCTGCGCGAGCCGGGACCATGGAGAATCTCGCTGCAGGGCTACGGCGAGTGCCTGCCGCGGCACGAGAACTATGTGGATCTCGACCCGGAACGGAAGGACCAGTGGGGGATCCCGCTCTTGCGGATCCATTGCGCCTGGAGCGCCAACGAGCGGGCCATCCGCGAAGACGTACAGACGCAGGGGGCCGAGATGCTGGAGGCCGCCGGCTGCACCAACGTCGAGACGTACGACGACGAGGGGCCGCCCGGCTTCAGCGTGCACGAGATGGGGACCGCACGCATGGGCAAGGACCCCAGGACGTCGGTGCTCAACGCGCACAACCAGGCGCACGACGTGCCGAACCTCTTCGTCACCGACGGTGCCTGCATGGCCAGCTCATCGTGCGTCAATCCGTCGCTCACCTATATGGCCCTCACCGCGCGCGCCGCGGACTACGCTGTGAGCGAGCTGCAACGCCGTAACCTGTGATTCAGCCCGCGCGTGCCGCACAGCTCAGGGTCGCCGCGACGTCGTTCCTAGCGCTGTTCTCGATAGTCGGGATCGCGCTCTACGGCCTGCCGTTCTTCTACGACTTCATGGTGCGCGAGTTCGGCTGGTCGCGCGCCCAGGTGACTTCCGGCAACGCGATCAGCAAGCTCGTCGTCGGGCCGCTGTTCGGGTTCCTCGCCGGCTGGCTGGTCGACCGCTTCGGCCCGCGCCGCCTCATGGTCGCGGGGATCCTCATGGCTGGTGCCGCGCTCGTCGGGCTCGGGGCAATCCACACGCTCGCGGGGTTTTACTTCTTCTACTTCTTCAACGCGCTTGGGAACTTCTGCGGCGGGCCGCTCCCGAACCAGGTGCTCTTGTCCCGCTGGTTCACCGCGGCGCGCGGCCGGGCGATGGGCTTCGCGTACCTTGGCATCGGGGTCGGCGGCGCGATGGTGCCGTTCCTGGCGGTGTGGCTGACGCGGGCAGTCGGCTGGCAAGGCGCGCTACAGGCCCTGGGCGTGCTGATCGTCGTCGCGGCCCTGCCGCTGGCGCTGTTTGTCCCTGAGGCGCCGCCTGCGGCAGCCGGCACCCCGACCCCCGATCCCCGGGCCGCGGGCCCCGCTTCCATCCGCACGGTCCTACGTGCGCCGGCATTCTACCTGCTGCTTGCCGGCAGCATGTGCTCAATCGCCGCGGTCGGCGGCACGAACCAGCACCTGAAGCTGTTCCTGAGCCTCGATCACGGCTACTCGCAGGCTGCGGCCGCACAGATCGCGTCGCTGGTGCTCGTGTCGAGCCTGGGCGGCCGTTTGGGCATGGGGTGGCTGGCGGACCGGATGTCCAAGAAGTACGTGATGCTGTTGATCTATGGGCTCGTCGCGTCGGCGATCCCCTTGCTCTTCCTCACGGGAACGCCCGCAGCGATCTACCTCTTCGCCTTAGTCTTCGGGATCGGGCTGGGCGGTGAGTACATGGTCATCCCGCTCATGGCCGCCGAGCTGTTCGGGGTGCGGGTGCTGGGACGCGCGATGGGCGTCGTTCTGACGGCCGACGGCGTTGCCGAGGCGCTCGCGCCTGTGCTCGTGGGACGGATGCGCGATGTGACGGGGAGCTACGCCACCGGCTTCGCGGCCGTGATCGGCTTTGCGATCACGGGCGCGATCGCAGTGCTGTTCCTGCCGCCTACCTCCCCGCCTGTCCCCACCTTTGTAGGGGCGCAGCATGCTGCGCCCTACGCGCGCCCCTAGGGAGGGGCTGATGGCCACGCGACGCGTCGGGATCATCATGAACGGCGTCACTGGCCGCATGGGATTGAACCAGCATCTCGTCCGCTCGATCGTCGCCATCCGACAACAGGGCGGCGCAGCGTTGCCGGGCGGTGAGCGGCTACTTCCCGACCCGATCCTCGTCGGTCGGAACGAGTCCAAGCTCCGGGCAGTCGCCGACGCGCACGGCATCGAGCGCGTGTCGACCGACCTGGACGCCTGCCTCACGAATCCAGCGGACTCGATCTACTTCGACGCTACGCTGACCTCCCTCCGCGCCGACCACGTGCGGCGGGCCATCGTCGCGGGCAAGCACGTCTACTGCGAGAAGCCGCTGGCGACCACGACGGCCGAAGCGCTCGACCTGCTGCGTCTCGCCCACCGCCGCGGGGTGAAGCATGGCATCGTGCAGGACAAGCTCTTCCTCCCCGGCATCCGCAAGCTCAGGCGCTTGGTCGACGAGGGGTTCTTCGGCCGCATCCTGAGCGTGCGCGGCGAGTTTGGGTACTGGGTATTCGAGGGCGACGTGCCGCCGGCGCAACGCCCGTCGTGGAACTACAAGAAGGAGGAGGGCGGCGGGATCATTCTCGACATGTTCGCCCACTGGCGCTACCTGCTCGACCACACGTTCGGGGAGGTCAAGGCCGTGCAGTGCACCGGCGCGACGCACATCCCCGCACGAGTTGACGAGCGGGGCAAGCGCTACGCCGCGACGGCGGACGACGCAGCGTACGCCACCTTCGTGCTGGCCGGGCCCGCAGGCGACATAGTCGCGCAGTTCAACTCCTCGTGGGCGGTACGCGTGTACCGCGACGACCTGCTGCAAATCCAGGTCGACGGCACGCTCGGCAGCGCCGTCGCGGGCTTACGGAGCTGCAAGACGCAGCCTCGCGCCGACACGCCGCGGGCCGTGTGGAACCCTGATGTGCCGAACCCGTTCGCCTTCTATGCGCAGTGGCGAGAGGTCCCGGACGAGGGGCCGCCCGACAACGCCTTCAAGGTGCAGTGGGAAATGTTCCTGCGTCACGTCGCGGCGGACGAGTCATTCCCACACGATTTCTGCGAGGGCGCGAAGGGCGTGCAGCTCGCGGAGCTGGGACTCCAGTCGTGGGCGGAGCGCCGCTGGGTCGAGGTGCCGTCGCTCGCCCCCTCTCCTTCGCTCGGCGAGTCCTCACCCCCTGACCCACGGGAGAGGGGGCACATCATGAGTTCCCCCTCTCCGGAACGGAGAGGGGGAAAGGGGGGGAGGACCATCCGCCTGCCGCGCCCTGACGGCGCGCTCGAGCTGTACACGCTGCGGGAGCCCGTCGCCTGGAGCGCTCCCGCGGGGCCGATCCAGAGCCGCGTCGCGTACGCTGCGGCGCACGTCGTGTGCGACCCCCTCGCCGACTGCGATCCGCTCTCGCAACCGCGGCTCGACTGGGAGGCCACGCTTTCCTACCGTCGTTACTTGTGGTCGTTCGGCCTGGCCGTCGCCGAGGCGATGGACACGGCGCAGCGCGGCACGGGGCTAGGCTGGCCGGGGGCGCGCGAGCTCATCCGCCGCTCGATGAGTGAGGCACGGGCGACCGGGGGGAGGATCGCCTGCGGCGCCGGCACCGACCATTTGATGCCGGGTGAGCGCGTGACGCTCGACGACGTCGCGCACGCCTACGAGGAGCAGGTCGGCTACGTCGAGCGGCATGGCGGACGGGTGATCCTGATGGCGAGCCGGGCGTTGGCGCGGGCGGCGCGCGGGCCGGACGACTACCGCCGGGTGTACGGCACGATCCTCCGGCAGGCGAGCCGGCCGGTGATTCTCCACTGGCTGGGGGACATGTTCGACCCGGAGCTCGCCGGGTATTGGGGAACGCGGCACGTGCGAGAGGCCATGCACGTCTGCCTTGGGATCATCCGCGATCACCGAACCAAGGTCGACGGCATCAAGATCTCGCTGCTCGACGCGGAGCGCGAGATCGAGATGCGCGCGCTCCTCCCCGACGGTGTGCGCATGTACACGGGCGACGACTTGAACTACGACCGGCTGATACTGGGAGACGGGGGGGCGGGAGACGGTCACAGGCACAGCGACGCGCTGCTGGGGATCTTCGACGCGATCGCGCCCGCTGCGTCGGCCGCGCTGCAGGCCTTGGACCGGGGGGACGTGGCCGGTTACCGCCGGGCGCTGGGGCCCAGCGTGGCGCTGTCGCGCCACATCTTCCAGCCCCCCACGTACGCGTACAAGACGGGCGTTGTATTCCTGGCGTATCTGAACGGCCACCAGACGCACTTTCGGATGCTCGGAGGTGCCGAGAGCTGGCGCTCCTTGCCGCATCTGGCCGAGCTGTTTCGGCTCGCGGACTGTGCCGGGCTGCTCGTCGATCCGGACCGCGCCGCGGAGCGGATGCGGCGGGTGCTGGCGCTCGCGGGGGTCGAGTGAGGCCATCACCCGCTGACCCGTTCGGGTCCTCACCCCCTGTCCCCCTCTCCGTTCCGGATAGGGGGGACGTCCCGAGTTCCCCCTCTCCCGAAGGGAGAGGGGGTCAGGGGGTGAGGACCGCGGGGTCCCCCGGGATCAGCCGACTCAGCCTGAATCAGATCACCGTCGAGCGGGCCAGTCTCGTGGAGGCCGTCGAGGCGTGTGCCCGGCACGGCGTGCCATACATCGCCGTGTGGCGTCACAAGCTCGCGGAGACGGGACTCGATCGGGCGGTGCGCCTGGTGCGCGACGCCGGGCTACGCGTGTCGAGCGTGTGTCGAGGAGGGATGTTCCCGGCGGCGACCCACGCGGAGCGGGAGTCGCGGATCGAGGACAACCGGCGCGCGGTGGACGAAGCGGCGGCGCTGGGCGCGGAGGTCCTTGTCCTGGTGTGCGGGGCCGCGCCCCTGCCCGACCGGGACATCGCCGCGGCGCGTCGCATGGTCGCGGACGGCATCGCGCGCCTCGTGCCGTACGCCACGGAGCGCGGCGTGCGACTCGGGATCGAGCCGATGCACCCCGCGTTCGCGGCCGAGCGCTCCTGCATCACGACGCTGCGCGAGGCGCGCTGTCTGGCGGAGCGGTTCGATGCTGCGAGCGTCGGCCTCGTGGCCGACGTCTATCACATCTGGTGGGACCCCGACGTGTACGAGGAACTCGCCCGCGCCGCCGGGCGGCTGGTCGGGTTCCACGTCTCCGACTGGCTGGTGCCCGTGCACGACGTGCTGATGAACCGCGGCATGATGGGCGACGGCGTGATCGAGCTGCGGCGGATCCGCGGGGCCGTCGAGGGCGCCGGGTACGCCGGCCCGATCGAGGTCGAGATCTTCAACGAGGCAGTCTGGAGTACGCCGGTCGATACCCTCCTGCCGCTGATCAAGGAGCGATACCTCGCATGCGTCTGACGATCGCCTGTCTGCTAGCGCTGAGTGTCGCCGGCACCCGTGACCTCCCCTCGAACTACGTCGCGGGGACGGTGATCGAGCTGAATGACAACGGCGCGTGGTCGTGGTTCATGGACGAGCGGGCGATCGTCGACGACGGCCAGCTCATCGTGGGGTCGGTTCGCGCCGTGGGCGACTATCGCAACGACCGTGCCCCCGACTGGGGCAACGTCGAGGTCTCCGTCTACGACCTCGCTTCGGGCGCGACACGGCACACGGTGCTGCACCGCCACCTGCAGCAGGACGACCACGCGAGTCCCGCGTTCCTCGCCCTGCCGGATGGCCGCTATCTGGCGGTGTACACGCAGCACGGGGTCGAGCGCCGCATCTACTACGCGGTGTCGGAGCCGCACAACCCTCTCAAATGGGGGCCCGCATCGACCTTCGACACGCCGGGCAGCCCCGCCCAGCCGCTGCGCGGCAACAACGTCACGTACTCGAACCTGTTCCGCCTGTCCTCGGGCCGCATCCTGAACTTCTTCCGCGGCGTCGATCTCGACCCGAACTACATGTACTCGGACGACACCGGCCGCACCTGGCGCTACGGCGGTCGCGTGGCCCACGGCAAGGACGGCTACAGCCCCTATCTCAAGTACGCCTTCGACGGCGTGAGCACGATCCACTTCGTCATGACGGAAGACCACCCGCGCAACTACGACAACAGCCTGTATCACGCCTTCGTGCGCGACGGCACCATCTACCTCTCGGACGGCACGCGCCGCGGCAAGCTCAGCGAGACCACCGACGTGGAGATCAACGCGTGGGACCTGACCAAGGTGTTTCAGGGCGACCCAGACAACGTGGCGTGGATGAGCGACCTCGAGCTGGATGCGCAGCAGCGGCCGTACGTGGTGTTCTCGGTCCAGAAGGACGGCCGCGGCCTGCCGCGCGGCCAGGGAGGGTTCGACCACCGCTTCGACTATGGCCGCTGGGACGGATCGGCGTGGCGGGTGCACGAGATCGCGTACGCGGGAACGCGGCTGTACGCCGGAGAGGACGACTACACGGGTCTGGCCTCGCTCGATCCCAACGACCCGGACGTCGTCTACATCTCGACCGACGCGGATCCGGTCACCGGGACGGCGCTCGTCAGTCGTGTCGACGACCGGCGCCATCACGAGCTGTTCCGGGGCACGACGCGGGACTCGGGCGCCACGTGGCGCTGGGAGCCGATCACGGCCAACTCGACCATGGACAACCTCCGGCCGGTCGTGCCCAGATGGAAGGATCGGCGCACGGCGCTCGTGTGGATGCGGGGGACATACAAGAACAACCACGGTGAGTGGACGACGGCGGTCGTCGCGATGATCCTCCCGCCCGCACCGGCCCGCTGATGCCGTGCCGGTCGCTCACCGCGTGCGTGATCGCGGTGAGTGCCCTCGCGCCCGTCACGGCGGCCCAGAGCGTTTCCGTCCGGGGGGAGCTGCCGCTCGTATGGGACGCGGTGGCGCCCGGCGTCTGGAAGGCGACCGTCGGCACGCCCGACTCTTTAAGCCTGCTCGACGCGGCTGGTGGCGCGCCGCGCCGGGACGCGCTGCTCCGCCTGCCGTCGGTGGACTTTCCGCTGCCGCGCGAGGAGATCCGTGTGTCGCGACGCGACCGCAAGGTCTCGCTCCGTTTCCCGCTCGAGCCGTCCGAAGAGCTCTACGGACTCGGGCTCAACTTCAAGGCCGTCGGGCAACGGGGGACGGTGAAGCAGCTGCACGTCGACCACTACGGGGGATCGGACAACGGGCGGACCCATGCGCCGGTGCCGTTCTACGTGTCGAGCGCCGGCTACGGCGTGCTGATCGACGCGCCGCGCTACGTCACCGTGTATGCGGGAACGGCCGTCCGCAGGGACTCGAAACATCCGCCGCCGGTCAAAGACCGAAATACCGACAGGAGCTGGTCGTCCCAGCCGCGGTCCGACGCCGTCGAGGTGCTGATCCCATCGGCCGGGGCGCGGCTTTACGTCTTCGCCGGCCCGACTCCCCTCGACGCGGTGCGACGCTACAATCTGTTCTCGGGTGGCGGCGCGCTCCCGCCCAAGTGGGGGCTCGGGTTCCTGCATCGCGTCCCGACGCTGTACACCGCCGATCAGGTGCTGCACGAGGTGGATGAGTTCGTCGCGCGCGGTTACCCGCTCGATGTAATCGGACTCGAGCCGGGGTGGCAGAGCGCGGCGTACCCCGGGACGTTCGTCTGGGACACGACGCGCTTCCCGGACGCGCCCGAGTTCATGCGGCAAATGCAGCGCCGGGGCGTGGCCGTGAATCTCTGGATTAACCCGTATGTCTCGCCCCGGGCGCCCTTCTACGAGAAGCTCCGGCCGCTCTCCGGCTCGCACACCGTCTGGACCGGACTCGTGCCGGACTTCACGCTCGCCGAGACACGCGCCGTCGTGCTCGATCTGTTCCGGCGCGAGCACTTGGACCTCGGCGTCTCGGGTTACAAGATCGACGAGGTCGACGGCTACGACAGATGGCTCTGGCCGGATGATGCGGAGTTTCCATCGGGCCTCTCCGGGGAAGAGATGCGTCAGGTGTACGGACTCTCGCTGCAGCGCGCCACGGCGCAGCTGTTCCACGAGCGCGACCGGCGCACCTGGGGTCTCGTGCGCGGCTCGAACGCCGCCGCCGCGCCGCTGCCGTACGTGATCTACAACGACTACTACAGCCACCCTGACTTCATCACCGCGCTGGTGAACAGCGGCTTCATCGGCGTCCTCTGGACGCCCGAGGTCCGCTCGTCCAAGACGAGCGAGGAGTGGCTGCGCCGCATGCAGTCGGTGTGCTTCTCCCCGCTCGCGATGCTCAACGCCTGGTCGGACGGCACGAAGCCGTGGTCGTTTCCGGACGTGGCCGACGCAGTGCGGGATGTGATGAAGCTCCGGGTACGGCTCCTGCCGTATCTCTACACGGCGTTCGCGCATTACCACTTTGAGGGGACGCCCCCGTTCCGCGCGATGGCGCTGGTCGAGGGGTTCCGGTCAGACCGCGACGTCAAGGACCAGTTCATGGTGGGTGACGACCTGCTCGTGGCGCCGCTGTTCGCCGGGGATAGCGCGCGCACCGTGGTCCTGCCGGCCGGGCGGTGGTACGACTTTTATACCGGGGACGTCGCAGGGAACGGAGAGACGATCACTGTACGCCCCGGTCTCGAGCGCATTCCCCTGTTCGTGCGCGACGGCGCCATCATCCCGCTGCTCGCCGACGAACCACGCCAGGTGCCGGCGCCCGCCGAGCGGGTGGACCTGGAGGTGCGGCACTACGGCGATGCGGACGGCCGCTTCGACCTGTACGACGACGACGGCGCGACGTTCGCGTACGAGCGGGGCGCCTTCGCGTGGAGTACGCTGGCGGTCAAGCGGGATGCCTCGGGACAGCTCCAGGGCAGCGTGCCCAGACCGCTCAGCGGGAAACCGTTCAGCTATCGCGCTATCCGATGGAAGATGCTCCCGTGATCGTGCCATCCTGTCTCGCTCTGCTCCTGTCGCTGCAGACACCTGCGACGCGCGTCGATTGGCCCGTGTTTCTCGCGCGCCGCGACCTGATTTGGGACCGTCTCCCCACGCGCTGGGGCGAGAGCGCGTTCATCGGCAACGGGCGCCTCGGCGCCACAATCGATGCGCAGGGAGGAGTGCTTGGCTGGACCATCAACCGCACGGACTTCGTCCACGACCAGTCGCGCTTCCCCATCGGGCGCGTCGTCGTGAAGACGACCGGAACGGTGCAGGGGGGCAACGCACGCTTGGCGCTCTGGGACGCCGAGGCGAGCGGGACGGTCACCACGGACCTAGGAGAGGTCCGCTGGCGTAGCTTCACTGCCGCTCAGCCGTCGGTGATCGTCATCGTGCTCGACGCACGGGGCGGCGAGCGGGGGGGCGACGTGGACCTGGACTGGGCGCCGGCCGAGGCGCGGCCACCGCGCAAAGTGGCGCGGAAGGAGGCGTTCGCGCCGGAGGACCTGCATCCACCGCCGACCGTCACACGCTCGCCGGCGGGTCTGACGAGCGTGCAGACGTTTATCAATGGCGGGGCGCACGCCGAGTCGATCGTGTGGAGTTCCCCCTCTCCCGGAGGGAGAGGGGGTCAGGGGGTGAGGACCCACGAAACGGGTCAGGTGAGGACTTTCTACATCAGCATCGGTCGCGGGAAAACCGGCCGCGAAGCCCTTGCCGAGGCGCAGGCCGCCACGGGGGAGGCCGCGCGGGTAGGGCTGGCGCGACTCGCGGCGGCGCACCGGAAGTGGTGGCACGCCTACTATCCGGCGAGCTTCCTCACGTTCCCTGACGCCCGCCTCGAGGCGTATTACTGGATTCAGATCTACAAGCTCGGCTCCGCGATGCGCCCGGACGGGCCGATCCTGGACCTGAACGGCCCCTGGTACAGCGCCACGCCGTGGCCTGCGATCTGGTGGAACCTGAACATCCAGCTCACCTACTCCCCGTTGTTCCGGGCGAACCGCCTCGATCTCGCCGAATCGTTGTTCCGCAATCTGGATCAGCATCGGCAAGCGCTGATCGACAACGTCCCCGAGCGGCTGCGCGGCGAAGCAGCGGCGATCGGTCGCAGCTCGGGTCCCGACCTGGTGCGGTCTGTGGATCTTGCGACGGCGCAGAGCGACGCCGCTCATGAGATGGGGAACCTGCCGTGGACCATGTACTACTACTGGCTCCACTACCGCTACCAGATGGACGACTGGATGCTGCGCGAGCGCGCCTATCCGCTGCTCAAGCTGGCGATCGGGAATTACCTCGCGTACGTGGAGCGCGGGGACGAGGGGCGCTGGCACCTGCCGCCGACGCACTCGCCTGAGCTCGCCACGGTGCCGGACGCGAACTACGATCTGGCGCTGCTGCGCTGGGGTCTCGAGACGCTGGTCGCCAGTGCCGAGCGTCTCGGGCTCGACGAGCCGCTGCTGCCCCGCTGGCGCGACGTGCTCGCCAACCTCACGCCGTTTCCCACCGACTCCGCGGGGCTGATGGTGGGCCGCGGGCGGCCGTGGCAGCAATCGCACCGCCACTACTCGCACCTGCTCGCGATCTATCCGCTGCGTCTCATCACGCCCGATCGTCCCGAGCAGCGAGCACTGATCGAGACCTCGCTCGCAACCTGGGAGCGCGACAGATCGCTGTTCCGCGGATATTCGTTCACGGGTGGCGCGGCGATGCACGCGCTGCTGGGGCACGGCGATACGGCATTGGCTCGGCTGAACCAGTACCTCGACGCACCGCGCTACATGGAGCCGAACACGTTCTACGCGGAGGCCGGTCCCGTCATCGAAACGCCGCTCTCCGCAGCTACGTCGATACAGGAGCTGTTCCTGCAGGATTGGGGCGGCGCCCTGCGGGTGTTCCCCGCGGTACCGAGCGTGTGGGCGGACGCCGCGTTCGACCGGCTGCGGGCGGACGGGGCGTTTCTCATCAGCGGTGCACGCCGCGGCGGGTGGACCGCCTGGGTCCGCATCGAGAGTATCGCCGGTGAGCGCTGCCGGCTTGTCGTACCGGATTGGGATACGGCGATCGTCCGCGCGCACACGGGTCCGGCGCCACGCGTGACGCGGGACAGCGCGGGGGCCTTCGTGATCGACCTGCGGCGGGGCGCCTCGGTGGTGCTGGCGCCGGAAGTCGCGAGCCCGCTCCCCGACGTACGCCCCGTGGCGCTCCCTCCCGGTCGCAACCCGTTTCCCATCCTGAAGGATGGGCTCGGCGCGGCGCGACCCTGAAGGGTGTCTGTCTGCAGCAGCTTCCTTCTCGCGCGTGCGCGAGTGAACTCGCGGCTCGGCGTCTGCCCGTAAACGGGCCTGCCGTGGCCGCTGTCAGCGACAGGGCCGAGCCGCGGCCTCGGCCGCGACTCTTCGGGACGATTCTTCCCAACTACGCCTGGGACGTGGACTCACCCGATCTGCGGAGCCGCGAACGCCGGCGCGGCCACGAGCGCGATGCCCCCGCGCAGCCGGGGCAAGCTCCCCGCCGGTTCAGGGACCACAGGGGTCACAGCCCCCGCGCGGGTGAGTGCCCGTCTGGCGATTTCGGCCCGGATGGTGGGCTCGATGAGATCCTCGAGCACCCCGCGGCCGAGCTGATCAAGTCGATTCCCTCGGTATGGGACGAGACCCGCGCGCTGCCGTTCAGCGAGATCGGCGAGGTGGCGGCGTTTGCGGGGCGGCACGGCAAGCGCTCGTTCGTGGTGATCGCGAACGGCCCGACCGCGCACTGCGCCGGGAGGATGACCTCGCAATCGACCTCCGCGGTGGGGGAGGGTTCGTCGCCAGGATCTAAGGGCCGCTCAAGGCCGTCCGGTTATGAGGGACACCCTCGGGCCGAGATGGGACTTGAGTCCCTCACAACACCATGGAACACATTACCGTCCCAGCCACCGCAGCCACTGGCTAAGGCTTCGGCACGAACACGACCGTCGGATCGAGCGGATACCGGCCGAAGTGCCGGCCGTAAATGGCGAGCCCACCCGGCAACGCGGGGTCGACCTCGAGGCGGATGACCAGCTCGCCTCGCGCCGCGGCCCGGTCGACCGCCTCGCGCGGTACCGTCACCCGCAACAACCTGCCGTATGACCCGGCTTCGCGCAGTCGCCGGTCACGCTTCTGGAAATGCCAGGACAGGATGCCGCGATGATCGGCCGGGTCATCGTCGAGCAGCTCGCGTCCGGCGGTTACGTCGTTGATGCGAACGGTCACGGCGCTCGGGAAGCGTCGCTGGTCGGTCATGGGGTACGCGTTCGGGTTGAGGCTCGGGTCGTAAGTGCCCTGGCCTCGCATGTAGTCCCCCGCCATCCGGCCGGCGTTGTCGCGATCCTTGCCGAAGAGCTGCTTGGAGGAGACTTCGGCCACGAAGACGACGCTCTCGAGCTCGGCGGGGCGAAGTCCTTGGGGCCAGGCGACCCGGTACTCGAAGAACCCCGAGCCGGCGCCGTTCACTTTCAGTCCGTCCAGCACGTTCCACTGCTTGAGCGACCAGGATGCCGCACGGAAGCCGGCGGGGTCGATCGTCAGTAGCCGGGCGCGCCGGCCGTTGACCAGCCGGACTTCCCGCGGGGCGTCGCCCTCCACAACAAAGCTGCAAAAGTTGCGATGCAACACCGTGCCCGTCGCGTCTTCGAGCTGCACCGCCAGGACGAGGACGGCGGGCTCGTCGGGCATCGGGACGAGGAGCGGCTCGAGCGCCGCGGTCATCCAGGGATGGTACGGTACCCGGCGCGCGATCTCGGAGTAGGTCCGCCGTTGGCCGAGCGCGTTCCAGCCGTACAGCTCGGCGCGCAGTGTGAGGCTGTCGCCCAGCGCCGTGCTCGATGTCAGGAAGGAGGCGTACAACGGCACGCGCACCTTGGCTCCCGCCGGCACCCTCTGGCTGAGCTCGTCGCCCACCGCGACGTACAACGGCGCGTGCAGGTCGCGGAGCGACATCCCCTCCACCAGCTCGCCCAGCCCGGTGTCTTTCTCGGAGCGGTCGTAGCGCCAGTAGCCGTTCCACTCGTTGATCACATCATGGAGCTCGGTATAGAGCCAGCCGGCGATCCGCGGGTGGCGGCGGAACGCGTTCACGGCGCGGTGGTAGTCCCAGCTCCAGTCAACGTCTCCTGTACTCCCCTCGTAGCCCCAGACGTTGCCGAACTCGCTGTTGATGTTCGGCTGACGCGCCTGCCGGTAGCCGGCCTCGAAGTTCCACAAGGAGCCCGGGTGGGTGCTGTCGCTCACCAGTCGGTCGTGCTCC
>DASPXE010000177.1:0-1649 GCA_035637455.1 Gemmatimonadales bacterium
CTCCGACACCGCCATCTCGAGGCGCACCTTCTCGCGGAATTCGAGCACCACGTTGGCGCCGCGGTAGTGCTCGTGCAGCTCCCGCTCCCCGCCGTGCCCGCTCACGCGACTGATCGTGACGCCGGTGACGCCGGCGCGGAATAGCGCCGCCTTCACCTGCGGCAGGCGCTCGGGGCGAACGACCGTCGTGATCAGCTTCATGCTCACTCCTTCACGCTAGGTGTCAAAATGCTGTCGGGTTGCTGTCAGGCCGCTTCAGGCTCCGGCTCTAACCCGCTGCCCAGCGAGACATCCGCCGGCTCGCTGAGGATGACGGCCGAGGCGACTTCCGGCGTATCAGGATAGGCCAGCGCTCCCATCTCAGGCAGGTCGAGCCCGAGCTCTTCGACCTCGGGCGCCACGCGGTGCCCGCTGACCAGGACCGCGGTGACCTTGTACGCGACGTACGCCATGGCGCCAACGGCCACGAAGTTGGTTACGCCACCCACGACCTGCGCCGCGAACTGACCGACGTCGCCATAGAGCAGCCCTCGCACGGCCCCGTTGACCCCGTTCCAGCCGTCTCCGTAGGTGCCATCGGCCAGCAACCCGAGCGACAGGATGCCCCACAGCCCGCAGACTCCGTGCACCGAGATCGCACCTACCGGATCGTCGATGCGCAGGCGGCGCTCGATGAAGAAGACCGCCGCGCACACCAGCACCCCGGCGATGCCGCCAATCAGGACCGCGGACGGCGCGGTGACGAAGGCGCAAGGCGCTGTGATCGCCACCAAACCGGCGAGCGTCCCGTTGGCCAGCATCGACGGATCGGGCTTCCCGTACTTGAGCCACATGTACAGCATCGCGGTGATGCCCCCAGCCGCCCCAGCCAGCATCGTATTCGTCGCAATGACCCCGATGCGCAGGTCCGAGCCCGCCAGCGTCGACCCGGCGTTGAAGCCGAACCACCCGAAGGCGAGAATGAATGTCCCGATCAGTGCCATCGGGATGTTGTGACCCGGGATCGCGTTGGCGCTGCCGTCAAAGTTGTATTTCCCACGCCGCGGACCCAGCAGCGCCGCGGTGACGAACGCCATTACGCCGCCCGTCATGTGCACTACGGAGGAGCCCGCGAAATCGACGTGGCCGTGGCCTAGGCCCACGTTCTTGCCGAGCATCGCCAGCCAACCGCCGCCCCACGTCCAGTTCGCGTAGATGGGGTAGATGAACGCGCCGACGAACACGCTGAATACGGCGAACGCCGCGAACTTCCAGCGTTCCGCCAGCGCCCCCGTGGGGATCGTCGCGGCGGTGTCCATGAAGACCATCTGGAACAGGAAGTAAGCGAACACGGGCGCGACGTAGGCCACACCCGTGAGGAAGAACCCGCTCCCCCCGAACAGCCCCCATTGTTTCCCCGCGATCGTGAGCGAGACCTCGTGCGCCAGCTTGTCGTAGCCGCCGAGCGTGCCGAGCGCCCCCACTCCGCCCGCCTGGAGGGCGAAGCCGATCGCCCAATACGCCAACATCGCGATGCCGTAGACCATGAAGTTCATCGTGATGGTGTGAGCGGCGTTCTTGGCGCGGGTGAAGCCGGTCTCCACCATTGCAAAGCCGGCCTGCATGAACATCACGAGGAACCCGGCGACCAGCGTCCACACGAAGTTGAT
>DASPXE010000178.1:0-5845 GCA_035637455.1 Gemmatimonadales bacterium
CTGCACGGCGATGACGCCGATGCGGGAGCGGGCCGCGAGCTCGCGCTGCAAGCGCAGGACGGAGTAGGCCTCCGCTGACTGCGTCGTGGATCGGTCCGTGAAGATCTGCAGCCCGCCCACCGTGAAGTCGCCGACGCGTCCGGTCAGCCGCCCGCCGCCCAGGATCGAGACCGGCTGGCCGAGGGTGTCGATACCGATGCGTCGCGTGAAGAACAGATCGACGGCCTGTGGCGTGCCGGCTGAGAAAATGCCCGCATTCTCGAGAAAGAAGGGCCGCTTCTCCGGAAAGAAGAGTGGAAACCGCGTGAGGTTGGTCCGCTGCTCGTCCACCTCGACCTGCGCGAAGTCGGTGTTGTACGTGAGGTCGAGCGTCAGACTCGGCGTTACGCCGTACTTGAGCTCGCCGCCGACATCTCCACGCTCGCGCGCTTCGGGATCGATCGCAAAGTTTCGTTCCACGCCCGTGAGCGCGTACGGCGTGACGGTCCACACTCGCCGCGAGGGCACATGGACGCCCCGCAGCGTGCCGGCATGTGAGACCTTCATCAGGCTGAACTGCCGCGGCACGAAGGACCAAAATGCTTCTTCGTTCTTGCGGCGAATGCTGCGCACGAGATTGAGTCCCCACGTCTGCTGTTCGCCCGCGCCATAGCGCAGGGTCGTAAATGGAATGCGGAACTCCGCATACCAGCCTGCCGAGTCGACCGAGGTAGCGACGGTCCAGGTGCCGTCCCAGTTGAGGTTGAATCCGCCGAGCGATCCGGCCATCGCCCGCGTCTGGCCGGGCAGCTGGATGCCGCCGCCTTCGCCTTCGTTGACGACTTGCGCGTCGTACTCGATGCCGGCCGGTGTGGTCGTGAAGACGAAGCCGTTCTGCCGATCGTGGTAGGTATCGAGGAGGATGCCGAAGTAGTCGCTTTTCGAGATGTCGCCGTCGCGCACCTGTTCGCCGGCCACGATCCCGGCGGGGTCGCTGTCGTAGAGCCAGGCGCCGACGTACAGCGCCTGGCCGTCGGTGACGATGCGGACTTCGGTGCGCTCGGTGACCGGCGCGCCTTCGTGCAGTTCCCGTTGCACAAACCCGGTGACGGGCGTGGCTTCCAGCCATGCGGGGTCGGTCAGGCGACCGTCCATGACGGGCGGCGTCACGACGGCGCGTGCGGTGGCAGTGAGGGAAGCCGCCGAACGAGGGTGGGACGGCGCGCCCGTATCGGAGGCGGGGATCTGGCTGGCAAACAGCGCCCGTGGGAACGGGAGCCCAATGAGCAGAGCAAGAAGCCGGGTGCCAGCCATTCCACTTTACTCCGGGAGGTCTCCGGCGTGATCTTAACGCCTTCCGCGCGCCGCAGCGAAACCCAGAGAGGGGAGAGTAGGTCATGCGGACAGGAGTGATTGTCGTCGCCGTCGCCCTGGGCGTCGCCTGTGAGGCGCCGGTCCAGCAGATGCCACCGGCCAGGCCGGCGGGTGTCCGGGTCGTGGACTTGATCCCGCGCTCGCTGAGCGGGGAGACCTGGCAGGACGCCGAGCCGTTTCTGGCGCTGTACGCCTCGAACCCGAAGCTCATGGCGGCCTCCGCCTTCACTCCCAATCCCGGCGGCTCCGAGAGCGCGACGGCGCCCATCTTCGTCTCGGACGATGGCGGCGACTCCTGGACGCTCCGCAACACGCTGCCCAGCCAGTCCATGACGGCCGACATCACCCACGCCGTCGGAGGCACCGCACCGGTGCTGTACGCGGGGATAATGAAGGTGCCCGGCTTTCCCCTCAATGAGCTGAAGGCCGAGGACTTCCTGTCGGCCACGACCATGAGGCTGCAGGCGTCGCGCTCCGACATCGATCAGCCGTTCGTCCGCACCAGCGCGGTCGAGAATGCCGATCGCGTGTATGTCGGCCTCAATGATTTCGAGGCACCGGACGGGCGCAGCGCGACCGTCGACGTCTCGCTCGACGGGGGCGCGACCTATGCGTCCCGTCGCATCGAAACCCGCGGCACCGTGGGGCAGGACGGTCCGTCCATCCGTCCGGCAGTGGCACAGGATCATACCGTGTACGTCGCCTACTTCGGCTGGCGCTCGACGACCGGATCGGATGTGACGAGCGACGTGGTCGTGGTGCGCGACGACAGCGGCGCCACCGGCGCCACGTCCTTCCGGGACTTGCTCGACCCGTCGGACCACCTCCCCGGCCGCCGCGTCGGGACCCACGTGACCATCCCCTGGTCCAACGCGCCCACGCTGGGACAGGAGCGCATCGGATCCACCCTGTCGATTGCGGTGGATGCGTTGCACAGCGACACCGTCTACCTGGCGTGGGCCGATCGTGCCGGGACCGGCGACATCTATACGGTGCACGTGCGGCGCTCGACCGACCGCGGCGCGACGTGGAGCGGCGACCTGCGCACCCTCACGAACGCGACCGACGCGAGCCTCGCGGTTTCGACCAACGGCACGGTCGGCCTGCTCTATCAGCAGGTGACCGGCTCGGGGGCTGCCAGCCGGTGGGTCACCCGTCTGGAGCAGTCCCGGGACGGCTTCGCGACGCACCGGGACGTCGTGCTCGCCGCCGTGCCGGCCGCGACGCCGCCCTTCCAGTTCCTCCCCTACATCGGCGACTATAACTGCCTGCTCACGCGCGGCAATCAGTTCCTGGGCGTATTCTCGGCGAACAACACGCCCGATTCCACTAACTTCCCGCAAGGCGTGGTGTATCAACGACGGGTGGACTTCCCGACGCATCGGCTGCTCGATGGCTCGGGCGCCCCGGTGGATGTTTCGATCGATCCGTTCTTTTTCAGCGTCCCCGTTCTGCCGTGACGACAGACGGTCGCAGTGAGGGTCCGATGCACACTCGGTCAGCGATTCTCTTCGCAGTCGCGCTTTCGTTGCCCGGATCCGAGGGGCTAGCCCAGATGAGCCGGGCGGCGCTGGTGAAGCAGTCCGACATCATCTTTGTCGGCACCGTGACGCAGCTGGGCGCCGTCGCGGTTCCCGAAGTCCCCGCGTCGGACCGGACGGTCGTGGTGCGGGTCGACCAGGTGCTCGAGAAGCCGGCCGCGGTCGCCCTGGCGACCGGGGATTCCGTCACCGTCCAAACCGTGCGGGCGGGCTCGCTGAAACCGAGCACGCAGGCGACGTTTTACACGACGGGCTGGATCTTCGGTCGCGGCGTGGCGGTGCGCGAGGTAGGCCACGAGCCGGGACACTCCCCGGTCGCCGTGGCGGACCAGAAGGAGGCCGTGGCGCGGGCTCGACTCGAGGTGAACGACGCGGAGCTGAAGGCGCACATGGAGAAGGCGGCCATGGTGGTCTCGGGCCGGGTGGAGCAGGTGCGTCCGGCCGAGCTCGCGGCCGCACGGCCGCGTCCCAAGCGGATCAGCGAGCACGACCCCGACTGGCAGGAAGCGATCATTCGGGTCGAGGACGGTATCAAGGGCGCCCAGGCCGGGGAGCAGGTCGTGGTGCGCTTCCCGGGCTCTCGCGACGTCGCCTGGGTCGGCACCCCCAGGTTTGCCGTCGGGCAGGAAGGCACGTTTGTGCTCCACAAGGACTCGACCACCGGCTTGCCGCTCACGACGATTGGCGGCCAGTCGGTGCCGGCGTACACGGCGCTGCACAAGCTGGACGTGCTCCCCAAGCAAGACGCGACTCGTGTTCGGGCCTTGATCCGGAAGCCGTAGTAATGGAGAAGGCCAAAGTCGAGGAGTTCCTGCAGCCCAAGGCTTGGCGTGGCGGCAGGGTTCCCGGATTGACGAGACAGCTAGACGCGTAGACCCAGTCTCACATCGCCGTCATCACCACCGGCGCATGGTCGCTCGTGCCCACGTCCGCCTCTACCACGCAAGCCCTGGCGCGGGCGGCCACGGCGCGTGACGCCAGCATGTAGTCCAACCGCCAGCCGATGTTGCGCGCCCGCAGGTTCCGCCACGGCGCCCACCACGTGAAGAGGCCCGCATTGTCGGGATCGAACGCCCGCCCCAGGTCCGCGAGGCCCGTGTCGAGCAGCGCTGCGAACATGGCGCGCTCCTCGGGCCGCTGGCCTATCGCGTTAAGCTTCCGCTCCTTCGGATGCACGTCCATCTCCGTCCGCGCGACGTTGATATCGCCGCACAGCAACAGCTCGCGCCCATCGGCGTGCAGCTGCCGCGCCCAGTCCGTGAGCCGCGTCAAGAAGTTCAACTTCGCGGGATAGTCCTTCCCGCCGTTCGGGACGTAGACGGAGGCGATGACCAGACGCCCGAGCTCCACCTGGACGATGCGTGACTCGATGTCGAACGGGGGATGGCTGTATGCGGGATCGCTGGCGCACTGCTCCTTGCGAATCAGCAGCGACACGCCCGAATAGCCCTTGCGGCCATGCCAGTACGCATGATACTCCGCGAGCCGGCACTCTTCCGGGATCTGCGCCGGCTCGGCCTTCAATTCCTGCAGGCACACCACGTCCGGCCGCTCGCGCTCCAGCCACTCCCGCACCTGGGACGCGCGGGCCCGAATGCCGTTGACATTCCAGGTCGCGACTTTCATGCCTTGGCGCTAGAACGATAACCTTCGAAACGCGGAAGCTGGGACGGCGCCGTTGATCGCGCGTTGACTCGAGTGAGCAGAATTCGGGTTGCCATGCCCACCGAGCGCGCCTACGTTCCCGTCATGTCTCCGCCCGCGCCCGCCGCGCTGATGACCGCGGACGAACTGCTCCGCACGCACGTTCCCGACAAGCGCACGGAGCTCGTACGGGGCGTGTTGGTCGTGCGGGAACCGGCCGGCTCGAGGCACGGGCTCGTGACAATGAATCTCGGCGCCGAGCTCGCCGTGTACGCGAAGCAGACCGGTGCGGGTGGCGTGTACGCCGCGGAATCCGGCTTCAAGCTGGCGAGCGATCCCGACACGGTCCGCGCCCCCGACATCGCCTTCGTGGCGGGCGAGCGCCTGCCGCCTGCGAGTACAACGGGATACCCCGCGCTGGCCCCGGACCTCGCCGTAGAGGTCCTGTCGCCCGGGGACCGGCCCGGCGAGGTGCTCGCCAAAGTCGCCGATTGGCTCTCCGCCGGGACTCGGCTCGTGTGGGTGCTCGATCCGGAGCGCCGGCTCGCCCGGGTCTATCGCCACGACGGCAGCGAGACGATCGTGACGGCAGAGGGGGCGCTCGATGGGGAGGACGTGCTGCCGGGGTTTAGCTGCTCGCTCGCATCCATCCTCTAGCGCCGCCGCCGCCGCGAAGAAGGCGACATGCCAATTCCGTACTATCAGGTTGATGCCTTCACGGGAGACCTGTTTGCCGGCAATCCGGCGGGTGTGTGCATGCTTTCCGCCTTTCTCGCGGACCGCACCATGCAGAAGATTGCGGCGGAGAACCGGCACAGCCAGACCGCCTTTGTCGTGCCTCGCGCCGATGGCGATTTCGACCTGCGCTGGTTTACACCGGAAGTGGAAGACGATCTCTGCGGACACGCGACGTTGGCATCGGCCTACGTGCTCGCGCTGCGGGGACACACCGCGTGGCCCGTGCGCTTCCACACGCGCAGTGGCGTGCTGACCGTGACCTGTGACCGGGACAGCTTCGAGCTGGACTTTCCCGCCACGCCGCCGCAGCCGTGCGCGACGCCGGTCGAGCTCTTGTCGGCCCTGGGTCTCAAGACGGCGCGCGTCATGAGGTCGCGCGACTATCTGGTCGTGGTGGAGGACGCCGAGCAAGTGCGAGCGCTCTCGCCCGACATCGCCGCTCTCGCCAAACTCGACATCGGGTTCGGCGGTACGATTGTTACCGCGCCCGGCGACGCCGACGTGGACTACGTATGCAGATTTTTTGCCCCCGCCGTCGGCATTGGTGAGGATCCCGCTACCGGCTCGAT
>DASPXE010000179.1:0-20961 GCA_035637455.1 Gemmatimonadales bacterium
GCCAGCGCCTCACCCAGGTCCACGACGACGAATAACAGGCCGAGGGTCAACGTCCGCTACAAACTCCACCCCGACCGATAGTGCGGATGGACGTACTCGTCCGGGATACTCACGTTCGTCACCTGGCCGTTCTCGGGGTTGACCTCGAGCGCCCGGCCCAGCCGCACCGCGAGACACCCGAGCAGCACCATCGACGTCAGCCCTCCCGCGTGTCCGTCGAACGTCGAGCCCGCGGGCGACCCGCCCTTGCACGCCGCGATCCACTCGGCGTAGACGCCGGGTGAGTGCAGGTACTTCGGCTGCTGCGCCGGCGGATCTCCGCTCGCGACGCCCTGCTTCGCGGGCGTGAGCAGCTTGGGGTCGTCTCCATACGTCCCCGCGGTGAGCTTGCCGTCGCTCCCGATCCACAGCTGCCCACCGCCCTTGTCGAACGGCCACGCCAGGTCGTCGGCCACTTCGACCGGTCGCGGTGGATAGAGACTGCCGTCGCGCCACACGACCGCCACCTCGGGGCGCTTGCCCTTCGCCGCGAAGCTGTAGCTGATGCGCGAGCCGGCCGGCGCGGTCTCCTTGAAGAGCGGCGTGGACTCGGCTTCGACGCGCGTGGGGTAGCCGAGATCGAGGGTCCAGTAGGCGGCGTCCATGATGTGGCACGCCATGTCGCCCAGGGCGCCCGTGCCGAAGTCCCAGAAGCCGCGCCACTTGAACGGAGCGTACGCCGGGTGATACGGCCGCTCCGGTGCGGGCCCGAGCCACAGGTTCCAGTCGAGCGTGGCGGGAGCGTAGTACTCCTCGAGCGGCCGGTCGATCGCCTGCGGCCAGATCGGCCGATTGGTCCAGAAGTGCACCTCGCGCACCGTCCCGATGGCGCCCGCCTCGACCCACTCGCGGATCTGGCGCGTGCCGTCGCGCGCGTGGCCCTGGTTCCCCATCTGGGTCATGATCTTGGGGTGACTGCGCGCGTAGTCGGCCAAGGCGCGCACCTCGCCCATGGTCCGGGCGAGCGGCTTTTGGATGTAGGTGTGCTTCCCTGCCTTCATGGCGAGCATCCCGGCGGCGGCGTGTGAGTGGTCGGGCGTCGACACCGTCACTGCGTCGATGTTCTTCGACTCCTTGTCGAACAGCTCGCGGTAATCCCTGTACCGCTTCGCCTTGGTGTAGGTCTGGAACGCGTCTTCGGCGCTCTTCCAATCCACGTCGCACAGCGCGTAGATGTTCTCCCCTTCCATGCCCCGCACGTCGTTGCGGCCCATGCCCCCCACGCCGATGCAGGCGACGTTGAGCTTGTCGCTCGGCGCGCGGTAGCCACGGCCCAGCACGTGCCGGGGCACGATGGTGAACGCCACGCCGGCGCCCATGGCGCCGACGAATTTCCGTCTCGAGATGCGTTTGCGTGACATAATGCAACCCTCCTCAGTCGGCCGGCACGGGCGCGGGCGCGCGCGCGCCCCCCGGGCGAAACAGCGCTGCGAATAACAGCAGGACCACGGCGGCGAACCCGGCCGGCAGCACCCAGAAGCTGGGCCACCGCTCGAGGGTCAGGCTGGCCGCGCCGCCGAGCAACCGGTTGTACACGTTGCCGGCCACCTGTGCGCCGATGAGCATCCCGATGCCGTAGGTGACCAGCACGAGGAACCCCTGCGCCTGACCGCGAACCGCGGGTGTCGACTTCTTGTCCACGTAGATCTGGCCCGTAACGAAGAAGAAGTCGTAGCAGACCCCGTGGAGCAGGATACCGATGATGATGAGCCAGAAGACTGCACTGGGCGCCGCGATCGCAAACAGGGCGTAGCGCAGCACCCAGGCAGCCATGCCGGCCATCAGCATCCGCTTCACGCCGAGCCGCGCGAAGAAGAGCGGCATAAGCAGCATAAAGCCGGTCTCGGACATCTGACCGAGCGTCTGCGTCGCCGCGATCTTGGTGACGCCCGCATTGCCCAGAAAGATCTGGGTGAAGTTGTAGTACGCCGCGAGCGGGATGCACAACAGCAGCGAGGCGGCAATGAAGACGTAGAAGGCACGGTCGCCCAGCTGCCCCAGCGCATCCAGGCCGGCGATGCTGCGCAGCGAGACCCGTTGCCCAGCCCCGGGGGGCGGCGTATGGGGCAGCGTGAAACTGTATACGCCGAGCAGCACGCTGGCTGTGGCGGTGGTGTAGATGGGCATCGCCGTCTGTTCGGGGATGAGGCCCGTCAGCGGACCGAGCACGAGGCTGATGAACCACCCGGCGATAATCCAGCCGATCGTGCCAAACACCCGGATCAAGGGGAACTGCGTCTCTTGTGACTGGATGTGATGAAACGCCAAGCTGTTCGCGAGTCCGAGCGTGGGCATGTAGCACATGTTGTAGAGCAGCAGGAGCAGAATGAACACGACTGGGGCGCCCACCGCGCGAGGCACGGCGAACATCACCAGGCCGCCCAGCAAGTGGAGCATCCCCAGCACCCGCTCCGTCGCGAAGTACCGATCCGCGACGAGCCCCAGGAAGAACGGCGCGACGATGGCCGCGATCGGGTTCACCGTATAGGGCCAGTGCGTCAGCGTCTCCATTCCATGATGGGTCATGTACACGGCGATCGTCGTGTACCACGCGCCCCAGATGAAGAACTGCAGGAACATCATCGCCGACAGCCGGGCGCGGACACTCACGGCAGCACCCGGATCTTGATGTTGCGGAACGCCACCGGGTACTCGTGCTCTTGCAAGCCGATGTAGCCCTCGGCGTTGCGTCCGTAGTGCGCATGCGGGGCGAACTTGCTCGCCTTCACCTTGGCTTCCCAATCCGGGCTGCCCAGCTCGTACTCGACAACCTTCACGCCGTTGAGCCAGTGCTCGACGTGGTTGCCGTTCACCACGATGCGCACCTGGTTCCACTGGCCCGCGGGTTTCACCACCCCGGCGGGCGACGGATACAGGCCGTAGTCGGCGCCGGCAGCCGTCAGGCGCGACTGGCCGTCCGGATGCCCGGCGTCGTCCAGCACCTGCATCTCGGGAGCGCTCCAGTAGATCGCGTCGTCGTCCTCGCTCGCGCGGTAGAAGATCCCGCTGTTGCCGTTCTTTGCGATGTTCCATTCGAGCGACAGCTCGAAGTTGCGGAACTTATCGGTCGTGATGATGTCGGCTGCCGGCTTGACGCGCTTGAGCGTGCCGTCCACCACCTGCCACCCCGATGGCATCGAATCCATCTTCCACCCTCGCCACCCTGTCGTGGTCTTACCGTCGAACAGCAGGCGCCAGCCGGCGGCGCGTTCGGCGGTGGTGAGCGTGTTGAGCGTGGCGGGCCCGTTCGTCGAGGCCTGTTGAGCGAGGGCAGCCTGCGGCGCGGCCGACAACGCCCCCGCAAGGCAGGCCCCCAGCAGGGTGATGGCCGTCGGGTGGTTCACGTCCTCCTCCTCTCTATCGGTACAGCGGGCTTCGTTGGGGGGGGGAATCGAGGCTCAACGCTACGGTCAGTCGGGGAGGCCGGCAAGCTCCTTGAGGCGGGTCTGGACCGCACGCCGGGCGCGCTCGCCGCGGGTGATGACCAGGATCGCGTCGTCCCCCGCGATCGTCCCGATGATCTCCTCCCAGCCCGCCCCGTCGATCGCGAGACCCAGCGCCTGCGCGCCGCCAGCCGGCGTCTTGACGACGAGCAGCGGCCCCACTCCATCCATGGAGACGAGCATCGCGGGGAGGAGCTGCTCCAGGTGGGGGCGGATGCCGGAGCCGCTCTCGAGCGGCGGCGCGTAATGGGAGCCCCCGTCGGGGGCGGCGACCTTGGCGAGGCCGAGATCACGGATATCCCGCGACAGCGTCGCCTGGGTGACGGCGAAGCCCTCCCCTTTGAGCAGCTCGCGCAGCTGTTCTTGGCTCGCGACCCGTCCGGAGCGGACGATCTTGAGAATCGCGGCGTGCCGCTGCGTTTTCATGGGGCCTGAATCTAGCGGTGGACTACCCGTCCGGCGACGACGGTGAGAAGGGCGGTCGAGGGCGGTCGAGGGCGGTCGAGGGCGGTCGAGGGAAACACCGCAAGATCAGCTTCTTTGCCAACTTCTAACGATCCGATCGTGTTCTCCAGTCCTAGGGCCCGGGCGCCGTCGAGCGTGAGCATCCGCAGCGCCTCCGCTCCGTCCAAGCCCGCGGCGGCCGCTTCCGACCAGAGATCGACGTCTCCGGTGCTTACCACCGAATCGGTCCCGAAGCCGACCGTGAGCCCGGCGCGCCGGAACAGCGCCAGCGGCGCCGTACCGTGGCCGTGGGCGCGGTTAGAGCGCGGACAGTGGGCCAGCCCCACCCCCGCCTGCTGGAGAATGGCGATGTCCCGCTCGTCCACCTGGACACAGTGGATGCACAGCCACCCCGTTGCACGTTCCAAGACGACAAGCCGCAAGAGGTACTCGACGGGCGAGCAGCCGCGTGCGGTCACCGTTATCCCGCGCGCGCGCAACGCATCGGCGAACGGACCCGCGCCGTCGCGGACGAGCGCCGTTTCCTCGCGCGACTCGGCGAGGTGCACGGCGACGGGGAGCCCTTCCCGGCGCGCCAGCTCGGCGGTCGCTCGATACAGCGGCTCGCTCACGGTATACGGTGCGTGCGGGGACACACCCAGCCGGGCGCGGCCGGTGGCGATCGGGCCCAGCCGTCGCACGGCGGCCGCGAGCTCGGTCAGGCTGGCGCCGCACTGCGTCGGGTCCGGCCCGAAGACTTCCTGGTAATAGATGCCCCGCCCTCCGAGGCGCGCGAGTGCCCCAAGGGGAGCGCCGCTCGAGCCCGTGTCCGCGACACAGGTGATGCCACGCGCCCAGCAGTCGTGCACTCCCTGCTCCGCCGAACGCGAGAACTCGTCCGGCGTCATGGCCTCCTTGAGCGCGCGGATCGTTCGGATCCACTGGGGGAACTCACGCGCGGGGTTCTTGCCGGCGAGGTGTGTCAGTTCAAGGTGGGTGTGGCAGTTGACGAGCCCCGGCACGAGCGCCCCTTCCGGGAACGCCAGCCGCTCGGCGTGGGCGGGTGCGGGAACGGCGCTGTCGGGCCCGAGGGCCGCGATCCGCCCGGCGTCGTCAACGAGAACGGCGCCGTCCATGATCGGCGGCGCCGTAACGGGGTGCACAGAGCGAGCACGGATGCGCAACATCGGGGGTCGGGGGTCAGGGAGCCGGCGCGCCGCTCCGGACGCCTGGCCCCTGACCCCCGACCCCTGATCCCTATCCGTTATGGTGACACCCCGATGCCGAACGGCGTGTGCACAGGGCACGACTGCGTGGGCTCGGTGCCCGGATAGAACCAGTCCCAGTGGCGCACGTCCTGCGGGCAGAACGGTGTGGCCAGGTAGCCGTTCGACCAGTCCACCTCACGCGTGATCAGGGAATCGGGCCGCTCCCAGTCGGGCGGCGGCGGCCGCCGGTCGTACACGTCGCGCATGAACGCCGTCCAGGCCGGCGCCACGATCCTGCCGCCACCGGCGTTGTGCTCGAGGATGCGCTGCTGAATGTCATAGCCAACCCAGATGCCCGCCACGAGCTCCGGCGTATAGCCGATGAACCAGGCGTCGGTGTAGTCGTCTGTGGTGCCGGTCTTGCCGGCCGCCGGGACCGTGAACCCCGCCTTCCACACGGCGCTGAACGCGGTGCCGCGGCGGATCACGTCTTTCATCATGTCGACCATCAGCCAGGTGTGCTCGGGGTCCATCACCTCCTCGCGCCGCAGGTCGGATTTCCAGAGGATGTTCCCCTGGCGGTCCTCGACGCGGAGGATGCCGATCGGCTCGGCGCGCGTGCCGAGCGTGGCGAAGGCCGTATAGGCCGCGATCATCTCCATCGGCTTTACACCCCTGGCGCCGATGTGGATCGAGGGATAGGCCGGGAGCGGGGTGGTGATCCCGTAGCGGCGCGCTTCCCCGATCACCGTCTGCTCACCCAGCGCCATCCCCAGCTTGATCGTCGCGAGGTTGCGGGACAGGTACAGCCCTTCGCGCATCGGGATCAGGCCGAGCGTCGTGTCGTCGTCATCCTTGGGCTGCCACGGCGTCGAGTCGAGTTGGATAACGGGCGGGTTGAGCGGGGAGTCGTCCACCATCTCGGTGACCGGGTGACCGGCGCGGACCGCGGCCGAGTACACGAACGGCTTGAACGTCGAGCCGGGCTGGCGGATCGCCTGCGTCGCGCGGTTGTACTTGGAGTCGTCGAAATCGCGCCCGCCGATCATCGCGCGGATGTAGCCGGTGTTCGCTTCGAGGGCGACCAGTGCGCCCTGCAGGTAAGGCGTGAACAACCCGTGGTCCTCGCCCGTCGCCTTGGACGATTCGATGTACTCGCGATAGGTCGTGCGCCCCGGGAACTTTCCGTTCGAGTACACCCCCGCCTCGATGGCGTCGAGCTGCGCCTGCAACGCCCGCTCGGCCGCCTCCTGCATGTCGAGGTCGAGCGTGGTATAGATCCGCAGGCCGCCCGCGTACAGGTCGCGCCCGAAGCGCGCGTCGAGCTGGACGCGCAGCCATTCGACGAAGTACGGTGCCACATCGCCGTAGTTGGTGCGGTGCGTCGTGAGCACGAGGGGGTAGGCCTGCCACAGCTCGCACTCCTCATTCGTCAAGTATCCCTGGTCTCGCATCAAGCCCAGCACCGCGTTGCGCCGCCACACGGCGCGCTCGGGGTGGGTGCGCGGGTTGTAGATCGCGGGCGACTTGGGAAGCGCCGCCAGCGTGGCCGCTTCCGCGACGTTCAGTTGCGACGCGTGTTTGCCGAAGTAGATCTGCGCGGCGGCCTCCACACCATGGGCGCCGGCCCCGAGGTTGATCTGGTTCAGATACAGCTGGAGAATCGTGTCCTTGGGGAAGTTGCGCTCGATCTCGACTGCGACGCGCGCTTCCTTGAGCTTACGCGTGAGCTGCTTCTGGCGGCTGATCTCGTCCGGGAAGATGTTGCGGGCGAGCTGCATGCTGATCGTCGAGAAGCCCTGCGAATAGCCGAACGATAGCAAATTCGCCTTGAGGGCACCGAGGACCCTGAGGTAGTCGATACCGTGATGGGAGTAGAACCGCTTGTCCTCGGTGGCGAGGAACGCTTGCCGCACCGCGATGGGAAACTCGGAGAGGGGCAGCACCGTGCGGCGCTCCAGGCCGAGCTCACTGATCAAGCGGCCGTCGGCGGCGAAGACCTTCGACGTCTGCATCTGCACGTTGTCGCCGGAACCGATCAGGCGCGAGATGCTGGGGCAGTGCTCGCCGGCGCAGACCCGGGTCCAGGAGCCGTAGGCGAGCCCCGCGACGTACATCGCCGCCAGGACCGCCGCCGCGATCAGACGGGCGCGGGTCTTGGGATGCTGCCACCAGGTGACGGGGCTCGGCAGGGAAACGGGCGCGGGGATCGAGGCCATCGCGTTACAACCTAGTAAGGGTCACCAGCGCTTGCCAGCGGTTGGGGCTTCTCTTACGATTCCGCGCCATGCCGGACCTCGTTGCCGAGCTCGAGTGGCGCGGGTTCGTCCACCACGCTACGCAGCAGTTCCAACGCCATCTCGCCGAGGGGCGGCGCACGGTGTACTGCGGCTTCGATCCGACCGCGCCCAGCTTCCAGGTCGGGAACTTGATGCCGCTCACGCTGCTGCGACACTTCCAGCTGCGCGGCCACAAACCGATCGTCCTCATGGGCGGCGGCACCGGCCTGATCGGCGATCCGAGCGGTAAACCGAGCGAGCGCCCCCTCCTCTCCAAAGAGCAGATCCGAGACAACGTGCACCGCCAGCGGGACCAGGTGGCGCGGCTGCTCGACTTCGACGCGCGGGAGACGCGCGCCCTCGTCCTCAACAACGCCGACTGGCTCGTCGAGCAGCGCCTGGTGGATTTCCTCCGCGACGTGGGCAAGCACTTCACCGTCAACATCATGATGCAGAAGGAGTCGGTGCAAGCGCGGCTCGACACGGGCATCTCTTACACCGAATTCAGCTACATGTTGCTGCAGGCGTACGACTTTCTGCACCTGTTCCGCAAGGAGCACTGCACCATCCAGGTGGGCGGGAGCGACCAGTGGGGGAACATCACGGCCGGGATCGACTTGATCCGCCGGGTGGAGGGGGGCGAAGCGCATGGACTCGTCGCGCCGCTCTTCACCACCGCGGCGGGAGCGAAGTTCGGGAAGACGGAGGGCGGCGCGGTCTGGCTCGATCCCGCCCTCACGTCGGTCTATAAGTTCTACCAGCTCTGGCTCAACACGGACGACCGAGACACGGAGCGCTACCTCAAGCTCTTCACCTTCCTCCCACGCGCGGAGATCGACGCCCTGCTCGTCCAGCTGAAGACGACCCCCGCCGCGCGCGCGGCGCAGCGCGCCCTGGCTCGCGACGTCACGGAGCGGGTCCACGGCCCGGACGCGACCGCGAAGGTCATCCGCGCATCCGAGGTGTTGTTCGGCGGCTTCGACCCACACGCCGCCGACGACGCGACCTTCGACGTCCTGGCGCAGGAACTCCCCACCGCGACCGTCCCGGCGCGGGACGGCGTGTCGCTCGTCGACGCAGTGGTGCAGGCAGGGCTCGCCAGGTCGAAGAGCGAGGCGCGTCGCTCCATCGAGCAGGGTGGGATCTACGTCAACCAGCAGCGCGTGAAGGACCCCGCCCGGAGCATCGCAAGCGCCGACTGGCTCGCGGGGAGGAATCTGCTGCTCCGCAAAGGCAAGAAGGAGTACGGGCTGCTGCGGCTCGGCATCTAGGAGACACCATGTTCATCGGGCACTACGCTCTCGCGCTCGCGGCTAAGCGCGCCGCGCCACGAGCCTCGCTGGGCGTGCTGTTCGCCGCGACGTCGCTCGCGGATCTGCTCTGGCCGGTGTTTTTGCTCTTGGGGTGGGAGCAGGCGCATTTCATTCCGGGGCCGAACCCATTCCTGACGCTGTGGCTCGATTCGATCCCGATCTCGCACAGCCTCGTCACGCTCATCGGATGGGGCGCCCTGTTCGGGCTCGCGTACCGCGCGCGCACCGGGGACGGGCGCGGGTGGCGCGTCCTGGCGCTCCTCGTCGTAAGCCACTGGGTACTCGACTTCGTCACCCATCGCCCCGACATGCCGCTGTACCCGGGCGGCACGCCGCTGGGGCTCGGTCTCTGGAACTCCGTCGCTGGCACCGTCGGCGTCGAGGGAGTGATGTTCGCCGCGGGGACCTGGCTCTACGCCACGGCCACACGCCCCCGCGACCAGGTCGGGCGCTACGCATTCTGGGCGCTCATCGCTGTGCTCGTCCTGTCGTACGTCGGCTCGCTGTTCAGTCCACCTCCGCCGACACGGGTCGCGCTCGCCGTCGGCGGCATCATCTTCGGGTGGCTGTTCGTGGTATGGGGGTGGTGGGCGGATGGACACCGGGACGCCACCGTGGGTCACGCAGTCCCCGGGGCATCGCCCCGGGGTTAGCCGCCCGGAAACCGCTTTGCTCGGCTGACCCCGGGCCGGTGGCCCGGGGTCGCGCTACCCATCCAGCTGATCCAGCACATCCAGCACCCGCTCCATCTCCTCCACCGTGTTGAAGCAGTGCGGTGACAGCCGGATGGCGCCCTCCCGCAGCGAGCACACGACGTGCGCCCGTTTGACGGCATGGTACGCCTCGGCGGGGTGCCGGGGCGCGAGACAGATGATGGCGGAGCGATGCGCGTCGTCACGCGGCGAGACGATGCGCACGCCGTTCTGCTCCGCCCACTTGAACACGGGCTCGTGCAGCGCCCGCGTATGCTGCGCGATGTCGGCGACGCCGATCTCGGCCAGCATGTGGACCGATTCGGTCATCCCGTAGAAGTCCTGGAAGGGCAGCGTCATCATCTCGAAGCGGCGGGCGTCGGCGCGGAAGGTGGCGTTGTAGTCGGTGAGCTTCGAGAAGTCGTCCGTCCCCTCGAACGCCATCCATCCTGTCACCGCGGGCTCGAGCGCCGGGACGAGCTCCTTGCGCACGTACACGAACCCCGACCCCCAGGGCGAGAGCAGCCACTTCTGGCCGCCGCACGCCAGGATGTCGACCGGGGTCTCGCGCACGTCGAGCGGGGAGTTCGCCACGCCCTGGATGCCGTCCACCACGAGGAAGGTGCCGTTGGCGCGGCACGCGGCGCCGAGGCGGTCGAGATCGGCGCGGTAGCCATTGGAGAACTGCACAAACGACACCGCGAGCACGCGCACGCGCGGGTCGTGCAGCCGCTCGACCAGGTAGTCCTCGTCTGGCCAGCCTTCCGGTGCACAAGGGGCGAGCTCGACGTCGATCCCTTGCTTCTTGAGCCGCAGCCAGGGATACACGTTCGCGGGGAACTCGCGATCCGACACGAGCACGACGTCGCCCGCCTTGAGCGGCAGCGCGCGGGCCGCCAGGTTCAGCCCGTGGCTGGTGTTGGTGGCGAGGGCGATCTCGCACGGCTCCGCGTTGACGAGCTGCGCGATCGCCTCGCGCGCGGCCTGGAGGCCGGCCTGGAGCTCCCGGTCGGGGAGGAGGTGCGGCGCGGTGCGCTTGGCGGTGAACTCGTCGAGGGCGCGGCGGGTGCGCTCGGGGATGGGGCCGATGGAGGCGTTGTTCAGGTAGACGGTATCGGCGGTCCAGGGGAACTCGGTGGCGCGGAGCGCTCGGAAGGTGTCGCGCAGCGCCCGGAGGCGGGTGGGGTGGTACGCGATGTCGGTCATGCCCGCACGTCGAGCGCGTCGCGCAAGCCGTCGCCCAGTAGGTTCAACCCCAGCACCGCGACGCCGATCGCGAGCCCGGGGAAGAGCGACACCCACGGGGCCACGCGCAGCAGGTCGCGCCCCTCCGCGACCATCGCGCCCCACGACGGCGTGGGCGGCTGCGCGCCGAGACCCACGAACGACAGCGCCGCCTCCGCCATGATGGCCCCGCCGACGCCGAGCGTGGCCGCGATGATCACCGGCGCGAGCACGTTCGGAAGGATGTGGCGGGACACCAGGCGCGCGTCCGACGCACCCAGCGCCCGCGCCGCCTGCACGTAATCGAGCGCGCGCACCACCAGCACCTGCCCCCGCACCAGCCGCGCCATGCCGGCCCAGCCAACGACCCCGATCACGACGCACACGACCGGCAGCGATGGCTTCACCGCGGCGGCGATGGCGATGAGCAAGAGGAGCGACGGGAAGGCAAGTGTGACGTCGGCGATGCGCATCAGCAGGGCGTCGGCCCAGCGCCCGTAAAAGCCGGCGACGAGCCCGAGCGCCACTCCGACCGCGAGCGCGATCGCCTGACTGCCGAGCCCGACGGCGAGCGAGAGCCGAGCGCCGAACAGCACGCGGCTCAGCACGTCCCGCCCCTGGGCGTCGGTTCCGAGCAGAAACGCGCCCGACGGCGGCCGGAGGCCGTGCGACAACGCGCCACGATAGGGATCACCGGGTGCGAGCCACGGCGCCGCGAGCGCGACGAGGGTGAGCGCCGTCACCACGGCGAGGCCGGCCATCGCCCAGCGACTCCGGACGATGCGCTGGTGAATGAGTAGCGCGCGCATAGGGGCCACGACTACGTTACTCGGACGCTCACCTTCCGGGCAAGCGGCGATCCCTTGAAAAGCGACACACGCTTCAGTCTTGTTCTCGGCGGCGGCGGCATGAAAGGCCTCGCGCACATCGGCGTGCTCCAGGCCCTCACCGAGCGCGGCCTCCTGCCGACGCACATCGTCGGCTCGAGCGTGGGCGCGCTCGTGGGCGCGGCGTGGTCGGCAGGCCACAGCGTCGCCGAGCTGCGCGAAATCGCGGTCAACCTGCGCCGCAAGGACATCTTCGCCGTCGCCCACGCCGACATGGCGTTCAAGCGGATGCGCTCCCCCGCCCTGTTCCGGCGCGAGCCACTCGACACGCTGCTCGAGCGCCTCGTCGGCGATATCACGTTCCACGAGCTGGACCATCCGCTGGTGGTCAACACCGTGGACGTCAACTCGGGAATGCAGGTGTTCTGGGGGCTCGAGGGGCTGGACGAGATCCCCGTGCGGGAGGCCGTGTTCGCCTCGTGCGCGCTGCCCGGCTTCCTGCCGCCGCGGGAGATCCGCGGCCGCTTCTACGTCGACGGCGCGACGGTCGACAACCTCCCTGTGGGGACCGCGCTCGTGCTCGGCGCCGATGTCGTGCTCGCAGTCGACGTGTCGGCGTCCAACGCGTTCCGGGCGGACGTGCAGGACGAGGGGTTCGCCTCGGTGTTCGCGCGCGCGACCGAGATCGCCATGCAGTCGCTGCTCGAGCTGCGGCTGCGCTCCTGGGGCACGCCGCCCATCTATTACGTGCATCCGCGCGTCGAGCACATCTCGCCGTTCTCGTTTGATCACCTGCGCGAGGTGGTCGAGGAAGGCTACCGCGCCACCGCGGCGGCGCTCGACCATCCCGACGAGTGGCCGCAGCCAGGAGATGCGGGCGTGTACCCGAAGCGCGGCGTCATCGTGCGCGTGCAGCGGGAGCGGTGCATCGGCTGCGGCGCCTGCCTCGTCCAGGCGCCCCCCGGGATGTTCGTGCTGGACGCGCAGGGGAAGGCGGTCGTCACGCGGCCGGAGCAGGAGTGGTCGCCGGTCGACGGGGAGTTCATCCGGCACTGCCCCACCTACGCCATCAGCGCGCGGCCGGCGGCGACTCCCGCCGCAACTCGGCGTCAATCTGGATGAGGTCCCGCGCCACGCGGTCCCAGTTGTAATAGGTCTCGACTGCCCGCCGGCCCGCGGCGCCCATGCGCCGGCGCACGTCAGCGTCCGCGAGCAATCGTGTGATCCCCGCCGCGACTGCCGCGGGATCGTTCGGATCGACCAGGATTCCCGTCTCCCCGTCTCGCACCGCGTCCGCGACGCCGCCCGAGTCTCCCGCCACCACGGCCAGCCCGCAGGCCGACGCCTCCACCAACGCGATGCCGAAGCCCTCAGCGAGGAGGTCGTAGCGGCGCGACGCGCCCACGTACAGATCGGCCGCGTTGTAGACCGCCGGCAGCTCGGCGTCCGCGACGAAACCGAGAAACTTCACGGCGTCCTCGAGCCCGAGCTCCGCCGCAAGCCGCTCGAACTCGGGGCCCCGCGAGCCGACCCCCGCCACCGCGTACCGCACTGCTGGG
Source organism: Gemmatimonadales bacterium (assembly GCA_035637455.1). Lineage (GTDB taxonomy): Bacteria > Gemmatimonadota > Gemmatimonadetes > Gemmatimonadales > GWC2-71-9 > 20CM-4-69-16. The sequence goes on from DASPXE010000179.1 coordinate 13,029, forward strand.
AACGCGGCGCGCACGGCGGGGAGCGCCCGAATGACAGTGTCGATCCCCTTGTGCGAGTCGAGCCGCGAGACCGTGAGGAGCCACGGCCCACCGTCCAGCCCGTACTTCTCCCGTGCAGGGCGCGGGTCGATTCCGGGTCGGAACCGCGACGGCGTGGTGCCGGGCGGCACGATCCGCACGTCCGGTGCGAGCACCGGGCAGCCCAAGGCGGCGAGCACCGAGCGGGCGAGGTCGGCCGTCCAGCGACTGTTCGCCACGACCACCGACGCGCCGCCGAGCAGCTGCCGGGCCGTCCACCATTTGAAGCGAGAGCGGCGCATCTTCGCCTGCAGCAGTAGCAGCTCGGTGCCGTGCACGATCACGCCGTACGGGAGGCCGTAGCGCGCGCGCAGCCAACGCGCCGGGTACCCCGCCGGCTTGAGCTCCGCACACCAGACAAATCCGGGTCGCGCGCGCCGCACCAGCGTGCTCGCTCGCGCAGTCCAGAGCGCGAGCCCGTTGAGGGTGCGGAGTCGCGTGGCGCGGATGCCCACGTGATCGATCGGCTGCGGGAAGCGGGAATCGCTCGCCTCGCTCCCCGCGTGCCGCCCGGTCGACACCACGAGGGAGTGGGGTGGATACCGCAGCGCCAGCTCACCCATCCAGCGGGCGATGCCGCCGCCCAAGGGCGGAAAGTTGAAGGCCAGGAGCAGGGCGGTGCCTATGCCACGACCTCGGCCTCGATCGCGCGCAGATCGCCGACGACCCGGTCCCAGTTGTAATAGGTCTCGACAGCCCGGCGTCCCGCAGCACCCACTCGCTCGGCGAGCTCGGCGTCCGCGAGCAGGCGGCAGATGGCGTCGGCGAACGCTGCCGGGTCCTCCGGGGGGACGAGGAAGCCGGTCTCCCCGTCCCGCACCGCGTCCGGCACGCCGCCCGAGTTGCCCGCGACGACCGGCAGCCCGCAGGCCGACGCCTCGACGAGCGTGATGCCGAAGCCCTCGACTCCAATCCGCTCGGCGCGGCGCGAGGCGCCGACGTACACCGCCGCCAGGCTGTAGAGTGCGGGGAGATCGCGCTCGCTCACCTCGCCGAGGAAGCTCACGCGCTCGGCCACGCCCAGCTTGCCCGCGAGCTTCTCGAGCTTTTCGCGCTCGGCCGCTGCGCCCGCCCCGGCGACGGCGTAGCGGATGTCGGGGGCGCGCGCGAGGATCGCGGGCAGCGCCTGCAGCACCGTGTCGATGCCCTTGTGCGGCTCGAGCCGCGCCACTGTGAGCAGCCAGCGCGCGCCGTCCCGCCCGTCGGGCAGCGCCAGACGGCGGCGCAGCTCGTCGCCATCGACCCCGGGGCGGAAGCGGGTGGGATCGGTGCCGAGGTGCACGACGCGGAGCCGCTCGCCGTGACCGTCGAGGCCAAGCTCCCCTAGTACGGTGAGGGCCAGATCACGCGTCCAGTTCGAGATGGCGACGAGTGCGGCGGCGCCGCCGAGAATGGCGCGCGACGAGCGGCGCTTCAACCCAGAATGGTGGTACTTGTGCTGCTCGCTCAGCAGGTCGGCGCCGTACAGGAAGATGCAGTAGGGGCTCTTGGTGCGCTCGTACACCCAACGGGCGGGATAGCCGGCCGGCTTCACGTTGCCGCAATACACGAACCGCACCCGGTGCTCGCGCGCCAGGCTCGCGGCGCGGCGCGACCAGAGCAGCAGCCCCGGCAGCGACTTGGTGCGCCGCCGCCCGATCGGGAGGCGGTCGACCGCGCCGCCGAACTGCGCGTCCACCTCGGCCGAATCGGGATCCTGCGGCGTCGAGACGATCAGCTCGCCGGGCGGGTAGCGCCGGGCCAGCTCGCCTTGCAGGCGGGCGATACCGCCGCCCATCGGCGGAAAGTCCTGTGCCAGCAGGAGACTGGTCACGCCGGGAATGCTAACGGGGCGTCGCCGCCGCGAGCAATCGCCCCGAAGGACGGCGTGCGAGCGCCTCGCGGTACACCACCTCGGTGCGCTCCGCGGTCCGCTCGAGCGTGAACTCGCGACGCACCAGCGTGCGGCCAGCCTGTGCCAGCCGGCGCGTCCACGCGCCGTCAGCGAGCACGCGCTCGAGCGCTTCCGCCCACGCCGCCGGATCGAGCGGCGGGACCAGGAGCCCCGTCTCGCCGGAGCGGACGAGATCCGCGTTGCCGCCAGCGGCCGACGCTACGACCGGCAGCCCGAGCGCCATGGCTTCGAGCAAAGCCTGCGACAGTCCCTCTATCCGGGACGGCAAGGCGGCCATGGCCGCCAAGTGATAAAAGGCGAGCGGGCGATCGATGAGAGGCACGAACACCACGCGATGGCGGGCTGGCACCGACTGCACCAGGGCACGCAGGCGGCCGTCCGGCTCGACCCCGACGCACGCCACCACGACCCCGCGCGCGACCCTCGGCAGCGCTTGAAGCACGACGTGCTGATCCTTGAGCCGCGAGACGATCGCGACTACGGGTCGCCCGCCCGGGTCTCCGAGCGCCGCGCGCGCGGCCGCAAGGTCGTGGGGCGGCACCGGCGCGTCGACGCGCTCGAGCGCGATCCCGTTCGGCACGACGCGGAGCCGGGCACCGGGATGCAGGCGCCGCCGCAGCGCGCGGGCGACCGCCCCGCTCACGGCGATCGTGCGGTCCGCCGTCCACCCGACCGGCAGGAGCTCGACGGGCGAGGTCAGCGGCATCGTCCGCCGGGTGACGACGAACGCCTGCGGCAGCCGGCCGCGCCAGCGCAGCCACGTGAGCGCGCGGCGGTCCAGGGTGGCGTGGGCGTTGACCACATCCACCCGCTCCCGCCCCAGCACGTCCCTGAGGGCGCCCGTGAGCGCAGCCTGCGGCAGGAACGCGAGCGGAACGACCGGGAGCCCGGCTTCGCGCGCGAGCCGCGCCAACAGCGCGTCCCCCCGACAGCCCACCAGCACGCGGTGTCCGCGGCGGGCGAGATACTGACTCAAATTGAAGATCGACTGCGTGGAGCCGGCCGGCCCGCCCTGGTGGGTGAGCTGGAGAATCGTGAGCGGCTCGCCTGTCATGGGGCGAAGCTAGTTATCTTATGTCGCCGATGCACGTCGTCGTCGCCTCCCATCAGCAGCTGCCGGCGAAGGGGTACGGCGGCCCGCAGCGCGTGGTCGTGGCACTAGTCCGCGGGCTGGCGGCGCTAGGGCATCGGATCACCCTGCTCGCGCCGCCGGGCTCGCGCGTGACCGAAGCGAGGCTGGTGGAGGTTCCGGCCCGCAAGTTCGGCGACCCCGCGGAGCTCGCGCGCTATCTCCCCGACGACGCCGAACTGCTGCACACGCACTTCGCGCTCAAGCACGGCCCCGACGCGCTGCCGTTCCTCCAAACGTTTCACCACAACCTCAAGCCCGGCTCCCCACTCCACCCCAATACGGTTTTTCTGTCGCGCGACCACGCCCGCCGTCACGGCAGCGAGGTGTTCGTCTACAACGGGCTCGACCCGGCGGAGTACTTCTTCCGCCGGTTCCCCAAGCGGGCGGAGCAGTTCGACCTCTTTCTGGGCAAGCTGCACAGCGCGAAGGGCTACCACTGGGCGGTCGAAGCGGCGAAGCACGCCGGCCACCGGCTGCTCCTGGCGGGCGGCTGGCGGCCCAGCTTCACCGGGGCGATCAAGTACGTGGGCGAGGTCGACGGCCGGAAGAAAGCGGCGCTGCTCGCGCGGGCCCGCTGCTTGTGGAATCCGGCGCAGTGGGACGAGCCGTTCGGTCTCGTGACCATCGAGGCCTTGCTCTCGGGGACGCCGGTCCTCGGGACGCGCCGCGGCGCGCTCCCCGAGCTGATCACGCCGGAGGTAGGCGCACTGTGCGATACGATGGAGGAGATGATCACCGCGTCCCGGACGATCCACACGCGCAGTCCCCAGGCGTGCCGCACGCTCGCCGAGCGGCAGTTCACGCATCTGGTGATGGCGCAGGAATACGTCCGGATGTACCGCTGCCTGCTCGACACGGGGAAGCTGCCGCCGGGACGGCCGACGGCCGCCGCTTAGCGCAGCGCGACCATCAGCAGCTCTTCCAGCCGGTGCCGCCACGTGTGCTCCCGCAGCGCGCGCCCCGGCGGCTGACCCCGGGGCGGTGCCCCGGGTAACCCCAGTCCCCGGGGTAGACCCCGGGCCGCCGGCCCGGGGTCAGCCGCTCTCAGGTGGGCACGCGGTCGGGGTGCCGCAGGTGTTGCCCGGCCACGTAGGCGCAGGCGGCTCGTACGTGGTCCCGCGACAGCGACTCGACAAAATACCCACGGGCCCACTGAAAAACCGTGCCCCGGACGAGGTTGATACGGCGAGTAGACTCGGACTTCGCGTGACGAATGAACGATACCAGGCCTCCATCAGGCCGAAAACTCGCGATGACATGCACATGGTCCGAGAGAATGGCGAGCTCTTGAACATGCACGTGCCAGCGAGTCGCTGCTTCGCGAACCGCGGCCCGCACGACATCGGCGTCGGAGCGCCGGATCAAGCGCTGTCGTAACCGCGTATGCCAGGTGATGTGCACATGCAGCCCGAATGCACGATGCGCCACGCCCTCATCCTCGGCCGACACGAGGCCCCGGGGTATGCCTAGGACATTGAGTCGGCGTGATCACCTCAGACTCAACACCGGTCGCCCCGATTCAACGCACCCCGCATCCCGCGCGGGCAGACTCACGGCGGCTGACCCCGGGGCGATGCCCCGGGGGTAACCCCAGTCCCCGGGGTAGACCCCGGGCCGCCGGCCCGGGGTCAGCCGCGCGCAGGCCGGCTCAGCGTCCGGATGCCTCCATGCTTCGTCAGGCGCGCCCGGGTCGGCTAACCCCGGGGCGATGCCCCGGGGTCACACACACCGGTTCTGCCCCAGACGCGGTCGGCGGCAGGCCTCTGCAGACGGGGACGAAACTCACCAAACAGTCCTACCGCAGCGCGACCATCAGCAGCTCTTCCAGCCGGTGCCGCCACGTGTGCTCCCGCAGCGCGCGCCCCCGCGCCGCGGCGGCGAGCGCGCGGCGCGCTGCATCATCCTCCAACAACCACCAGGCCCGCTCGCGCAGCTCGTGCGCGCTCCCGTACAGCACAATCTCGCGATCGGGCGCGAAATGGCGGGCGATGTCGCCCCGCGCATCCGACAGCTGGGGCGTTCCGATCGCGGCGAGCTCGAACACCCGCATGTTCGCGCCGCTGCCATAGCGGGCCGGGTCGCCCGCCTCCCCGAAATGCTGGTGGATGTTCAGCCCGACGGCGGCTCCCGAGAGCGCGCGCACGAAGTCGTCGCCGTAGGCGGGCCCGTTCGGCCACCCCGGGCCCCACGCTACGAGGCCCAGCCCGGCGAGCTCCTGGACGACCCGCTCGCGCGCCGGGTCGCGCGAACCCACGAACACGAGGGGCGCCCGCCAGGGCGCGCCGCCGTCGAGCGGCCGGTGGTACGCGGGGTCGCAGCCGAACGCGAGGTAGGCGGCGCGCGTCCCGGCGCGCCGATGGCGCTCCAGGCTCGAGCTGTCGTGCGTGAACAAGTAGTCGTAGGCGGGCCCCAGGGCGAGCGACACGGCGAGCTGGTGGGGGTCGTCGGGGAACCAGTTCACCCACCGGCCGCCGAACCGCCGCTTGAGCTCCGCGACGTCGGCGGGCTCGAGCTTGGTCCCCTTGAAGACGAGCACGAGGTCCGCCCGGGCGCGGCGGAGCGAGGCGCCGAGCCGGGCGGCGAGCGGGCGACGCAGTACGGCGTTCAGCCCGCGCAGCCGCTCCTCACACTGGCGCACCTCGCAGCCCAGCTCGCTGAGGCCTTGGGCCAGCGCACGCCCGCTCCGGTGATAGCGGGGATTGAACGCCGCCACCAGGACGACGCGCAGCCCCGCGAACGCAGCAGCGTGCGCGCTCATACCTCGACGTAGTTGCGGTACTCGAAGACCCGGGTGCCGGTGAGACGCTCGATCCAGTCCGAGGCGTACAACCGCAGGTGCTCGAGCCGGAACCGCGGCGGCGCCAGGCTGGGTCCCGACGGCGCCTGCCGTCGCGCCGCGATCCACTCCTGGGCGACGCGCGGATGCGGGCCGTCGAACCGCCGCAGCAACGGTGTCCACTCGAGGCCCCGCCGGCTCGCCGCGCGGCGCTCGAGCTGCCGAGCGGCCTCGGTAAAGATCTCCTTCGACACGACGAGCTTGTGCGTCAGCGACTGCGGCGCGCGCGCCCAGCCGTAATGGAACACCTGCGCGCCGGTCGCCCGCGCCCGCACCCGCCGCAGCCCGGGCCCGACGCGGAAGCCCTGGGCGTCCTGGTAGGAGCGGATGTCCCGATCGAGGCGCACGCAGCGCACCTCGCGGCGGTACCAGTGCCGGTTCGTCGCGACGGTGTCGAAGTCGCCGTAGAAGTGACGGTACTCCACTAGCAGACCTTCCACCCGAGGATCGCTGTCGCACGCCTGCAGGCGCTCTTGCAGGATTGCCGCGCCCGTCTCGTGCAGCACCTCGTCCGCCTGGATGTAGAGCCCCCACGCGCCGCGGCACGCGCGCATGGCACGTTCGGTCTCCAGGGCGAGCACGCCCGAGCCGCGCGAGAAATCCCAGACGCTGTCGATGATCCGCACCCGCGGATCGCGCACCGCCGCGACCAGGTCCCGCGTCCCGTCCGCCGACTGCCCCACGTTCACGATGACCTCGTCGCAGATCTCGAGGATCGAGCGGATCGCGGGGACGATCGGGTAGTCGAGGCTGACGGCGTTGCGGACCAGGGTGAAGCCCGAGAGCATGTCAGGCGCGGAACTGCAGGTCGTACAGGCGGCGGTACAGCCCGCCCCCCGCGAACAGCGCGTCGTGCGTGCCGCGCTCGACCAGGCGGCCGTCGGCGAGCACGACGATCAGGTCCGCATGGCGCACCGTCGCGAGGCGGTGTGCGATCACGAGCACCGTGCGGTGCGCCATCAGGCGGTCGATGGCCTCTTGCACCAAGCGCTCGGATTCGGTGTCGAGGGCGCTGGTCGCCTCGTCGAGGATCAGGAGCGGCGGGTCGCGCAGCAGGGCCCGCGCGATCGCGATGCGCTGGCGCTGACCGCCGGAGAGCCGGGTGCCCCGCTCGCCCAACAGCGTGTCGTAGCCCTGCGGGAGTTGGGCGATGAACTCGTCCGCGTTCGCGGCCTGGGCGGCGGCGCGTACCTGCTCGAGCGTGAAGTCCCCACGGCCGTAGGCGATGTTCGCATACACCGTATCGTTGAGCAGCACGGTCTCCTGCGACACGATCCCCATCAACGCCCGCAGGCTGCGTCGGGTGAGGCGGGTGACCGGCACGCCGTCCATGAGGATCTGGCCGCCCGTCGGCTCGTAGAAGCGCGGCAGCAGGTCCACGAGGGTGGTCTTCCCCGCCCCCGACGGCCCCACGATGGCGACGACCTGACCACGCCGCACCGCGAGGTCCACGTCGCGCAACACGGGAGCCTCGCCGTCGTAGGAGAACGTCACGCCGCGGTATTCGATGCAGTCGCCGAAGCGGGCCGGCGTCTCCCCCGGCCGGTCGCCCTCGTCCGCCGGGACGTCGAGCACCTCGAAGCAGCGGTCGGCCGCCGCGACGGCGCCCGCCATGATCGTCGGGTATTGCACCACCGCTTTGACCGGCGACATGAGGCGCAGCGCGACCGCGATGAACACCATGAACACCTCCGGCCGCAGCGACGCCGACGCCCCGAGCGCGAGGCGCGTCCCCACCAAGAGGATCAGCACGATGACCATGCCGGCGAAGATCTCGCTCACCGGGCTCGTCAGGGTCGACGCGGCCTGGGCGCGCAGCACGCGGTTGCGGTACCGGTCGGCAAGCCGCTGAAAGCGCTCCACCTCGAACGCCTCGGCGACGTACGCGCGCACCAGCCTTACTGACGCCACCATCTCGCTGACCAGGCTCGTGAGCTCGCCCCGGTCGTCCGCTTGCTCCCGCGAGCGGCGTCGCACCCGCGTCACAATCGGC
>DASPXE010000180.1:0-11024 GCA_035637455.1 Gemmatimonadales bacterium
GGCGGTGGGGGCCGGATCGGGTTCTTTTTCAACGAGAGCCTCGGGCTGGAGGTGGATGCCAACGTCGCCTATCCGTTCCCGAAGGCGGGCGGGGCGCATACCCAGATGCGCTTCGGCAGCGTGAGCCTCGTCCTCAACTCAGGGGGCCAGAAGAACATCCTGTACCTCATGGGGGGCTACTCCCGGCTCGACATGGGCGTGAATCCACCCTACAACTTCGCGCTGCACGCCGTAAACGCAGGATTGGGCGACCGGATCTTCTTCGGCAGCCGGCTGGCCCTGCGCCTGGAGGCGCGGGGCTACTACTCGCCCAAGAACAACGCGGGGAGCTACGCGATGTTTGGGGGCAAGCCGGTCGTGCACCTGCTCGGCTCCGCCGGCTTGTCCTACTTCATCGGTGGCGGTGGTGGCGGCGGTCCGCGGGTTGTCGCCCCGCCGCCGATCCCGAAGGAGAAGCGCGATTCCATAATCGCGGCGGGCGGCAAGGTGCCCCCCGCCCCGCAGCCGGCGCGTCCGCGGGGCGGCCCACGCTTCGAGGAGCGCGGCAGCGACTGGGCTCACAAGTGGTATTGGGGCGCCCAGGGCGGCCTGTTTGTCTTCAAGACCAACTTCGACAGCTACGCCTTTGAGCCGACGTTCGGCGGGCACTGGCTGATCACCGGTAAGCGGACAGCGCTGTACGTCTCGTACGAGCAGTCGTTCTTCCTCTCGGACCGGCACACGACCATCATCGAGCCCGACGGGACAATCGAGCCGGGAAACGTGGCGTTTCACGACATGCGCCGCATCATGGTGGGCGCCCTCGCCTTCCCGGCGCAGAAGCGGGTCGAGCCGTTCGGCGGCGGCGGGTTCGCAATCATGCAGCTTCTGAATCCGCAGGTCACCTGCTCCAGCTGCCAAACGCTGTCGCAGTTCTCCCAGCTCCAGGACGCAGCCGAAGCGGCGGCGAGCAAGGCGTTTTTCTGGTGGATGGGCGGGATCGATATCAAGCAGGGGCGGCTCGCGCTGTACGGCCATTACATCCTGACCTCATCGGCGCGGGGCTTCCTGCTGGACGGCACCACGCACACGTTCCAGGGCGGGATCCGCTACAGCATGGGGACGGCCAAGGAAGGGGTCACCGAAGGGCACTGAGCAGGCGCAGGAAGTTCTCTCCCAGGATTTTCGCGACGTCGCTGTTCGCGTAGCCGCGCGCCCGCAGGGCCGCGACGAGCAAGGGCAGCGACGTCGCGTCTTTCATGGGGGCGGGCAGGACGCTGATGCCGTCGAAGTCGCTGCCCAGCCCCACGTGGTCGATCCCCATCACCTGGACCGCGTGGTCGATGTGGTCCACGAGCCGCTCGAGCCCGGGCACACCGAGGCTCTCGGCCTGCTCACCCACGAACTTGTCGATCTCGAACGCCGACTCGCCCGGGCGCCCCCGGTAGCGGGCGTGAATCGAGTCGGTCTCGGGCCTCAAGCGACGCCGCAGCTCCTCGTACTGCTCCCGGAAGTGGTCGTCGAGAAACACCGGATAGAAGTTGATGCCCACGACGCCGCCGTTCTTGGCAATGGCGCGCAGCTGCTCATCCGACAGGTTGCGCGGGTGACGGGCAATCGCCCGGCAAGACGAGTGCGATGCGATCACGGGCCGCGAGCTGGTTGCCAGCACGTCCCAGAAGGTCGAGTCAGAGACATGCGATACGTCCACCAGCATTCCCAGCTGGTTCATGCGCCGCACGACGCGCTTGCCCAAATCGGTCAGACCCCCGTGGCGTCGCTCGTCCGTCGCCGAGCCGGCCCAGTCGTTGCCGTTATTCCAGGTGAGCGTCATGTAGCGCACGCCGCGGCGATACAGCGAGTCGAGCCTCTCGAGCGAGTTCTCGATGGCGTGGCCACCCTCCACCCCCATCAGCACGGCGATATGACCCCGCGCCACGGCTCCCCGCACCTCGTCGGCGTCGGTCGCGAGCTCGGCCGCGGGTTGTGTGTCCACCAGGGTCTGCACCGCGTCGATCAACGCCAGCGCCCGCCGGAATGCGGTCCCCGGACCGTAACGCGCGTCCACCCAGATCGAGAAGAACGCGGCCGAGAGACCGCCTTCCTGCATGCGCGGGATGTCGACGTGGCCGTCCGGCAGCCGCGCCGAAATGTCGGCCTGCATGTCGAGCATCCGTTGCGGGGTGTCGATGTGGCCGTCGAGGATGATCGGTTGCTGGAGCACGAGGAGCAGTCCTAACGGGAGACCCATGGCGAGCCCTTGAGCAGGAACCGCAGCGGCCAGTCGACGGCCCGCGAGATGCCGATGCGTGGTGTTACGATGATGTCGCGTCGCTGCCGTGAAGAACTCCGCACGATGCGAAGCACTCCCCGCTGCAACCACACGCCGTCCAACCGGCCGGTGACGCCGAGCGCGGCGCAGAGCTTCGCGGGTCCAGAGCACAGCTCGCCGTCCGCGAGGCCGCGGCGCCGGCGCCGCATCGTCGCAAGCCCGGCCACGGGCTCGAGCGCGCGGATCAGGACGGCGGCCGGAAAGTCGAGCGCCTCGGTGACGGCGTTGAGGCACCAGTGCATGCCGTAAGTGAAGTAGACGTACGCAGTGCCGGGGGGCCCGAACAGGCTGGCGTTGCGCCGCGTGCGCCGGGCCCGGTAGCCGTGGCAGGCGGGGTCGTCGGGACCGATGTACGCCTCGGTCTCGACGATGCGACCCGCCACGCGCCGGCCGTTGACGTCGCTCAGCAGGATGTGGCCCAAAAGCCTACGCGCGACCTCGGGTGTCGGTCGCGCGTAGAACGCCGGCGGGAGCGCCGCACTGCTCACGCGCCGCCGGTGAGTCCGCGCTTCACCTTCGACCAGAAGGATTCGCCCCCGTCGTCTGACTGTTCGGGTGGCGGCTCCGGGGCGGGCGAGGGCGCCGAGCGGGGGGCGGGCGCGGGGGTGGGGGGCGCAGCATACGGCGACGCGGCCCGCTCCGCCTCACTGCGCTCCTCTCCCGCCGACCGCCCTCGACCCTCCTCGCTCCCCCCGCTCCCGCTCCGGCCCTGGCCTCCCCGGCCTCCCCGGCCGCCTCGGCGGCCGCGACCGCCCCCCTCGCCGCGCTCGCGGTCGCCGCGACTCGTCGGGTCGTCGCCTCGCGGACCACCCCCACTCCCACCCCCTCCCCCTCCCCGACGACCACGCCCACCGCGGCCACGACCACCCCGCTCGCGCCGATTCTCCTCAATGGGAGCCTTGGGCGGGGCCTCCGCGCCCGCAGGCTCGTTGGCGAGCGGGCGAGCCGGGATGAGCTCGATGCGCGGCTTGAAGTTCGGATCCACCTCTACGACCCCGATCTTCGGAATCTCCGGCGGCGCGACCCGAGGCCCCCGCGAGCCACGCCGGAACCGGGCACTGCGCGACGGCACGGCGCCTCTTGACGGCGTGGGGGACACCGGCCGCAGTGGGGGCGGGGCAGAGGACGCCGGCATGGGCGGATCGTTCGCCTCGTCCAGGTCCGCTACGCCGACCGGCTCGGGGGCGGGTGGGGTGAGCGAGGCAGGGGGCGGTGGCGTCTCCTCGCGGAGCTTCACTGCATACACGCCGTCGTCCTCCTTCGAGAGGTCGATGATCTCGGCGTCATGTGCCTGGCGCAGCAGCTTGGGGAAGCGCTCCGCGTCGAGCGGCTCGGCGTCGGTGCCGTTGAGCTCGATCATAGTGTCACGCAGCTGGTCCGCGCTCACCGGCTTGTCGCTCCCGCCGAGCCTGGACAGCGCCTGTTTGAGCAGGCCGAACGCGTCGCCGAGCGAGAACCCTCCGGCACGCCGGCTACGGCCCTCTTCATGCCGGCGGCGCGGTCCGCGGGGCCGATCCTCGCGCTCGCGCGGCGCTGGGGCACCGGCGATCGCAGGCTGCGCTGCGGCGCCGGGCACGCCCGGCCCGAGCGCGATCTCGTACTGGCCGTTATCGAGCTTGGTGAGGTTGATCAGGCCCTTGTGCGCCGCCTCGACCACGAACTTCGAGAAGCGCGAGAACCCGACGTCCTTCTCGTTGAAGGTCGGGTCGATCTCCTGCATCACCTGCTTGAGGCGGTCGGAGCGCATGACGTCGTTGTGTGCCGTCATCTGCTTCACAGCCTCGACCACGAGCTCCCACGGATCGTGGCGCTCGTGCGTGACGTCGGACTCTTTGGTGAGCCCGGCCAGCTCGTTGTAGGAGTAGTACTCGTCGCAGTTCTGAATCAAGAGATCGCTCGACGACTCGCGAATCCCCACGCCGATCACGTACTTCCCGTACTCCTTGAGCTTCAGCACCAGGGAAGAGAAGTCGGAGTCACCCGAGAGCAGGATGAAGCTGCCGATTTCGGGGCGCGTGAAGACGAGCTCCAGGGCGTCGATCGCGAGCCGGATGTCGGTCGCGTTCTTCTTGTTCGAGCCGTAGGCCGGAGCGAAGATCAGGTCGATCGACGACTCGGAGAGGGGGACGATGTACTGCGGGTAGCGTCGCCAATCGGCGTAGGCGCGCTGCACGGCCACTTTCCCGCGGATGATCTCTGATTGGAGGAGCCGCTTCAGCTCCGTTTGGAGATCCGAGCGGATCCCCATCGTCACGTTGTCGAAGTCGATCAGCAGCGCCGCGTTGGGCGCGTGGGCGGGGGGTTCCTTGTGCTGCCGTGCGAGATGGGCATGCGGCTGTTGCATCATGTGGTTGTGCTCAGTTCCAGGCCGACGACCTGCGCGAGCTCCCGTCGCTTCACCTTCCCGCTCCCGGTCAGCGGGAAGGCGTCGAAGAAGCGCACCAGGTCGGGCACTTTGTAGTCGGCGACGGTCTCACGGCAGAACTCCTTGAGCTCGTCGCCCGTCAGGATAGATCCCTCCGTGCCCACGACGCAGGCGCAGATCAGCTCCCCGAACGTCTCGTTGGGGATGCCGACGACGCAGGCGTCGCTCACGGCAGGGTGCGTCCGGAGGAGGTCCTCCAGCTCGCGTGGATACACCTTGTAGCCGCCGCGCATGATCAGCTCGTTGCGGCGGCCCACGATCTGGACGTAGCCGTCCTCGTCTACGATGGCGAGGTCGCCCGTCAGAAAGTATCCCTCGGGGGTCAGGGATCGCGCGGTCTCGCCGGGCATCCGGTCGTAGCCCAGCATGACATTCGGCCCTTTCACCGCCAGCTCGCCGACCGCCTCGGGACCGTGCAGCGCGCCGGATTTCAGGTCCACGACGCGCACCTCTACCCCCGCGATCGGCCGACCCACCGTCTGCGTCCGCCGCTCTGGGAGATCCGCGAAGCGGGTGATCGTCACCGTGGGCCCGGTTTCCGTGAGCCCGTAGGCGATCTGGACGTCGCACCACTGCCGGATCCGGCCGGCCAGCTCCGGGGAGACCGGGCTCCCCGCAACCAGTCCCGAGCGGCAGGTGGTCGGAGGCTGCCGCTCGAACGAGGGATCGCGCATCAGCAGCTCGAACATCGTGGGCACGCCGTGGACCACGCTGAGTCGCTCGCGCCGGATGAGGTCCAGCGCACCGGACGCATCGAAGCGCTCCTGGAGCACGAGCGTCGCGCCCGCCGTGATCGTGACGGCGACGACGTGCACGCCAAAGATCGTGAACAGCGGCACGCCACCGAGCACCCGATCGGCACCGGTGTGCTCGAGCGCTTGGCCCGTGGCGCGCGCCGTCATCACGATGCTGCGATGCGACAGCGCCACGCCCTTGGGCTTCCCCATCGTGCCCGAAGTGTAGAGAATCGCGAGCGGCTGGGTGGCATCGGCCGCTGCCGGTGGGGTCCGCGCGTGCGGCTTCGAGACCAGATCCGCGTAGGCGTACACCCGGTCGTCGAGCCAGCGCTCGGCGGCGCCGACGGTGATCAGCGCCCGCAGCTCCGGTAGGTCGGGAAGCAGCTCGTGAAACAGCTCCAGGTAATCAGCCCCCTCGTACGCCTCGGCCACGACTCCAGCGCGCACGTCGGCGTGGCGCAACTGATACTTGAGCTCGTGGACGCTGAGCGAGGGGTCGAGCGGCACCAGCACGGCACCGCGATACGCCGCGGCCAAGAAGGCAACTACCCACTCCGGCCAGTTCGGGAGGTCGACGGCCAACCGATCGCCCAGCTGGACACCCAGCCCGCCGAACGCGTCGGCGAGCGCCAACGCGTCCCGCTGCACCTGCGCGTAGCTCATCCGGCGTGACCCGAATACCAGGAACTCCCGGTCAGGATGCGCCTCCGCATGCTCGGCGAAGAGCGCCGCCAGATGATCTGTCGCCACGTCTACCACATCCCCCACAACGTTCAGAGTCTTTGAAAATAAACAACTTGCGGCGCCTTGGCTACAGTGCGCCGGTGCTCCAGCCTTGACGGCACGAGCGGTTTGTATCACTGTACTATAACAACAATACAGACAAACAGCCCGTGTTCGAGCATCTCGATCCCCGCAGCCCCACGCCGCTGTACGCTCAAATAGCGAATCGCTGCAGAGTCGCCATCGCGGCGGGCGAGTTACGCTCCGGCGCGGCCCTGCCCTCCGTGCGACACCTCGCGGCGCAGCTGCGCGTGAACCCCGCCACGGTGGTTCAGGCCTACCGCGACCTGGAGGCCGACGGGTTCGTCGAGATGCGGCAGGGCGCCGGGACGTTCGTGCGCGAGGTGCCGCCGGAAGGCCGGGCGCGCGAGCGCGCCCGGCAGGCCACCAGCCTCGTCCGCCAGATGCTGGGCGAAGCCGGACGCCTCGGCGTGTCGCTGCATGAGCTGCAAGCGGCGATCGCGGAAGAGATTGGAGTGGGAACGTCATGAGCAACGCCATCGAGATCCAGCAGCTGCATTACCGCGCGGGGAGGACGTTCGAAATCAAGCATCTGGACCTGAGCGTCCCCGCGGGGGCGATCTACGGCTTCCTCGGTCCCAACGGCTCCGGCAAGACTACTACGATCCGCCTCGCCTTGGGACTGCTCCGCCCACTCGCCGGCCGCATTACGGTGCTGGGCGACGCCATCCCCGAACACGCGCCGCGCGTGCTCGCACGCGTGGGGTTCGTGCCCGAGCAGCCGCATCTCGATCCCGTCCTCACCGTCCGCGAGACCCTCGCGTTTCAGGCGGCGTTCTATCCGACATGGGATTGGCCGTGGGCCGAGCGGCTGCTGCGCCAGTTCGAGCTGCAGGAGCGGCAACCATTCGGCCGCCTATCCAAAGGTCAAAAAGGGAAGTTGATGATGCTGCTCGCGCTGGCGCAGCGGCCGGAGCTGCTGCTGCTCGACGAGCCGACCGACGGACTCGACCCGGTGGTGCGGCGGGACGTGCTGTCGGCATTGCTCGACTACGTCTCGCAGCGCCGGGCGACGGTGTTCATCTCCAGTCATCTCGTCCACGAGCTCGAGCGGTTCTGCGATTGGATCGGCGTCATGGACAACGGCCGCCTCATCACCCAGGTGCCGATGGAGCGCTTCAAGAACGGGCTCAAGCGGCTGCGCGTCACGGGCGCACCCCCGACGGCCGCCGCTGCGCCGTTCATCATCCTCGCCCGCGAGCACGCCAACGGCGGGGCAGAAACGTGGGTGGTGCGCGATTGGGAGCCGGAAATGGCGGCGTATTTCGCAACGATCGGCGCCGCGCTGAACGACGTGATCGACCTGGATCTTGAGGAAGGGTTTGTGGAGCTGCTGCGAACCTTCCGAGGCCCGCGCAGTTAGGAGGCGGCGATGTTCCGCGTAATGCTGTACAGTCAATGGAAGTGGAGCCGGCTGATCGTCGCGCTCGGTAGCATAGCTGCGTTCGCTCTGCCGATAGTCTCCGTACAGGGCGCGGCGCGCGCCGATTCGAACCCGTTGCGGGCGGGTGAGCTACTGCAGGCCGTGCAGGCTTGGGGGACGCTCTATCCCGTGCTCGCCGCCGCGCTCGGACTGCTCGTCGCGATCGCCACCTGGGCACCCGATCATCGCGGGCGCCACGTGCACGCGCTGTCCCTGCCGCTGCCTCGCTGGCGCTATGTCTTGCTCCGGTTCGGTGCCGGGGGGACACTGCTCGCCGCACCCGCCATCGCGGTGGCGGCGGGAGCGCTGCTTGCCACCTGGAGCGCCACGATCCCTGCAGGGCTGCAGGGATACCCCGTAGCGCTGGCCATCCGCTTCGCGCTCGCCGTCCTCGTGGCCTACGGCCTGTTCTTCGCGGTCTCCGCGGGCACGGCCCGCACCGCCGGGATCATCCTCGCGCTCATCGGAACTGTAATTCTCGTGCAGATCATTGCCGGGGTCGCGAATATCGATCTCGATCTGTTCGGCAAGCTGCAAATCGCGGTCCTCAACTGGCCCGGGCCGCTCGCGATCTTCACCGGCCGCTGGATGCTGATCGATGTGTAGTGGGACGCCGAAGCACCATCGAGTGCTGGGCCGGGACGATTCCCACGCTAAAGCGTGGGCTCGGCGAAGCATTGTGCTGAAGCACACTGCGCTTCAGCGTTGTGCCGTGCCGAGCCCATCCTTCAGGATGGGAAACCGCGACGTGCAACCCGTCCTTTCAGCACTTTGGTTTTTCTCTGGGCGTCAGTGTCTCCTCACAATGGTGATCGCGCTGGCAGCCGGAAGGGTTGCAGGCCAGAGCGTCGAGCGGCTCCAGGCCCGCGCAGATAGCCTGCTACGTGAGTGGCGTCGAGCCAACGCGCTGGCGGACATGGTCGACAGCCTCAACCACGCGCGGACGGCGGGGGGCACGGACACGATCAGCGTGGGCGCGCTGCGGATCGTCACGAACCCGTCCCCTGCGCGGCTGCGGGAGGCCGCGGCACGCGCCTGGCCGGTCATCGACAGCCTGTACGGCACCGAGGCCCGGCAGCTCGAACAGCGCCCCTATTTCATCGCTCCGTACGACCCCGACACCACCAGCCCGAAGCCGACGCTGCGCGGCGCGATCCAAGTGCCTTGGGACAAGGATGTCGCGTCGCTGGCCACGATGCTCCTGACCACCGTGCCGATCGGCCGGCCCGACGCAGCGCTGCAGAACTGGCTGGGGGGGCCGGTGCTTCCGATCATTCATCCCGAGCCGGCCCACGCCGCGGTCTATGTGCAGCTCGTGACCGCTCCCTCCCAGGCAGCCCGAAGCTGTTTCGTCGGCGTGATCAGCGACTGCCGCAACGCGCTCGCGTTGGGTGAGTCGCCCGACCCGCTGCAACAGTGGTATCCGAGCGCCGGCGAGCGACGAGCCTTGGTGTTGAGATCCTTCGCGGAGTACTTCGGCTATGCCGATCACGGCGTGCGCAAGCCGACGCTGCAGCTGTGCAGAGCGGGCAGCGATTCAGCGTGCACCGAGCTGCTGCGATCGCTGCCCCCGGGAGCCCTGCCACGACCGCTGACCTACGACGCCCGCGCCGCATTGGTGCAGATCGCGTTGCGGCTCGGGGGCCGAAAGGCATATCACCGCCTGGTCGCGACACCGGGTGCACCGATCGCCGACCGGCTTGCCGGCGCCGCTGGCGTGAGCGTCGATAGCCTCGTTGCGCAGTGGCGATCGGAGATCCTCGCCGCCCGACCGACGCCCGTCACCCTTCCGCCGTGGGGTCCCTGGGCTGCGCTCGGATGGACGGCCGTCTTCGCGGTGTGCGCCCTTCGGAGCTCGCGATGGCGCGTGAGCTGAGGTGGTGGCTGGCGGCGGCGTTGCTCGCCTGCGGCGCCGTTGCGGTGGCGTATCTTCCGCCGCGCGGTGCAGCGCGGGAGGCCAGGTGGCGCGACGAGCCGTTCCGACAGACGCCGGCACGCTTGCGCGCGCAAGCGCTCGCCGCCCAGTGGCGTACGGCCAACCTGTCGCTGCGGCTCCCGGAGTATCGCAGGCGGCTCCAGCCGGAATTGCTGCGACGGCGCGAGCGAGACGACCCGGGTCCGGCGCTGCTCGTCGAGGCACCCGACTCCCTGGCGACGTTCGTCCGCGAAAGGCTGAGAGCGGCCCTGGATACTGTCTCACGTCAGTTGGGGCTCGGCGTGACTAAAGTCTCGGTGGGTCTGATTGTTGACCTGCGGCGCAGCGTTTCCACGAACGCCGCCGAAACGCCGAGCCAGGACTTTGAGTCGCCCGCCTACCTGTTTCCCGATTCGAGCGATCGGACGACATGCGTGGCGCTGATCCCGGCCTGGCGTTGGACAGGGACGCTCGCGGTCGAGCCGCCGGTGCGAAACCAGCGAGTCGAAGACATGCTCCGGACCGCCCTTGGGGCCTGCGCCTTCTACGCGGCCTACGGGACACCAAGCAGGGGC
This sequence comes from Gemmatimonadales bacterium, assembly GCA_035637455.1. Taxonomy (GTDB): domain Bacteria; phylum Gemmatimonadota; class Gemmatimonadetes; order Gemmatimonadales; family GWC2-71-9; genus 20CM-4-69-16. Next base: position 10,191 of record DASPXE010000180.1, read on the forward strand.
ATACGGCACTGGTTGGCCAAGCGGGGCTACGATCTGGCCCGCGCCCCCTTCTGGGACCGCGAGCGGCCTGAGCGACCTCAGGACTCTTTCGTGATGTACCAGGACGGGACACGCTGGTGGTGGAGGAGTGTCTACCAGTTTCCGGTCACCGCCATCGGCTGCCTGGCCGGCCGCGCCACGAGTTGCCGGGCCGCGGTGCTATCCGGGGCCGAGGAAGCGAGCGGAGACTCCCTGCCCCGATTCCTCGAGAGCGATCCCAGATGGTGGTGGCGCGGGCAACGCGTCCTCTACAGCGATCGCTATCTGGCGGACGTGGTGCGGGAGGTGGGCCACGATCGGTTCCTGCGGTTCTGGAATTCGCCGGAGCCGGTCGACACGGCCCTCGCGACCGCGCTCAAGACGCCGGTCGGCGAGTGGACCGAGCGCTGGCAACGCCGCTTCGTGCCGCGGCTCCCGCTCGGGCCGGCGGCACCGCTCAGCGCGACCGTGCTCGGACTGCTGCTGGGCGGGGGAGCCGTGATGGTGATCGCGCTCGGCGCGACCCGCCGTCAAGTCGGATGAACGCTCGGCTGACGGTCATTGCGTTCGCGGCCGCGTTGCTCGTGGCGTCGCCCGCCCGCGCGCAGGGGGACCGGTGGGAGCGGCAGGTGCACCGGCAGCTCGAGCGCGCCACGGCGTCGCTCGGTGCGAAGGGAGCCGTGCGGCCCCTCGGGTCACGGGTCGGCGAGCTCGACACCGACGAGTCGGAGTCGTTCACAGTGACGCTCCAGGCGGGAGTCTCCTACATCGTGGTGGGCACCTGCGACGAGGACTGTGAGCGACTGAGTCTCGTAT
>DASPXE010000181.1:0-8539 GCA_035637455.1 Gemmatimonadales bacterium
TGCCAACCGGCACGACAGCTTGTGCTTGAACGTCATGACCGCTCCCCCATCGTCCGGGCGTTGCTACGGGGCGGGCCGCAAAACGAAACCGGGCCGCCAAGTTCGACACTGTGTCGAAACGCTGGCGGCCCGGCTGGCATGGCGGATGGTTCCGCTGAAGCCCCGCGACTCTGCGTCACCGTCTTTCGACGGTTTTGCTCTGTTGCAGCGCGATCTGCAAGGGAGTCTAGCAAGATGCGCTCCATAGCGTCCGTGACATAGGTCATACTTCGATGTTGCAATGAGTTACTTTTTACGGTCCCGAAGCGCCGCTGTGTGCTGGTGGTTTGCATTCGGCAATGCTTCTTGCAAAGCGCGGCCTAAAGAACCGCCTGGCCCGCAGCCGTGCGAATGTCGCGCCAGCGTCAGCTGTTGTCGGCGTTCGAGTGTCGTTAGGACGGGACGTGCGAGGAGAACTATATGTGACACTGCAGGGCGGCGACGTCTACTGCATCACGCCCACTGACCTCACGGCGCGATCTCCACCTCGATGCCCTGACGCCGCAGCTTCCCGAGCAGCCAGGCCTCGACCCGCGCGGTCACCTCCACCACGCCATCCACCTGCGCTTCCTGCATCACCTCCGCGTCGCGGTGCAGCGCAGCGAGCAGCCTTCCATCCCCCACCGGCACCCAGACCCGGGCCACCGGACGGAGCGCCTGGGCAGAGGTCCGGAGCGCGCGGCGGAGTTCCTCGACACCCAAACGCGGAGCGGAACGCGAAACGGTGGAGGTGAGCACTGCGTGGGGATAGCGCTCCCGCACCTGGGCGAGAAATGCCTCCGGGTCAGAGAGGAGATCCGCTTTGTTAAGGACGTAGATCACCCGCTTGCGGTCGGCACTGCCACGGCTGTTCCGCGTTCCGCCTTCCGCGTTCCGCATTTCGCTCTCCACGACCTCCACCTGCTCCTCCCACGCCGGATGCCCCGCGTCGATCACGTGCAGCAGCAGGTCCGCCGCGCGCGCTTCCTCGAGGGTCGCGCGGAACGAGGCAACGAGGTGGTGCGGCAGCTTGCGGATGAAGCCGACGGTGTCGGTGAGACGAAACCGGTATCCGTCGCCGACATCCACCTCGCGGGTCAGGGTGTCGAGCGTCGCGAACAGGCGATCCTCGACGAAGATGTCGTCGCCCGAGAGCGCGCGCAGAACGCTCGACTTTCCAGCGTTGGTGTAGCCCACGAGCGCCGCGCTCGGGCAGGCGCGCCGTCCCTGGCGCTGGTTCGCGCGGTGGTCGGCTACGTCTTCCAGCCGCTTTTTGAGGACGGAGATCTTGCGGCGGATGGCTCGGCGGTCGGTCTCGAGCTGGGTCTCGCCCGGCCCGCGCAGCCCGATGCCACCACGGATGCGGGAGAGGTGCGTCCACATGCGGGTGAGCCGCGGCAAGAGGTACTCGAGCTGCGCCAGCTCCACCTGCAGCTTCGCCTCGGCCGAGCGCGCCCGCGTCGCGAAGATGTCGAGGATGACCTCGGTGCGGTCCATCACCCGCACCGCGAGCACCTGCTCGAGGTTCGTTCCCTGTACCGGCGACAGCGGCTCGTCGAACAGCACCAGCGTGGAGCCCATGCGGTGGAGCACACCCTTCAGCTCCTCGACCTTGCCCTGCCCGAGGTAGAAGTTGGGTGTGGGAGCCTCGATTCGCTGGTAGGTCCGCCCGACGATCGCGGCGCCGGCGGTGTCCGCGAGCCGTCCGAGCTCGTCCAGGTGCTCCTCCACCTGCGTCGCCTCGGCGGTGCCCTTCCGCGGCGCACCGACGAGGAACGCACGCTCGGCGGGTGGCTGTACTTCAATCAGCGTTCGGATGCGGCTAAGCTCCGTTCATGGCAGGGGTTTCGTATCTAAAATACCAAGGCGGCCGCAAGTCGGAAGTGGGAAGTCGGCGGTTGCGCGGCCCACCCGACCGGGGCCGTCGGCCAGGTCGGCGCCGACGGCCGGGCTGGGTCCTACCGACGCAACGTATCCACCACCGCGCAGTGCGCGTTGGGGCTCGAGATCGAGTCGCCGCTCTGGACACACAGCAGCAGCCGGTAATCGGTCGGCACTTGGATACACGCCGCGGCAGCCGCGGCGGCGATGACGACGAGCAGGGCGAGTGCTTTGCGCATACCAGGATCCTCCGTCCGTGACAGGGTGAGCAAGGCCCAGGGCGCAAAACGTCGAGTTACAGTTGTCACCGCTCTTCGATGGCATCGTGGTCAAGACGAACGGGCCGCCAACGCTCGACCCGTGTCGATCGCTGGCGGCCCGGCGGACGTGGCGGCGTACCCGCGGTAGCCCCGTGGCTCTGCGTCGCCGCCTTTCGGCGGCTTTGCTCTGAGCAGCGTGCTGCTGGTGAGGGACTGGCGCGGCGCCAGCCACCTCACCCGACCGCAACGTACGGCAAGGGACTATCGGGATCGGTGATCTGGATCAACCTCGCCGCAGACGGACGCAGGGTCACAGCAGCTTCTTCAATGGCACGTTCCCCTTCCCTTGCAGCGTGACCGTTCGGTCGCCGAGCGGCGTGTCCAAGAATACGGTGCCCGTGACCCCGTACCCCAGCGCCTGCCGCGTCAGCATCGCCCTCGCGCCGGCGCCCACGCCCGCCCATTCGAACCGCACCGGCACGACGACGCGGCTGTGATTCGTGGGGGAGAGGTCGAGCGGCCGCTCCAGCAGCGCGTCGCCGAAGTGCGTGCCCTCGAGGTCGACACCGACCTCGAGCCGCGTGGAGCGGATGCGGTAGTCGTTGGGATTGTAGACGTCGAACACCAGGTCGAATGTGCCGCCGGTGATGCCCAGCCCGGTGATGTTGATCGCTTCGAGCCGGAGTTCGGGCTCTTGGAAAGTGAGCCGGCTCAGGGTAGCGCAGGCGAGACACAGCAAGACCACGGGAACCGGGAAACGAGAACCGGGAAGCGTGAGGTATCGTACCACTACGTTTCCTCTTTCCCCTTTCCCGTTTCCCGCTCGATCCGTTCCTTCAGCTGTCTCCAGAACTCCATCCGCTCCGCGATGGTCTTCTCGTACCCGAGCTCGCTCGGCTCATACCAGCGCTGTCCCCGCAGGGCCTCCGGCAGATAGTCCTGGGGCACGTAGGCGTGTTCGTACGCATGCGCGTACTTGTACCCGGCTCCGTATCCTAACTCCTCCATGAGCTTGGTAGGGGCGTTCCGGACGTGCAGCGGGACCGCCTCCGCCGGATGCTGCTCCGCCGCCTGCATGGCGCGGTCGTACGCCGCGTACACGCGGTTCGACTTGGGCGCGGTCGCGAGATATACGGTCGCCTGCGCCAGCGCGAGCTCTCCCTCGGGGCTGCCGAGGAAGTGATAGGCATCCTTGGCGGCAAGCGCAAGCGACAGCGCCCGGGGATCGGCGAGCCCCACGTCCTCGGTCGCGATCCGCACCAGACGCCGGGCGAGGTAGAGCGGATCCTCGCCACCCGCGAGCATGCGCGCCAGCCAGTACAGCGACCCCTCGACGTCTGAGCCGCGCACCGCCTTGTGCAGCGCTGAAATCAGGTTGTAGTGCTCCTCGCCGCCTTTGTCGTATTTCGCGAAGCGTTTTTGCAGCGCATCGCTGATAACTGCGGCGGTCAGGGGGTCGGGCGGTCGGGCGGTCGGAGGACCCTTCCCCTTTTCCCCTTCCCCCTTCCCCGTGATGTACTCGGCAGCCGCCTCCAGCGCCTGCAGCGCCCGCCGCGCATCGCCGTCCGCTTCGCGCGCCAGCAGGGCCAGCGCGTCGTCGTCGATCGCCAGGCTCAGGGCGCCGAGCCCGCGGTCTCTGTCTGCCAGCGCGCGGCGCACCACAGTCGCGATGTGGTCTGCGGTGAGCGGCTCGAGCACGAACACGCGGCAGCGCGACAGCAGCGCCCCGGTGAGCTCGAAGCTCGGGTTCTCCGTGGTCGCGCCGATCAAGGTGACGATCCCGTTCTCGACCCACGGGAGGAAGGCGTCCTGCTGGGCTCGGTTGAAGCGGTGGATCTCGTCACAGAAGAGGATCGTGCCCCGCCCTTCGTACTTGAGCCGCTCTTCCGCCGCCTTGATGATCTCGCGCACCCGCGCCACGCCTTCGGTGACGGCGGAAAACGGCTCGAAGTGGCGGTCGGTGTAGTTGGCGACGATGCGCGCCAGCGTAGTCTTGCCGGACCCCGGCGGGCCCCAGAAGATGCACGAGGCCACGTCGCCGCGGCGGATCAGCTCGCCGAGCGCCTTGCCGGGGCCGAGCAGCTGCTCCTGGCCGAGGAACTCGTCCAAGTTCCGCGGACGCATGCGGGCCGCGAGCGGCTCGGCCGAGCGGGCGAAGAGGGTAGGCTCAGGCACGATCCAGCAACGTCTTCGTGACAAAGAAGACCGCAGCGCCTGCGAAAAACGCGGCCGGCAGCCTCCAGCCGCGTTTGCCCTGAAACTCCGGCACCAGATTCGATGCCGCCACGTAGATCGTCACTCCCGCCGCCAGCGCGAGCCCGTGCCGCACCAGGAAGCCCACTCGGTCGGTGACCACGACCCCCACGAGGGTCGCCACCCCGAGGGACGCCGCGGCGGCGACCGCCTGTCTGCCGGACCGCCCGACCGCGATGTACAGGCTCGCAATCGTCACGCCTTCGGGCAGCTTATGCAAGAAGATAGCGATGAACACGATCAGGCCGAGCGCCGGCCGCACCAGGAAGGCGCTGGCGATCGCGACGCCGTCGAAGAACGTATGCAACAGCAAGCCGACGAGCGCCGACGTGCCCGCCAGCCGGTTCACCGCGTGCGTCTCCTCACCGAAGTGAAAGTGCGGCGTGAGCGTGTGTTGGGTGAGGTGCACGGCGAGATAACCGGCCAGCACGAGGGCCGGCGCGGCGCCCCCCGAGCGCGCGAACGCCTCCGGAAGCAGCTCCACGATCGCCACGGCCAGCATGAAGCCCGCACCGAAGGCGACGAAGTGCTCGATGACGGTGAGGCCGCGCGCCGCCCGCCGCGTCACCGCGAGCGCGCCGACCAGGTTCCCGAGCGCCGCGACGAGCGCGTACACCAGAGCCCTAGACACGGGACAGCAGGTATGCTTTCGTGTTGCGCTGCGGGTCTTCCAACACCTCGGCGAGCAGGCGTTGCAGCACCTCGCCCACGTCGGGGCCGGCCCGGACCCCGGCCGCGATCAGGTCGCTCCCGTCGACCGCCAGGTCCTGGAGCGTGAGAGGATCCTTCGCGGCCCGGATCGCGCCCACGACTTTGGGGAGAAGGGAGATGGGAGAAGTACGTGCCGATGGCAAGGCGAGCAGATCCTCCGCGTACTCCCCCACCTGCGACAGCCAGCGCCGCACCTCGGGGAGACGCTTCGGGTCGGGATACTTGTCGCGCCACGCCCCGATCGCCCTGCCCCGCTCAATCTCCTTGTTCGAACACTTGAGCCTCGTCAGGAGTGAGGCTGGATCGGTCGCGAGGTACGCCGTGATCAAGACCGGATCGCGCGGCAGCTTGTCGAGCGCGCCCTTCTCCCTTCTCCCATCTCCCTGCTCCCGTATCTCCGGCAGCCAGATCCTCGCCGCCCCCACGTCCACCCACAGCGCCAGCAGCTTCGAAACCCGCTTCGCGGTGGCGATCCCCTTGAACCACTCGTCCCGCACCCGCTCTGCCGACAGCTGCGCCAGGCCCTGCACGTTCCCCTTCGCGGCGTCGAGTGTGTGGACGTGGATGCGAAACTCGAACCGCGCGCTGAAGCGCAACGCCCGCAGGATCCGGAGATAGTCCTCCTGAAACCTCCAGTTCGGGTCCCCGACGGAGCGGATCAGGCGGCGCTCGAGGTCCTCCACCCCCTTGAACGGATCACGCCACTCGTGCCGGCCGGGGTGGTAGGCGATCGCGTTGATCGTGAAGTCCCGCCGGGCGAGGTCGTCCATCAGCGACACGCCGAACTCCACCACGGCGTGTCGCCCGTCCGTCTTGATGTCCCGCCGGAACGTGGTGACCTCGTGCGGCCGGTTGTGCGCGTCCAGCACCGCGACCGTGCCGTGCTCGATGCCCACCGGGACAGTGCGTTTGAAGAGCCTGCGCACCTCCTCCGGCGGCGCCGCGGTCGTCAGGTCGAAGTCGTGGTTCTCGAGCCCGAGCAGGTTGTCGCGGATCGCCCCGCCCACGCACCAGGTCTCGTAGCCGGCCTTTTCGAGCTGCTGCGCGATTTTCAACACCTCGGGCGGAATCGGGAGACGGTCCGGGAACTTCATCGATTGCGGATTGTGGATTGCGGATTGCCGAATCTGCCGGCCAGCTCCAGACCCGGACGATGCGCTGCGGGGTTCGCGCTGCCAATTCGCAATCCGCAATCCGCAATCCGCAATCGGTTCACCCGCACAACACACTCCCGCCATTGACGTTCAGAATCTCGCCCGTTATGTGCCGCGCCAGCTCGGAGCAGAGAAACACGATCGGTCCGGCGATGTCTTCGGGGCGCGCGACGCGCCCAAGCGGAATGCCGGCTTCGATGTCGCGTTTCCCCTTTCCCGTGCCCCGTGAAAACGGCTGTTCACACATCTCGGTATCGACCCATCCCGGCGCGACACAGTTCACCGTGATCCGCGGCGCGAGCTCGACGGCGAGCGACTTGGTGAACGCGATGACGGCGCCCTTGGTGGCCGCGTAATCAGCGTGGAACGCCTCGCCCCGCTGCCCGGCGGTGGAGGAGACCAACACGATCTTGCCGCCGTCCGGGAGCCGTGGGATCGCCGCCCGGCAGACATAGAGCACGGCGTCGAGGTTGGCGCGTCGCGTCCCCTCCCATTGCGCGTCGGTCATGGCGGCGACGGGAACGTCGTCGGGCGGCCAGACGCCGTGGTTCGCGATAAGCAGGTCGAGCCCGCCCAGTGCGTGGGCGGCTGCTTCCACCGCGTGCTTGGCGGCGCCGGGGTCCCCTAGATCCCCGGCGATGCTGACCGCCTGACCGCCCGACCGCCTGACCGCCGCCGTCGTCGCGTCCGCGTCGGCCTCCCGGCTCCGGTAGCCGACCGCCACGCTCGCGCCCGCCTGCGCCAGCAGCACCGCGGTCGCCCGCCCGATCCCGCGGCCGCCGCCGGTGACGAGCGCGCGCTTGCCGGCCAACGAGATCACAGTTTGAGAGTCGCCTCGACGATGTCGCAGATGACGTGCTCGACAGCCAGCTGCAGCTCCTGGATGTGCGAAGTCTCATCCGCCGGGATGACGAGGCAATCGTCGACCAGCCCGCGCGCCTCGCCCCCGCCCTTGCCGAGCAGCGCCACGACGCGGACTCCTTTGGCGCGCGCCGCCTGCGCACCCCGTACTACGTTCGGGCTCTCGCCGCTCGTCGAGTGCAGCACCACCAGGTCGCCGGGGCGGGCCAGCGCTTCGATCTGGCGGGCGAAGATCTCGTCGAAGCCCAAGTCGTTGCCGCACGCCGTGAGGAGCGACGTATCGGTCGTCAACGCGATGGCCGGCAGCGCGCGCCGGTTATGGCTGTAGCGGACGACGTATTCCGTCGCCATGTGCTGAGCGTCTGCGGCACTGCCGCCGTTGCCCGCAAAAAACACGGTTCCGCCGCCCTCGAGCGTCTCGATGTAGCGACCCGCGAGGCGGGCGATGTCGTCGGCGTGTCGCTCGGACACCTGCGCGGCGAGCGCGGCAAGCCCGGTCAAGCCCGCCCGCGCTCGCTCGGCGGGCGTCACCGCATCATCCCCGGCTCGCGTACGGCGCGCACGAACGCTGCGAGCGCCTCGCGCGCGCCGCCTCCCTCCTCCAGAACCGTGCCGATCACGACGAAGTCCGCCCCCGCGCCGCGCGCCGCGCGCGCCTGCTCAGGGCGCCGGATCCCGCCGCCCACGAACAGCGGCAGTCCCGGGACGGCCGCCCGGCAGGCCCGGATCACGTCGACCTCTACCGCTCGCGGCGCGCCGCTCCCCGCATCGAGATAGATCGCCTGCATGCCGATCAGCTGGGCCGCCGTGGCGTGCGCCGCCGCGAGCTCCGGCTTGTCCGCCGGGAGAGGCCGGGTCTGGCTCACCGCCTCGACGCTCGTCACGTGCCCGCCGTCAACCAGGATGTAGCCGGTCGAGAGCGTCGCCACGGGATGGCGCTGCAGGAACGGGACGGCGCGGACGTGCTCCTCGATCAGGTACTGGGCATTCCGCCCGGAGACGAGTGAGAGGAACAGCACCAGGTCCACTTCGTCGGTGAGCTGCATGGCGGATCCGGGGAACAGCGCCACGGGGAAGCCCGGGACGGCCTGGCGGACCGCCCGGGCGACCAGCTGCGTGTCATGCGTGCCGTCGAACGACGAGCCGATCAGGAGGCCGGCCGCCCCGGCGTCGCGCGCCGCGCCCGCCAGCTGCGCCGCCTCGCCCGGCGTCGACCGGCTCGGGTCCACGAGGGCGAGCAGGCCCGGCCGGCGCTCGAGCAGCGAGCTCACGTCCTCGCTCCCGCGACCCGTTCGGCGAGCGCCACCAGGCCGGCGACGTCGGCTTCCGCCTGCGCTTCGAACGCGTACGTGACGAACGCATCGGCCGCGAGCAGATCGAGCGCCAGCTCCCGGCCTCCGC
>DASPXE010000182.1:0-44970 GCA_035637455.1 Gemmatimonadales bacterium
TGCGGACCCGCTCAATCAGGTCGCGGCTTGACATCGCTCACTCCCCGTCCTACCAGCGGGCCGCGGGCGCTCCGCACGCGGCGCCCCCTGGCGAACCTCAACAATAGGGTCCCCTGCGGAGGGGTGCCAGAAGGTCCGGAAGTCGAGCGGCGGCGACGCTTCTGCCCATTATCCGCGGGCGAAGTCAGGCGGGCGTCAAGCCGATTTGCGCAGACAGGGCTAGGATAGGACGCACCATGCCGAAGATCGAAGCCGTCCAAGGCGATATCACCGAGCAGCGGGTCGACGCCATCGTCAACGCGGCGAACACTACCTTGCTCGGCGGCGGCGGTGTGGATGGCGCCATCCACCGCGCGGCCGGACCCCAGCTGCTCGAGGAATGCAGCCAGCTCGGCGGCTGCCCCACGGGCGAAGCGCGTCTCACGCGGGGCTACCGCCTTCCGGCCAGGTACGTAATCCACACGGTGGGCCCTGTGTGGAGCGGTGGCACGCGGCGCGAGCCGGAGCTGCTACGCAGTTGCTACGGCAATTCTCTCAAGCTCGCGCGCGCGCACGGCATCAGGTCGATCGCCTTTCCGTCCATCAGCACCGGGGCGTATCGCTATCCGATCGAGCAAGCGGCCGCGATCGCCGTAGAGGCGGTCCGGCGGGAGCTGGCGCAGCCGACAACGCTTGCACTGGTCCGGTTCGTGTGTTTCAGCGCGGGGGACCTCGAAGTGTATCGGAGGATGGTGGGGTGAGCCGCTCGAGACCCGCCCGCGCCGCGGCGACGTACCGTGCGATCGTCGAGTCGCCGCCGGCCCCGACGGCCGCGATAAACCGATACCCCACCATCGCGCTTGGCCGGTCGCCGTGCGCCTCGGCGTCGCGCGCGCGCTGCAACACCTTTGCGAGCGTCGCCGGGTCGCGGTAGAGGAGGCCGGGGTCGCTGTGCGCACGGCGGACGAAGCGTCGGAAGGTGATCGCGCCCCCAGCGGCCAGCATTACGGCGACCACGCCCAGTGCCAGCCCCAGCCGTACCGATCGCCTCATGTCGTTGCAGGCGCCGCGATTTGCACTACGGCGCCCGCCGTCGCCACGGTCACGTTTGCCATGAAATTGAAATCGAGCATGGCACTCGTGTCGCTCGCCTGGTGGTAATGCGGGTTCCGGAGGAACGCCGTGTCCGTGAGCATCAACGAGGGGTAGCGAGCGTCCCAGAACGACGCGTTGTCGGAGAGTCGGGTGAGCGGCAGCAGCCAGCCGCGCAGCCGCGTCCGGTAGGGGACGATCGGCAGCTCGGGCGCCGCGGCTCGCGCGCCGGCGACGAATCGCTCGAGCAGCTGCCGCGAGCGACCATCGCCCACCGCCGCGAGGAAGTTCCCCTCCCGCGGCACGTCGATCCCGAGGAACGGCGGGACGATCTGGCTCCCGGGAGTCGGGTCTCGGTAGCCCACCATTTCGAGGATCAGCGCGCCGCTAAGCCGGTCGCCTGCGGCGCGGCGCGCACGGGCGAGCGCCCGGCTCCCCACGCGGTAGGTGCCAGTGATGGTTTGCAGCTCCTCGAGATCGAAGCCGACGAACTCGACCCCCGCCGCCGGCGCGTGCGGAAGGACCTGCCGGGCGCACTCGATCAGTGCGGCCACGCCGCTGGCGTTGTCGTCGGCGCCGGGAGTATGAGCGGTCGAGTCGAAGTGCGCGCCGACGAGCAGACGCGGGCGCAGCGGGTCGCGCCCGGGCAGGACGCCGACGACGTTGTGATACGTGCGGCCGCGGAACGCGAAGGGGGCAAGCTCGACGACGAGACCGAGCGCGCGGAGCTCGGCGGCGACGTAGTCCCGCGCGGCGCGGTGGCGGGCAGGGGTAGCGGCCGGGTGACGCACGCCTTCGAGTGTCTGAACGTGCCGCCGCAGCCGCGTGGCGAGGTCGGCGCGTTGACGCGGGGTTGAGGCGTCTCCTGCCGGCGCGGCGGCTTGGTGGCTCGGGACCCGGGAATCTTGACCCGACGTTGATGGCCTCACGCTAACGTCTCCCCAGCATGGTGACCGTGTGCACTGTCCTCCCGCCGCCCGAGCGCCCGCGCGTCGACGCCGCGGGGGACGGCTGCTTCACGACGCTGCATGCCAACTCCCTGCGGGACGCGCTGCATGCGGCTCGCCGCAAGCCGGTAGACGCGCTGGTGCTCTCGGTGCACCGCTGTCACGGCGAGGAGTTGCCCGTCGTCGCCCGCTTCGTGCGAGAGTTTCCCGCGATCCCCGCGGTCGCACTGGTCTCGCGCCACGACTGCGACGTCACCGAGACGCTGCTCAAGCTCGGGGCGACGGGCGTGCGCACGGCGGTCGACTGCACCGAGGCCGCCGGCTGGCGCCGGTTGCGCGACCTGCTCGCGCACCCCGCCTCACCCGTGGCGGCGCGCATCCTGGCGCGGGTGGTGCCCGCGCTCGAGGACGCGCCTGAGGACGTGCGCGTGTTCTTCGAGGCCCTGGCGCGCCTCGCACCGGTCGTGAGCACGGTACGCGGCCTCGCCCGCCACCTCCGCATCTGCCCCAGCACGCTGATGTCGCGCTTCTACCGGGTGGGCCTCCCCTCTCCCAAGACCTATCTCGCGGGGATGCGGTTGCTGCACGCCGCCCATCTCTTCCTCAACCCCGGGCTCTCGGTCTCCGACGTCGCCTATCGGCTCGACTACTCCTCGCCCCAGAGCTTCGGCCGGCACCTGAAAGCGATGCTGGGCGTCACGGCCGGGGAGTTTCGCCGCCGCTTCCCCTTCGATGTGTCGCTCGAGCGCTATGTGGACCTGCTCGTCACCCCGTACCGGGATATCCTGCGCGCGTTTCACCCCCTCAACGCGGGGATGTGGGACCAAGGCCCGAACGCGGCTCGTGTATCCCGGGCGGGGTGATCAGTCGGCCGCGGCGCGGGCGACGGGCTCCTGCCGCTCCTGCTCGCGCCGCAGGACGGAGAAGCGGGCGATACTCGCCCGCAACCGCTCGGCGAGTTGGGCGAGCTGTTGCGACGTCGCCGTGAGGTCGCCCATGGACGTGATCTGGGCCTGCGTGGCGGCCGCCGCGCCGTCGGCACTCTGGGAGGAGCCGCTCGAGATCGCCGCGACCTGCTGTAGCGACTGCGCCAGCTCGGCGAGCCGCTGAGCCTGGCCGCGCGACACGTCCGCCGTGGCGTTTACGAGGTCGCCCACGAGCTCGATGCCCCGGTGCAGCTCCTGGAGGGCGCCGTCCGCCTCGGCCGCGACAGCGCCGATGTCGCGCACTTTTGCTTCCCCCGACTGCATCGCCCGTGCGGCCGCATCGATCCCGGCCCGCAGCTCGGACACGAGCTCCGCAACCTCGCGGGCCGATTTGCCGGCCTCCCCCGCGAGCGAGCGAACCTCGTCCGCCACTACGGCGAACCCCTCGCCGTGCTCTTCGGCGCGCGCGGCTTCGATCGCCGCGTTGAGCGCGAGCAGGTGGGTCTGCCGGGCGATGCGGGCGATCGTCTGCGCGAACCCCCCGATCCGCTCGGACATCCCCGACAGCCCGGCCACGGTGGACGCGGTGGCGCGCACCTCGTCGCCCACAGCGCGCAGCGTCTGGCTCGCCCGTGCTACCCGCTCCCGCCCCCGCTGCGCCGCCGCCACGAGCCGGGCCGCGTCCACCCGCATCGACTCGGCCCGGACCCGCAGCGACTCCGCCTGGTCGGCCGCCTTCGCGCTCTCGCCTCGTGCTGCCTCCGCCAGCCCCCGCTGCGTGGCGAGGTCGCGGGCGAGCTGCTGCGCCGTGTGCGTCACGGTCTCGGACGTGGCATGCAGCTCCTCGGCCGACGCCGCGAGCTGCTCCGCGAATGCCGCGACCTCGTCCGCCTCCCGCTGCACTGTCGAGATGGTCGCGCCGATCTCCCCGAGCATGCGGTTGAAGCTCTTCTCGAGAAAGCCGAGCTCGTCGGATTCCTCGGCGGGGGCGCGCACTGCGAGCTGGCCCTGCTCCGCTTCGCTCATCACGTCTCGCGCCTCGCGGATGCGCCGGATCAAGGTGGCCGGGATCTGCTTCAGCGCCCAGGCCACCGTGATGAATCCCACGGTCTCGAGTCCTGCCGCTGTGAGGCCAGCGGTGTCCCCATACAGCACGCCATGGAGGTAGCTCGCTCCGAGATAGGCCAGGGCCGCCGTCAGCACGAGAAAGTTGCCGACGGTATGCCCCTGGTCGAACGCGTAGGGGAGCACGGCGATTAAGAACGCCACTACGAAGCCGCCGTGGCCGAACCACACGACAAGCACGCCGACCAGCAGCACGTCCAGCAGCGCGAGCACGTAGATGAGCCACCAGCGGTACCAGCCGCGCTCGTTGATGATGCCGAGCAGGGCGTTAAGAACGAGCCCGCCGCCGCCCAGCAGCACCATCGTTCCCGGCCGCGTGCGCACCGCTCCGAACCCCCACCCGATGATCCCGAGGGGGAGCCCGAGGCCCACGAGCCACCAGCGACGGCGCAGGCTGCGCGCGATCGTCTCGAGGTCCTTGAGCCGCTGCTCGAGCCCCGTGGCGTCGTCTTTCCAGCCACGCATCCGGGAGGCGAGCGAGCCCCGCCCCTGCAGCGTGTCGGGGAGTGTCACGAGGAACATCTTACACCAGTTGTCCCGAGAGGGGGAGAATCCTGCTGCGCCGGGCGGCTGGCGCGCTGCTCAGCGGGACTAAGAGCAGTGCGACATTACTGCGCGGCGTCGCGGAGGCCGAGCTGCGTCGCGGTGACCAAGACCTCCAGCCGGTAGCCGGCCGTCTCGAGCGCGGCGCGCCCCCCTTCCTCGCGGTCCACCACCGCGAGCACGCCGAGGACGCGCCCCCCTGCGCCTTCGACCGCCCGGATCGCCTCCAGCGCCGATTGGCCGGTGGTGATCACGTCTTCCACGATCACCGCCGCCGCGCCGGGGGCGAAGCATCCTTCGATTCGCTGCGCGGTGCCGTGGGCCTTGGCCTGCTTGCGAACGGTGAAGGCGTCGAGTGCCGGCCCTCGTACCACGCTGGCCGCAGCGATGGCGAAAGCGACAGGGTCGGCGCCGAGCGTGAGCCCTCCTACCAGCTGGGGCTGCCACCCGGCGGTCGCGAACCGCGCGAGGGCGAGGGGGCCGATGACCGCCAGGCCTTCCGCCGACATGGTCGTGCGGCGGGCGTCGATGTAAAAGCTCGAGCGGCGGCCGGACGCGAGCACGAAGTCGCCTCGCGTTAGGGAGCGGGCGCGCAGCAGGTCGCGCAGGCGCTGTTCGAGGGGGGTGGTTGGGCTCACATCGCTGGAGTATAGTAGTAGCGACTGCTACTACTACATGATTTCATCGCCGCCGACCGACGGCACGCTTGAGGGCGTCGAGCAGTCCGCCACCCTTGGGGGCGGGGCCGGCGGCGATCCCCGCCTCCACCTCTGCGGCGAACGCCACCACGGTGGGCTGTCGCTTGGCGGGATCGCGCGCCAGCCCCCGCATGACGGCGGCCTCGAGCGCTGCGGGGAACTCGAGCCCCGCTACCGCTTGGTTCAGCGGCACCGGAGCCGCCGTCAGCAGCTGCTGGAACAGCTCCCGCGGGGTGCGCCCCGTGTAGGGGTGGACGCCGGTGAGCAGCCAGTATGTGATCGTGGCGAGGCTGAAGATGTCGGCCCGGCCGTCCACCAGTTCCCCGGAGAGGGCTTCGGGTGCCACGTATTGGAGCGTCCCCACGAAGAACCCGGTCCGGGTGAGCCGCTCTTCAGCCGGCAGCTCCGCGTCCCGCGCGATCCCGAAGTCGAGCAGCTTGACCCGCTCGGTCGCCTCGTCATGAATGATATTCTCGGGTTTCAGGTCCCGGTGGATGATGCCCGCCTGGTGGGCCGCGCTCAAGGCGTCCGCGAGCTGGCCTACCAGGTGCCCGACCTGCGCCGGAGCGAGGCGCTCCGCACGGTGTACGTAATCGGCGAGAGATTTCCCGTCCGCCCATTCCAGCGCGAGGTAATGCAGACCGTCGGCCTCGCCGTATTCGTAGGTGCGCACCACGCCCGGATGCCGGACTCGCGAGCCGTAGCCGGCCTCCCGCAGGAAGCGTTTCACCGCCGTGGGGTCGCCCCGCAGACGCTGTCGCAATACCTTGAACGCGCAGGGGCCGCGCTCCGGGTGCTCGGCCCGGTAGACTTCGGCCGTGCCTCCCTCACCGACGCGCTCGAGGAGGCGGTAGCCGGCGATGGTCCGGCCGGCGAGGTTTTCGCTGGACATGGGAACGCGCGAAACTAACGTCCGGATTTGAGGTTGGGCAAGTGAGACGACTCGGGGAAGTGGCGCTGTTCGCAACGGTGGCGGCCGGCTGCGGCTCCTGGCAACGCGTCGGCACGGAACCGCGGCCGCAGCCCGGCACGGCGTTGCCGTCCCTGGCCGATGCGGGGACGCTGTACCGCCGCATGGGGTTTCTCGTCGCCGGGGCGCCCCTCCCCTTCGTGGCCGCCGTGCGCTACCTCGCCGACGCCACCCCCGACTCCACGCTGGCCGTGTTCGCCCTGTCGCTCGCGAACCACTCGCTGAGCTTCCAGCGTGACGGCAACGTGTTCGTCGCCCAGTACCACGTGGAGGTCGCGTTCCGCGCCGACACGGCACCGGCCCGGCAGATCGCGAGCGATGAAACGGTGCGAATCCGTACGTTTCAGGAGACGCTGCGCGCCGATGAGAGTGTGATCTACCAGCAGTTCGTCGGCCTCCGCCCTGGCGTGTACACCGTGACCGTCACAGTGCGGGACCGCAACGCCCCAGCCGCCACGCGCCAGGAGCGCGTGGATACGGTGCCGCGATTCGCAGGACGGGGGCTCAGCTCGCCGCTCCCCGTATACGAGGGCGCGGGGCGCACCAGCGTCGCCGGCCCGCCCAAGCTGCTCGTGAACCCGCGCGCGACGCTGCCCTTCGGCGGCGACACGCTGCGGTTCTACGTCGAGGCGTACGGGATGCCGCCCGGCGCGCGCCTCACCGCACGCGCCTTAGACCAGACAGGCACGGCCGTCGCACAGGACACCGTCGCACTCGCGGGCGACGGGCGCTTCGCGGCCACGCAGTTCACATTTCGCCCCGGCGATCTCCCGGTGGGAGAAGGGAGCGTCGAGGTCGCCGCGATCGTACCGGGCGGCAACTCCCTCCCTGCCGTGCGGGCTCCCTTCGTGGTGAGCTTCTCGGATCAGTGGGCGATCACGAACTTCGACGAGATGATCAACCTGCTGCGCTACTTCGACCGACAGGATTGGGTCGACAGCTTGCGCAAGGCCTCGGCCGCCGAGCGTCCCGGCGTGTGGCGCCGGTTCTACAAAGCCACCGATCCGGTGGCGCTGACGCCCGAGAACGAAGCGCTCGACCAGTACTTTCGGCGCGTCCAGGTCGCGAACGAGCGCTTCCGGGAGAGCGGTGATCCGGGCTGGATGACCGACCGGGGCGAGGTGTTCATCACGCTGGGCGATCCTGACGACGTATACGACGCCTCGAGCGATGTGTCGCGCAGCGGTGTGCGCTTGATTCGTTGGACCTTCACCAGCCTGCGGTTGACCCTCTTTTTCCAGGATCAGACCGGTTTCGGTCGCTTCCGGCTGACGCCGATGTCCCGCGCCGAGTTTCAACGCGTCCTCGCGCGGGTGCGCCGCGCGCAGTGAAGCGCGTCGCGGCCCTCCTCGCCGTCGGGGCCGCGATCCCGCTCGCGGTCTCGGCGCAGCAGAGCCCTCCCCAGACGCCGGCACAGCGGGCGGAGTCCCTGTGGCTCGCCGGCCGCCCGTGGCACGCCGCCGAAACGCTGCTCGCCGCTGCGGCGCGCGAGTTCCATGTCGAGCCGGCTTTCATCGTCGCAGGAGCAAAGGCCGAACTACACGCCCGCCGCTACGACCGGGCCAGGGGGCTGCTCGCCGGGCAACCATGGCTCGCGGAGTATGGCGACGGCGAGGCGCTCGCCGTGCTGGCGGAGGCGGAAGCCCGGCTGGGGCTGGCGGCCCAAGCGGCCGCTGACTACGCCGCCGCGCGGGCGCGCGCCCGCGGGCCACGGACGGCGCTGCTCGCGGTGCGTGCGGGGCTCGCCTGGGAGGCTGCGGGTGAACCAGACAGCGCGGCCGCGGCTTATGGCGCGGCGCGCGCCGGCGGCCTCGCCGTGATCGACCCGTGGCTCCGGGTGCGGCAGGCCCGCGTCACGCGCGACACCGCCGCCGCGTTCCGCCTGCTCGCCGACGTGTCGCCGCCGGCCAGCCGGGAAGTGCCGGCGGCACGCGCGCGGGCCCTGCTCGTCGCCGGGGACTCGAGCGGTGCGCTCGAGGCCTTCGCCCAGGCCGGCCGCGCCCTCGACGTCGGTCGGCTCGCTCTCGCGCGCGGCGATTCAGGCCGGGCCCGCGACGCGCTCTACGGGCTCATGGCACGGGCTCCCGAGACGGACGACGCCGCTGCGGCTGTCGGTGTAACGCTCGCGTCGTTGCCGCCGCGCACGGCGCCCGAGCGCGTCGCGCTGGCGCGCGCGATGAAACCCCACGGCGCCGCCGCCGATGCTCGCCTGGAGGTGGAGCGGGCCGTGCGCCAGGGCGATTCCAGCGCGGCCACGTTGGTGCTGCTCGGCGACCTGCTCGCCGGCGCGGGGCGCTACCGCGACGCGGAGCGTGCATACCGGGCCGCGGCGAAGGACGCCGCGCTCGGCCCGCTGGCAATCTATCGCCGCGCGCGAGTCCTCGGACGACTTGGGGATCCGGGCGCCCACGAAGCCCTCGCGGGATTCGCCCAAGCCTATCCCGGCGATACGGCCGCGCCGACTGCGCTGTACGTCCTCGGGGACGTGCTCGCTGACCGCGGTGATTGGGCGGGCGCGGCGCAGTGGTTCGGCGAGCTGGTCGCGCGTTACCCCGCAGACGTGCGCGCTTCGCTCGCCCGCTTCCGGCTCGCCGCACAGGCGCTGCGCCGGGAACTGTTCGACAGCGCGGCCGCGCTGTACCAGGCGGAGGTGGCGGCGGCGGCGCCGCAACGAACCGCGGCCCGCTTCTGGCTGGGCAGGCTCGCGCTCTCGCGGGGCGACACCGCCACGGCGGAGGCGACCTGGACCGCGCTCGCGCACGAGGACTCGATCGGGTATTACGGACTGCGCGCGCGCCGCGAAGTGGCGTTGCCGCCGCTCCGTCTCGCCGCGCCGCCCCTGCCCGCGCCCCCTCCCGCAGTCGCGACGTCGCTCGCCCGCCTCGATACACTCGTGCTCGCCGGCCTCGACACCGCTGCGGAGGCCGAAGTGCGCACCATCCTCGGCCGGGCCCCCCAACAGGACGTCGACGCGCTGCTCGCCTGGAGCGACGGGCTCGCGGTGCGCGGTTTCGGCCCGGCGGCCGTCCGCCTCGGGTGGCAGGCGTCCCTCAAGGCGCCCGGCGATCCGCGGGTGCTGCGCGCCATCTTCCCGTGGCCCAACCGGGCCGCGGTCCAAGCAGAGGCGGCCGAGTTTGGCGTCGACCCCTTCCTGTTCGTCGCGATCGTGCGCCAGGAAAGCGTGTTCGATGCAGAGGCGCTGTCGCCCGCGGGCGCGCGTGGGCTCGCGCAGCTTACCCCCGGGACCGCCGCCCTCACCGCCCGCGGGCTCGACGTCACCTTCTACCCCGACTGGATCACCGTCCCCGACTTGAACCTCCACCTCGGTGCGGCCCATCTGGACGAGCTGCTGCGTCGCTTCGGCGGGCGCGCCGACGCCGCGGTGGCCGCGTACAATGCCGGCGTCGCGCCCGTGACGCGCTGGCTGGCCCGCGACGGCGCCGCGGACGCCGACCAGTTCATCGAGCTCATCCCCTACCAGGAAACCCGCGGCTATGTGCGCTCGGTGCTCCGGAACCGGGAGGTCTACCGCGCCCTGTACGGCGCGACAACCAATTGAACGACCGGGAGTTATGCCCCGAGCGGGCGGCGACAGCGCCGCGACACCAGGGTTTCTTGACAAGCTTTCCGGCCCGCGTCATTTCTATCGCGCGCTCGACAGGGGGTCGAGCGGGCGCTCATGCCCTATCGTCTGACTTTGCAGGAGGCTTTTCGAATGGCCACGGGAAAGGTGAAGTGGTTCAATGACGCCAAGGGGTACGGCTTCATTGAGCAGGAAGGTGGCGAGGACGTCTTCGTGCATTTCTCGGCGATCCAGATGGACGGGTTCAAGACGCTCGCCGAAGGGCAGGCGGTGCAGTTCGAAGTGAAGACCGGAGACAAGGGGCTGCACGCCGCGAACGTCGTTCGCGTGTAACGCACCCCACGCCATTCGCGTCGCCCCGCCCGGAACCGCCGGGCGGGGTTTTTGTATGTTTGTCGGCCATGACCGAGTCTCGGCCGACCCTGTATCTGATCGACGGATACGCCCTGATCTACCGCGCCTTCTTCGCGATGATGGCCCGGCCGCTCACCACGCGGCGCGGCGAGAACACCTCCGCTGCCTGGGGCGTCACCAACTTCCTGATCCGCCTGCTGGAGACGCGGCGACCCGACTACCTCGCTTGGGTGCACGACGTGGGCGAGTCGTTCCGCCACCAGGCCTACCCGGCCTACAAGGCGACGCGCGAGAAGCTGACCGATGAGCTGCAGCAGGAGTTCGACCGCTCCCTCGAGCGGATCGAGGAGATCCTCGAGGCGTTCCGGGTGCCGGTCGTCGGGGTCGAGGGGTACGAGGCGGACGACGTCATCGGGACGCTCGCGACGACGGCGGCCGCTCGCGGGCTCCAGGCGGTCATCGTCTCGGGCGACAAGGACTTCTACCAGCTGATCGGACCCGGGATCGCCCTGTTGAACCCGGGCCGCGGCGGGCCGGCGGCGGTGGAGGAGCAGTGGGTCGACCAGTCGAACGCCAGCACACGCCTCGGCGTGCCGCCCGAACGCGTCATCGACTACCTCGCCCTCGTGGGCGACAGCTCGGACAACATCCCGGGGGTGAAGGGCGTGGGCGAAAAGACCGCGCTCGAGCTGCTGAAGACCCTCGGAGACCTGGATGCCATCCTCGCGGGCGCCGACCGGATCCCCGGCAAGCGCGCGCGGGAGGCGGTGCAGCAGCACGCCGAGCTTGCGCGCCTGTCGCGCGATCTCGTCACCATTCGGCGTGACGTTCCGCTGCCGCTCGACCTCGAGGCGCTGCGGCTCCGCCCGCCCGATGTCGCGCGGCTCACCGAGCTGTTCACGGAGCTGGAGTTCCGCTCCCTCATCCCGAAGCTCGGGTTGCTCGGGGGCGTGGGCGTGGGAGGCCCCGCTCCGCCAGGCGAGCGGTCGGCCGCCGTCGCGGCGCCGCTCGCGCCCACGGCCCTCAGCGTCGAGCCGACGGTCGTCGACGACCCCGCCGCCCTCGCCGCCATGGTCGCGGCGTGCCGGGGAGCGGCTCTCCTCGCGCTCGACACCGAGACGTCGTCGCTCGATCCGATGCGCGGCGACCTCGTGGGCATGTCGCTCGCCGCCGCGCCGGGTCGCTCATGGTATCTGCCGTTCGCGCACGTCGCCCCCGACGGCGAGCTCGCCGGAGGGACACCGCCGCGGAACCTGCCGGCGCTCGCGAGCGACGCGCTGGCGCCGCTGCGTGCCCTGCTGGCGGACGCCGGCGTGCCCAAGGCGGGACACAACATCCAGTACGACTGGCTCGTGCTGCGCCGCGCCGGCGTCGAGCTGGCGGGCGTGGCCTACGACTCCATGCTCGCGAGCTTCGTGCTCGATCCCGGCCGCCGCTCCCACGCGATCGAGGACCTGGCACGGGAGCGGCTGTCGCTCCAGGTGCGAACCTATGCGGACGTCGCGGGTCGGGGGCGCAGCGAGCGGCCGTTCGCCGCGGTGCCGCTCGCGGATGCGGCGCGCTACTGCTGCGGCGACAGCGAGATGGTGCTGCGGCTGCGCGAGGCGTTCCGGCCCGAACTCGAAGACCACAAGCTGCTCGCGCTACTCGAGCAGGTCGAGGTTCCGCTCATTGCCGTCCTCGTCGAGATGGAGTGGCGGGGGGTGCTCATCGACCTCGAGCGGCTGGGAGAGATCTCGCGCCAGTTCGCGAAGGAGCTGGCCGAGCTCGAGCGGGCCATCTACGGGGCGGCCGGCACCGAGTTCAACATCAACTCGACGCCCCAGCTCCGCCACGTGCTGTTCGAGAAGCACCAACTGCCGGTCCTCAAGAAGACCAAGACTGGAGCGTCCACCGATTACGACGTGCTCGAGCAGCTGGCTGCGATGGGGCACGAGGTGCCGCGCCTCCTGATCGAGTACCGCGAGCTGTCGAAGCTCAAGTCGACGTACGTCGACGCGCTGCCGGGGTTCATCAATCCGCGCACCGGGCGGATCCATACCAGCTACAACCAGGCCGGCGCCGCCACCGGCCGCTTGTCCTCGTCGGAACCCAACCTCCAAAACATCCCCGTGCGCACGCCGCGTGGCGAGGCGATCCGTCGCGCGTTCGTGGCCGCCCCGGGGTGGCTGCTCCTCACCGCTGACTACTCGCAGATCGAGCTCCGGCTGCTCGCCCACCTGTCCGGCGATCCGGCGTTCGTGCGCGCCTTCGCCGAGGGTGGGGACATCCACCGCCAGACGGCGGCGATCATATTTGGCGTGCCCCAGGAACAGGTCACGCCGGAGATGCGCGCGCGCGCCAAGACGATCAACTTCGCCACGATCTACGGACAGGGCCCGTTCGCGCTCGCCCGCCAGCTCGGCATCACGCAGGAGCAGGCAAAGGAGTTCATCGCGCAATACTTCGCACGGTTCGCCGGCGTGCGCGCCTGGCTCGACCGCACCGTCGCCGAGGCGCGCGAGCGGGGCTACGTGGAGACGCTGTTCGGGCGGCGGCGCTACATCCCGGAGCTCAAGGACCGAAACTTCAATATCCGCGCGTTCGGGGAGCGCACCGCTACCAACTCGCCGCTCCAGGGATCGGCGGCCGACCTGATCAAGGTCGCGATGATTCGCATCCACCAGGCCCTGCGCGAGGGAAGGCTCGCCGCCCGGATGCTGCTGCAAGTGCATGACGAGCTGGTGTTTGAAGTGCCGGAGGGACAACAGGGGACCGCCACGAAGCTGGTAAAACGCCATATGGAGGCGGCTGCCAATCTGCGGGTCCCGCTCGTCGTAAGTATCGGTGTGGGAACGAATTGGGTCGATGCCAAGGGTTAAGCATGGCTCTTGCATGAATGGGCTGCGGTGCCCACTATAGTGGCGCCGGCCCTGGATCGATGCGTTCACGAGGGTTCGGCGCCGTTTGGCGCCCGGAGGGTTAGCAGGTGACGTGTCGACGTGGCTTTACGCTGATCGAGCTGTTGATTGTGGTGGTGATCATCGGGATTCTCGCGGCCATCGCGATCCCGAAGTTCGCCAACACGAAGGAAAAGGCGTACATCGGCTCCATGAAATCCGACCTGCGGAACCTCGCGACGGCGGAGGAGGCCTTTTTCTACGACAGCTCGACCTACACGAACAACCTGATCGCCATGAACAACTTCAGCGCCTCCACGGGGGTCGCCCTCACGGTCAATGAGGCCACGGCCAAGGGTTGGTCGGCGACCGCGTCCAGCGCCAATACCCCCCACAAGTGCTACCTTTTTTCGGGCGCCGCGGCCCCGGTGGGGACCGCTACGACGGAGGGCCGCATCACCTGCTCGTAGCACCGCCCTACCGGGAATTCACGCGCCGCCGCGAGGGGATGTGCTTCGCCCTCGACGGCGGCGTTTGGCTTCATCGTCACCGGCTCCGCGACGAGCCCATGGTCCACCTCGTGAGCGCCGACAAGGATCGCCTGCTGGCGCTGGGGGCCGACCTGGGTATGCGGCCGGAGTGGCTGCAGTACAAGCCGCTGAAGGATCCCAGGACAGGGATCAGGGTACCGGCTTGGCATTGGGACGTGTGGGGTATGCGTCTGGAGCGGCTGGATGCAGGAGGGGCCACTACGAGACGCACAGACGCGCAGCGGTAAACAGGCGCGAGCGGTTGGGAAAAGCATTTTCCCGCTCGCTCATTCCTGTTCTCCACTGTGCGTCTGTGCGTCTGTGCGTCTAGCCGTTGCCGCTCCTGTTCACTATGCGCTGTTCTCCCTTTCCAGCTTGGGTGCTCGCACCCCCGGCCACCAGTTCCATCTCCCCGCGATGTGCATGATCGCCGGCACCAGCACCATGCGAATGAGCGTTGCGTCCAGCAGCACGGCCGCCGCGAGGCCGAAGCCCACGAGCTGCACCGCCAGGACCCGGGCGAACGCGAACGTGCCGAACACGAGGATCATGATGAGCGCGGCGCTCGTAATTGTCGACGCGGTCGCGGAGAGCCCCTCCATCGTTGCATGATCGTTGCGGCCGGTCTTGTCGAAGACCTCCTTCACGCGCGTGAGCAGGAACACCTCGTAGTCCATCGACAGCCCGAACACGATCGCGAACACCAGCACCGGGACCACCACCCAAATCGCCTCAGTCGGGCCTTCCAGCCCGAACCGCTTCCCCCCGTAGCCGTCCTGGAACACGAGCACCGTGAGGCCGAACGACGCGCCCACCGACAGACAGTTCAACAGCACCGCCTTGAGCGGCACGAGGAGCGACCGGAACGCGAAGAACAGCATGATCGCCGTGATCGCGAGCACGAGCCCGACGGTCTCGGGGAAACGCCGCAGCAGCTCGTGCTGGGTATCGACGTTGGAAGCGGCGAAGCCGCCGACGACGACTTCGGCACCCGTCAGCCCGCGCACGCCGTGCGCCACCACGGTGCGCACGTGCCGGGCCACGTCCATCATCCCGGCGAGCGAGACAGTGTCCGCGGGGATCACGTCGAGTAGCGTGATGCGCTGGTCGGCGCTCAGGTAGGCGTCGAAGAACTTCGCGTTCTTGGCGCGTACTGCGGCGGGGTCGCTGTAGTAGATCGCCAGCTGCAGCGTCGACAGGCCCGGCCGGATGCTCGCCACGCCGCGCACCTCGCGCACCCGGGGGTCCTTGCGGAGCGAGTCGGTCAGCGCCTTGAGGCCCGGCAGCCGGCGGCCGGATAACGCCGCCTCTCCTTCCGGGAGCTGGACGACGACCCGGATCGGCTGGATGGCGCCGCTCGCGCCCATCGCCCGCAGCGCCGCCAGCCCCTGACCCGACTCCGACTCCGGCGGAAACCAGTTCGTGGCGGGCAGGCCGAGGCGGAGGCGGGTGAGAGGGAAGGTGAGCAGTCCGATCCCGACGCCGCCGAACGCGACCGCCC
The DNA here is from genome assembly GCA_035637455.1 of Gemmatimonadales bacterium. Taxonomy (GTDB): domain Bacteria; phylum Gemmatimonadota; class Gemmatimonadetes; order Gemmatimonadales; family GWC2-71-9; genus 20CM-4-69-16. The sequence goes on from DASPXE010000182.1 coordinate 15,128, forward strand.
GCCACGGGCGGTGCCCGAGCCAGCGTGCCCAGCGTTCCCAGCCGGTCGGCGCGTGGAACCGGGCCAGCGGGCGCGCCAGCCAGCGCGGGCGGTCGATGTTACGTCCCAGCACGGCGAGCAGGGCGGGGAGGAACGTCGTGGCGAGCAACACGGCCGCGAGCACCACGAGCAGCCCACCCACGCCGACCGACCGCGTGTCCGACAGCGGCGTCATGACCAGGGCCGCAAAGCCGACGACCACGGTGATCCCCGAGGTGACCACGGCCGACCCGGCGGTCTCGATGGTGCGCACCGCCGCATCCACCGGCGCCAGCCCGCGATTCAACTCCTCGCGGAAGCGTGTGACGATGAGGAGCGAGTAGTCGATGCCCACACCGAGCCCCACCATCGTGGTGATGTTCAGCACAAACACCGACATGGGGAGGTAGTTCGCCGCGACGGTCACGAGGCCGAGTGCGATCGTGATCGCGAGTACGCCCACGATGACCGGCAGCATCGCCGCCACCAGCGCCCCGAACGCCACCACCAGCACGATGAGAGTGAGTGGCAGAGCCCGCGCCTCCCCCCGCTCGGTGTCCTCGGCGCTGATCGTCCGGACGTCGTGATCGAGCGCCGGAAAGCCCGTCACCTTCACATCGAAGCCGTCGGCGCCGGGCGCCTGCGCCAGCGCGTTTCGGATCTTGTCCCGCAGGTCGGGGATGACGCTCTTGTTGATATCGCTCGTGAATTCCGGCGTGAGCGCGGCGATCAGGAACGTAGTGCGCCGGTCCTGGCTGACGAAGCTCGATTCGCCGATCGAGCGGACCGAGATCACCTGGCTGACGTATGGGCGCCGCTCGGTGGCGGCCTTCAGGGTGTCGAGGACCACGCCGAAGCGCTGGTTCGTCCAGCGCACCGGACCGTGCACCACGATGGCGACGTAGTCCGCGAATGGGCTCGGAAAGGCCTGCTTGAGGAGCTCGGAGGCGCGCGCGGATTCGGTGGTCTCGCTCGCGCCGCCGCGCAGCGCCAGGACCTGCTGCACGTGACTCGCCCGCGGCGCGAACAGCAGCGCGAGCGCCGCCCATGTCGCGATGACCCCCCCGCGCCAGCGGACGAGCGGGCCCGCGGGTAACGCGAACATCTACCGTCCAAACATAAGGAGGCCACAATCATAGAGACGCCCGTGGGCCAAAGCTAGCGGCGCGCCACCGCGGTCCGACATATTGCGCGCATGATCGAGCGTCGCCTCTCCTTCCTCATCGCCGGGCTCGTCGTCTTCTTCATGTCCGCGGTGCTCTGGAACGTGTTCGCGCCGACCCGCCGCCCGGCGCGCGCCGACGCGACCGCCGACTCCACCACGCTGGTCGCAGTCCACGCTGATACGACGCCGGCAGCGCCGTCAAGCGGCGCGAAGGACACGACCGTCACGCGAGGCGGGCAGTCCCCTGCTCCGTCGGCCCCGCCGCTCTCGGCGGACGGGTCGGGTCCGAGCTACATGGAGCTGCTCGCTCGGTCGGAAACCCGGCGTCGCATCCGCGCGAGCGCGGGCTACACCTACTTGAACGAGGTCGTCGCCCAGAGCGAGGACTCGATGCTGCATCGCTGGGACAACCGCATCCGCAGCCCCGTGCGGGTGTTCCTCGGGCCCAGTACGGCCGCCAACTTCCAGCCGAGCTTCCTCGACGCAGTGCGCGGCGCGTTCGAGCGCTGGGAGGAGGCGGGCGTGCCGGTGCGGTTCAGGCTGGACGCGGACTCGGAATCGGCCGAGGTGCGCTTCAAGTGGAGGCTCCAGTTCGAGATCCAGCGCACTGGTCAGACCGATCTCACCTGGGACCAGGACGGCCGCCTCGTGAACGGCGTGGTCACGCTCGCCACGTTCGACCCCGCCGGGCGGCCCCTCTCCATGGACGACGTCCGCGTGGTGGCGCTGCACGAGATCGGGCACCTGATCGGCCTCGACCACTCATCGGATTCGACCGACATCATGTTCGCGATGACCAAGGTGCGGGATCTCTCGTCGCGCGACATCGCCTCCGCGCGACTCCTCTACCAGCTCCCGTCCGGGACCCTGCGGTAGAACGGGACCGGGGTATATTCCAGGGAGGGGCCCACCCATGACGTACCGCGGTATCATCTCCTTCCTCACCCACGACGCTCCCGACGGCGGCGCCGCTACGCTCGCTCAGGTGCTGGACGCGCGCGTGCGCGAGGGGGAACTGGTCGAGCAACTCGAGGGCGGCGCCGTGCGCTGTTTCGCCTGCGGGCACCGCTGTCTGGTGCGGCCCGGCCGGCGCGGGATCTGCAAGGTCCGCTTCAACAAGGACGGCACGCTGTACGTCCCCGCCGGATACGTCGCGGCGTTGCAGAGCGACCCCACCGAGAAGAAGCCGTTCTTCCACGTCCTTCCCGGCTCGGACACGCTCACGTTCGGCATGCTGGGATGCGACTTCCACTGCGGCTATTGCCAGAATTGGCTGACCAGCCAGGCGCTGCGCGACGACGCCGCCGGCGTGCTGCCCAGCGACGTGACCCCGGACGCCCTGGTGCGGCTGGCGTTGCGGCAGGGTGCCAAGATGGTCGGCTCGTCGTACAACGAGCCCCTGATCACGGCCGAGTGGGCCGTGGACGTGTTCAAGGTCGCGCGGGCCCACGGGCTCAAGACCGCCTTCATCTCGAACGGGAACGCTACCCCGGAGGTGCTCCAGTACATCCGGCCGTGGACCGACTGCTACAAGATCGACTTCAAGGCGATGGACGATAGGCGCTACCGCGAGCTCGGTGGGGTGCTGCAGCACGTCCTCGACGCGATCCGCATGGTGTACGAGCGTGGGTTCTGGCTCGAGCTCGTCACGCTGGTCGTGCCCGGCTTCAACGACGACGCCACCCAGCTGACGCGTGCGGCCGACTATATCGCCGCGATCTCACCGGAGATCCCGTGGCACGTGACCGCGTTCCACAAGGATTACAAGATGACCGACCCGGACGACACTACCGCGGAAACGCTGCTCCGCGCGTGCGACATCGGGGCCCGTGCCGGGCTCAAATTCATCTACGCCGGCAATCTCCCGGGCCGCGTCGGCCGCTGGGAGAACACCTATTGCCCCGATTGCGGCGACCTGCTGATCGAGCGCTCCGGGTACGTCATCAAGCAGCAGCGAGTGGGAGTGGACGGGCGGTGTCCCGCGTGCAGCCGGCGGATTCCGGGCGTTTGGTGCTAGCGGTCGTGCTGCTCTTACAAACCGGGTCTGCCGCAACGCCGAGGCACGGCCCCGGGGTCGGCGTACCCCGGTCGGCGGCGTTTGACGCCGCGACGTTCGATCCCCTCGTCCTGGACGGCATCCGGCAGGGTGCGTATCCGGGCGCGGCGCTGGTGATCGGCCGGCGCGACACCATCCTGTTCGCCAAGGGCTACGGCCACCTCACCTGGTCGGCGGCGAGCCCGACGGTCGCTCCCGAGAGCACCCTGTACGACCTCGCTTCGCTCACGAAGGTGATCGCAACGACGCCGGCACTCATGATCCTGGTCGAGCGCGGCACGGTGAAGCTCGACGCCCCGGTCGCGACCTACATACCCGAGCTCGACGGGACCGGCGCGGCGGGCGTGACGGTGCACCAGCTCCTCGCGCACATCTCGGGGCTTCGCGCCGACATCCCGGACCCCGAGCTCAAGGCGCTCCCCGACAGTGCTGCCGTGATGCGGCGCGTCCTTTCGGAGACGCCCCGCGTCCCGCCTGGCACGCGCGTCATTTACAGCGATCTCAACGCGATCCTGCTCGGTGAGGTGGTGCGGCGCGCGGCCGGCGAGCCGCTCGACCGGTTTGCCGCTCGCGAGGTGTTCGCGCCCCTGGATCTGCGAGAGACCCTGTTTCGGCCACCCGGCCGGCTCAAGTCACGGATCGCGCCGACGGGGTTGTGGCACGGCCACCCCGTGGCGGGGGTGGTGAACGACGGCAGCGCGTTCAAGCTGCGCGGCGTGTCGGGGAACGCCGGCCTCTTCGCGACAGGCACCGATGTCGCACGCTTCGCGCAGTTCATGCTCTCGGGCGGCGCGCGCCCGGACGGCCGGCGCCTGGTGCGCCCGGAGACCGTGCGGCTGTTCACGACCAAAGCAGCGGACTTCGGCCACGGCACCGAGGCTCGCGCCCTCGGCTGGCAAGCATTGCCCACGGGCGAGAAGCAGTCGAGCGCGGGGACGCTGTTCGGCCCCAGAAGCTACGGTCACACCGGTTGGACGGGAACGTCGCTCTGGATTGACCCCGATCGCGACCTGTTCGTGGTGCTGCTCACGAACCGGGCCTACGCCCCGCGCGCGCGACGGCCGTTTACGGTCCTGAAAACGGTGCGCGGCCGGCTTGCCGACGCGGCTGCGCAGGCGTCCGATGCGCGCTGAGCGACCCACGCTGATTTACGATGGCGAGTGCGGGTTCTGCCGGAAGTGCGTCGACCTCGTGTTGCGCCGGGATCGGGAACGCCGGCTCGAGGTGATTGCGTTTCAGGACCGGGAACGGGTCGCGACGTTCGGAATTCCCCTTCCGGCGCTCGCGGCGGCGATGCATCTCGTGCTTCCCGACGGGCGTGTGTTCGCGGGGGCAGACGCCGCACCCGAAATCCTGCGCCTCCTGCGGAAGCGGTGGCTCGCGGCCATCTTCCTGGTGCCCGGGGTGCGCCCGGTGGCCCGGCGGGTGTACGCTTGGATTGCGCGGCAGCGGCGCTGCCTGGTGCGGGGCTACGCCGGCGACTAAGCTTCCAGACGAGGCGGCATGATGCAGAAGGAGTCGGCCATGACGGCACCAGCGGAGCTCACACCAGAGGCGGTGCGCAAGGCCTTGCGCCAGGTGAAGGATCCCGAGCTCGACATGAACATCATCGACTTGGGCCTCGTGTACGACATTACGGTCGTGGGCGGCGCAGTGGAGGTGGACATGACGCTGACCTCGCCCGGGTGTCCGGCCGGCCCGATGATCACGAACGACGCTTACAAGGTGATCCGTGCGCTCGACGGCGTGAAGGACGTGAACATCGAGATCGTGTGGGAGCCCTACTGGACGCCGGAAAAGATGGACCCCAAGGTGCGTGCGTTGATGGGGCTCTAGGCCAGCGCCGCGAGCAGCGCGCTCCCGAGCACCTCGATCTGCCAGCGCCGGAGCTCCGCCACCTGAGCGAGCCCGGCGCGATCGTTTGGGACGGGGGTGGTCCGCGCCACCGCCTCGAGCGTGGACCGGCCGCACAACACGCCCGGGTCGAGGCCGAGCTCGGCGGCGACCCGGTTGCGCACCGTCTTCAGCCGCTCGAGGCGCGCGTCGAACGCCGCGTCTCTGGGCGGCCGGGCGCCTCGCTCAACGTGCGGCAGCTCGGGCTCGGAGAGCGCGAGCGCCCGGCGGACGCTCTCGAGCAGCGCGGGGCCGTGCCGCTGCGCCAGGGTTGCGGGGAGCTGGGAGATCTGCGCGAGATCCGCGGGCGAGCGAGGCAGCGCTTTCGCCACGCCGAGCAGGGCGTCGTTGCCGATGATGCGGAATGTGGCCTTGTCCTGCTCACGGGCGACGGCCTCGCGCCAGCGGTACAGCTCGCGCAGCGTGGCGAGCGCGCGCGGCGCCAGCGCTCGCGCTCCCTTCACGCGCAGGAACGCGTCGCTGCCGTCAGGTGCCCCGGTCCAACGCAGCGACTCGAGGCGCGCGCACTCCTCCTCCGCCCAGGCGAGACGACCGAGCTGGGAGAGGCGGTCGCGCAGCGCGTCACGCAGGGCGGGCAGGTGCTGGGTGTCGGCCGCCGCATATTCGAGCATCGCGGGCGGCAGCGGCCGGCGCGACCAGTCCGCCTTCTGGTGCTCCTTCGCGAGCTTCACCCCCAGATACTTTTCGAGCAATGCCGCCAGCCCCACCGCGGGCTCGCCCGCCAGCTGGGCCGCGATGCGGGTGTCGAACACCCGTGCCGCGTGGAAACCGTAGTCGCGGTCCAAGATGCGCAGGTCATAGTCCGCATCGTGGAACACCTTCTCAACGCCCGGGTCCGCGAGCAGGGCGCCCACCGGCGAGAGGTCGGGCAGGACCAGCGGGTCGACGATCGCCGTGCGGCCGCGGGTGGAGAGTTGGACGAGGAAAATCCGGTCCCGATACCGGTGGAAGCTCGCCGCCTCGGTGTCCGCCGCCACCAGCGGCTCGCGCCGGAATGCGGCGACGGTTTCGGCGAGCGCCTCGGGCGTCCGGATGTAGCTATGCACGCGGTGCTCCCGTCCGGCTCACTCTTCCTTGCCCAACTGCTCCAGGCCGGCCGCGATCTCCTCGAGCGCCTTCGCGAGCGTCTTGTAGAATTCGGGGTCCGGTGGTTGGGGGGCGCCACCCAGCGGGTCGCCCGCGCACTTGCGGGCGGCGCGGGCCGCGTGGCGGATGTAGTCGGTGGAAACCCGCATCGCGACTCTCGGTTCTGAAGGTTGGCAGTGTACGATCCGGAGCGACTGACTCGAAAGATACGCGCGGCACTCGCTCCCTGTAGTCTGGGACGTTGGCCCACGCCCCTCGAGCCCGCGCCCGCGCTCGCGCGGACCCTCGGCCTGGACGCGCTGTGGCTCAAGCGCGAGGATCGCTCGGCGCCGCGCTGCGGCGGCAACAAGGTGCGCGGCCTCGAGTTGCTCCTCGCGGGTGCGCCGGCGGGCAGCGTGTTCGTGACCGTCGGCGGCACGGGCTCGACGCACTGCCTCGCCACCGCGGTGCATGCTGCGGCCCTGTCCTGTCGCGCCGCGCTCGCCCAGTTCCCGCAGCCCGAGACCGAGGCGAGCCGCGCCGTCGCTGCCGCCTGCGACGCGCACGCCGCGCTGGTGGTGCGCGCGCGCACGCGCGCGGCCCTGCCGCTCGCCCTGCTGGGCGCGTGGCGCGGCGCCGGCCGCCTCGGGCCCCGGCGCTGGGTCCCCGGCGGCGGCGCACACCCGCGGGCCGTGGTGGGCCATCTACTCGCCGCCCTCGAGCTCGCGCAACAGCTCCCCGGCCCGCCCGACGCGATCGTCGCACCGCTCGGCACCGGCGGCACGCTCGCCGGCCTGCTGCTCGGCGTCGCGCAACTCGGCTGGCCCACACGCGTGATCGGCGTGCGCGTCGCTCCGGTGTTGGTCGCTAATCGATGGCGGACGCTCCGGCTCGCGCGGCGCGCGCGGCGCCTGCTCGCACGCGTGGGCGTACCGCTCCCCGCTCCCCGCCCTCCCGACATCGTGAATGCGCTGGGCCGCGGCTACGGGTGGCCGACGGTCGATGGTGAGTCCGCGCGCGGGGTCGCGGCCACGCACGGCCTCGTTCTCGATCCCACGTACGGCGCCAAGGCCTTCGCCGTTCTCCTGCGACGTGGAACGTGGAAGGTGCGACGGGTGGTTTTCTGGCATACGTTTGGCATGCCCTCTCCCGCGCCGGAGTCCGTGCGATGACGGCATTCCCCACCGTTGAGCTGACCGTCTATCCCTACGACTGCGACGCCTTCGGCCACTTGAATCAGGCGGCGCTCCTGACGTTGCTCGAGCGCGCGCGCTGGGAGGCGCTCGCGCGCGGCCCCGGGATGGATCTGTTCGACCGCAACGGCGTCTGGCCTGCCGCGCGCCGGGCGGTGATCGACTACAAGGCGGGGGCGTACCCGCGCGACGTGCTGCGGATCGAGACGACCGTGGCGCAGCGCGGGACGACCAGCATGACACTGCGCCACGTCGTCCGGCGCGTCTCGGACGACGTCGTCATCGCGGAGGCCGAGATCGTGTTCGTCTGCGTCGACCGCATCGGCCGGGCCACGCCCCTACCGGAGGAGATCGCACGCTTCCTGGGCCCACGGACCTCCGGATCACATCAGCCGATCCGTGTGTCGGTCGGAGCGGCCGAGCTCGCGGTCGAGGTCCGGGGCGATGGCCCTCCGGTCCTGTTGGTGCACGGCTTCCCGTTCGACCGCACCGTGTGGCGGCATCAGCTCGCGGCGCTGGCGCGCTGGAAGCGCATCGCTCCCGACCTGCGGGGCGCCGGTGCGTCCAGCGCCTCGGGCGCGGCCGACGGATACTCGATCGCTCACTACGCCGACGACCTGGTGGCGATCCTCGACGCCCTGGGCGTGAGCGCGGCGGCGGTGTGCGGGCTGTCGATGGGCGGGTACGTGACCTTCGAGTTGCTGCGGCGCTACGCCGACCGGGTGACGGCCGTGCTGCTCGTCGATACTAAACCCGACCCTGACGCCCCGGCCGCGCAGCGCGAGCGCGACGAGCTCGCCGCGTTGACCGAGCGCGACGGCCAGGACGCGCTCGTGAGCCGGCTGTTGCCGAAGCTGCTGGCGCGCCAAACGCAGTCCGAGGTTGCGGAGCAGGTGCGTGACATGGCGCGTGGCTGGTCGGTGCCGGGGCTCGTGGGCGCCCTGCGCGCGCTGCGCGACCGGCCCGACTCGACCGACACGCTGCGGCGGATCCGGGTGCCGGCGCTGGTGCTCGTGGGGAGCGAAGATCAGATCTCACCGCCGGCCGCGGCACAGGCGATGGCGGCCCTGATCCCCAGGGCGCAGTGCCACGTCGTCCCAGCGGCCGGGCACCTGGCGCCGCTCGAGCAGCCACTCGCAACCAGCCGACTGATGGCCGACTTTCTGGAAACGTTGCGGTGAGGGGCCCAACCCCCGGCCTGGCGCCCGGGTCAGGGAGCTAGCTGCCCTTACGCTGTGGCTTGCCCGGCGGCGTCGCGCTCTGAAAGACGTCCCGGTTCTTCGCGATGTAGGACTTCCACTGCGGCGGCGTGTCTTCCTCGGGGAAGATCGCGGTGACCGGGCACTCGGGCTCGCAAGCGCCGCAATCGATGCACTCGTCGGGGTGGATGTACAGCTGATCCTCGCCCTCGTAGATGCAGTCCACCGGACAGACATCCACGCAGGAGCGATCCTTCAGGTTGATGCACGGTTCTGCGATGATGTACGTCATCCAGGCTCCAGCGTCTCACGTCCCGACGGCGGGCGCGTCCCGGCCGAATCGCAAACATAGAAGCGGGCCCACCCCAGTCAAGTCCGGCAGACACATTCGGTTGGAGACGAGAACAGCGGCGGGCAGGCCCGGCGACGTTCAGCGCCGCGCAGCGCCGGCCACGGAGATGCGGGTCATGAGCGACAATACGGCAACGAGCCAGGTGTACTGCAGCAGGGCCGTTCCATCGGGCTCCGGCGCCGCGTCCCCGAACCACGCGGCGGCGGCCGCCGCCACGAGCAGCAGTACGAGCAGGCCCTCCGACGTGAGCAGCCACGCCAGCCCGATCACGCCGACGGCGATCCAACGTTGCCCGCGGGTCAGCGCTCGGAACCCGCGCCCGCCATCGAGCTGCCACACCGGAATCAGGTTGAACAGGTTGATGAACGCGCCCACGTGCGCGATCGCGCCCCAGATCCCGGCGCGCGTCGCGAAATAGATCGCGTACGCAGCCGCCGCGGCCCCCACGCCCCAAATCGGTCCCGCAAGTCCGACCCGCGCGTCTTCGCGGCGGTCGGTCGGGTACTGCTTGAGACGAATGAAGGCGCCCACACCGGGGATGAACATCGGCGCGGTCGCCTTGATGCCGTAGCGGGTGAGCGCCTGCACGTGACCCATCTCGTGAATGTAGATCGACGCGACGAAGCCCAGCGCGAACTTCCAGCCCCAGATCGTCCAGTACACCCCCATCGACAGGAGCATCGAGAAGAGCGTGCTCGCCTTGGTGAGTCCGAGCAACAGCAGTTTGGCCTTGGTCAGCACGAAGACCAGGGCGAACTTGAACTTCGCGAGCAGCACGCCGATTGCACCGAGCCCTCCCGCCGCACCCTTGCCCAAGCGGGAGCCCTGCTTGCCGGCCGCCGGCTGTCGATCCACCGCGCGGCTCAACTCTGCGACGCGCGTGGCGACGGTTCGGTGCTGCGTCGTGTCGGCTGGGAGGAGATCGAGCGCCTGACGCCACGCGGTGAGCTCGGCGCTCGCGTCACCGGTTCGCTTCGCTTGGTCCGCTTCGGCTGCCAGGTGCTTCAGCTGCTCGACGTGGACCAGCCGGTGGCAGGATGGGCAGGCAAGCAGCGCGGGTGCTACCTGGGCGCCGCACTCAGGACACACGGGTGGCGCCAACTCTGCAAACGGAGTGTCGCTCATTCCCGGAAGCCTAGGCGGGAGCGGTCGGTGGGGCGCCGACCTGGTAGGGTCCCGTGATCCGCAGCGCAACCGCCTTGTTCAGCCTCCACGCCTCATACAGAGCAATGCCGATGATGAACAGTCCGATGATGTTGCTGATCCCCGCGAGGATCGGCAGGGCGGCCGCCAATACGAACAGCGCTCCGACACCCAAGAGCACTCCACCCACGCCGACGTGCTTGGCCGGCGCGCGCGCGGAATCGCCGGCGGTTGCCGACCGACCCGTGTGATCCGGTGCCGTGGTAGAGGCCGTGATCGTCGCCGTGTCAGCGGCCCGTCGGACTCCTTCACTGATTATCGCGGCACGGCGGTCCATCATCGCCTTCACGATCTGCGGTATGTACGTCACCACGATGGCGCTGTAGGTGAGGACCATCGCCAGTGCCTGGTAGCGCCAGCCGCCGCGCCCGTTCGATCCCTTGCGCACTGCACCGCCCACCAGCAGGCCGACGACGATGGCCACAATGGCATACTCGCTTCCCGTCGCGGCGGCGACGGCATAGTAGAGGCCTGCGCCCGCAGCGGCTGCAAGGAACCCGAGCCCCAGCGCCTTCGCGAAGCGCGTACCGGAGGTCCCGCGGTTCCGCTCGGCGATGATCCGGCTGCGGCACCGCTGGCAGGTCACGTGGCCGTTTATTTCGTAATAGGCGGTCGTGATTACCTGCTTGCAAACAGCGCATCCCGATCCGGTCGCCCGGGTCGCGCGCTCGGCGCGCTCGAACTGCAGATTGCCGCCGGTCGGCGTGGCGGCTGCCTGGTCGCTCACGGACGTGCTCCTGTCAAAGGGACGAGTCGGGGCGCGGCCCAATCTCTTGTGGCGTCTCACGCGGCGCAATTAGCAACGTCACACCACGGCACAAGGGCGCGTGAAATCTGGAGTTGGCGGTCGTTGAGATACTGATTGGTATCTCAAGTCTGGAATGTCGTGCACCGCGTTGCAATGAGGATGCTAACAGGTATCTTAGATTCTTATGGGTATCATTCGCGCGAGGCGCAAAGCGGAGACGCGGTCGCTGCTGATCGACGCGGGTCTGCGGGTCTTCGCCGAGCGAGGCATCGAGTTGGGCTCTCTGGATGAGGTTGCTCAGACGGCGGGGTTCACCAAAGGCGCGATTTACCGACAGTTCCCATCCAAGGGCACCTTTCTGCTCGCCTTGTTCGAGCAGTACGCCGCCGTGGCGCGGGCCGGTGCGGGGGCGCGCCACGCGCCTTGGTTCACACCACTCACGCTCCAGTTCGCTGCCCACGCGATGCGGGATCCGTTGCTGCGGCGTCGCTTCGCTGTGGTGCTTGCTGAAGCACCCGATGGGGCGAGCGCGGAGGGGCAGCTCTTGAGGGCACTCGCCCGTGTGCTGGGGGCGGCGGTGTCAGGGGAGCGGCCGGGTTCGTCAGGCGGCCCCGGCTGAGCTACTGCCGCGAAGGAGGAATCGACCGTGATCGCCGTTATCGCCATTCTCGGGCTCATCGCTGCAGTCTACGTTATCTGCATTGTGGCTGTCTGGCGCGCGGCGGGTGAAGACGCGCACCCGGTCTACGAGCGCTACGATCCGGCCCGGCATGAGTTCCCCCGGGACGTGTCGGCCTGGCTCGAGGCGAACGCGAACGCTCTCTCGCGCGAGGGCTTCGCCGTCGCGGGCGACCTGTTCCGGCTGGCGCCGTCGACTACACAGCGTGTGCTCCTGATCATGAACGATGTCACGGGGGAGCGGGGTATGGTGGCCGCCGTCCTCGGCGCCATGGGCGGCGGCGGGATGTTCGTCGAGTTCACGGCGGAACTGGCCGATGGTCGCGCTCTCGAAGTGTCCAACCTGGGTGACCCCCGCGTGTTCGCTCCACTGCCGGGGTGGACCAACGAGCGCCTCCCCGTCGTGCGGGACCCGGCCCGCCTGCTGCGCGTCTTCCGGGCGCTAGTGCGCCGGCGGTTTGGCGCCGCGGCGCTGGCGTACCCCGACGTCAAGGGCGATCCGGGCGGCTACTTGAGCGCCGCCACGTTCCGGCAGATGGGTCGCCAGGTCGACGCGGGCTATTTCTGGCTCGACCGGGAGACACAGACCTTCAAGCGCACGCTCAAGGGCGCTGCCCTGATGACCTGGAAGCTGCTCCCCCCGTTCAAGCAGGTCCTTGTGGCAAGACTGGAGCGCCGGGCAGCACGGTTGCTCCGCGAGATCGGTCTGGATGGTGCGGATCAGCGCCCGATTGCCCCCGTCACCCTGCCGGACTCCTCGACCGTCCAGACGGACGACTCGGGCGTCGCGCTACTGCGTGAAGCAGCCGGGGAGAGCCCCCGCCCGCGCCAGGGCGCCAGACAGGCGGTGTTCGTGCTCTTGGCTCTGCTTGCCCTCAACGTCGTGCTCGTCGGCGTGCGGCGGGGCTTGCGCCGGTCGCGTCCCGAGTATCATCTGCCCGCAGGGTTCACCGTGCCCGGCGACTTCGACGGCGCCGTCGCGGCTCTGGAGCGTTTGGCCGGCGGGCCGTCCCGCGCGCTCATGGGGGTGGCCGGCGACGGTACTCGGGTGCCGACTGGCGGTGTCACGGTCGTCGTGACTGCCGAGCGCGCGGCCGGTTTGCTGCAGGCGGCGCACGATCGGTTTCGGCAGCGGGGGTTTCTGCTGTTCCGGTTCGATCGCTACTTCGGACGCGACACCGTTCCGGTGCGCGTCGGCCTGATGCCGACGGCCGACCCCTACGACCTGCTGGTGCGCCTGGGGACGGGAGGGCGGCGGGACCGGCGCACGCCGAACGACGTGATCGTGTGGCTGCGTGCGCTCGCGCCCGACGAGCCGTTCGAACTGACCGGCGCCGGTGTTGACTGGTTCCGCGCAAGGTTTGTCGGCAAGCCGCACGACCCCCACGCCCTGGCGCAGCGGATCTATGAGTTCTGCCCCCGTGCGGTAGATGAGGAGCTGGAGGGTAACGTGGAGCGGCTGGCCGGTCTCTTGGCCAGGGGCGCCCCACTGATGTGCGAATGGCGATGACGCCGCACCGCCGGCTCGTCGACCTCAGCCACGCCGTCGAGCACGGGATGGTCACCTACCCGGGTCTCCCCGCACCGCTGATCAGCGACTGGCTGTCGCGGGACGCTTCGCGCAGCCGCTATGCCGCCGGCACGACGTTCCAGATCGGGAAGATCGAGATGCTCGCCAACACCGGGACGTACATCGACGCGCCGTTCCATCGGTACGACGGCGCGAACGACATCGCGGACTATCCGCTCGAAGCCGTCGCTGATCTGGAGGGCGTCGTCATCCGCGCAACGACGCGCACCGGGCGCGGGCTGGACGCCCCGCTGTTCCGCGGCCTTGACGTGGGGGGCCGGGCCGTGCTCGTGCACACGGGGTGGGACGCCCACTGGCGGACCGAGCGGTACGGCTCGGGCCATCCGTTTCTCACCCGCGAGGCGGCCGGGCAGTTGGTGGCGGCAGGCGCCGCGCTCGTGGGGATCGACTCGCTCAACATCGACGATGCCTCGGACGGCGCCCGGCCCGTGCACACCATCCTCCTCGGCGCCCGGATCCCCATCGTCGAGCACTTGTGCAACCTGGCTGAGCTGCCCGACACGGGATTTCGCTTCTTCGCCGTGCCGCCCAAAGTCAAAGGGATGGGGAGCTTCCCGGTGCGGGCGTTTGCTCTGGTGGAGAGCTGATCGTCTCCTCGGCTTGCGGCAGTCGCCTGCGATTCTCCCTTCGAACCGCGAGGAGAAGGTGAGCGAGTTCCGGTCGGCGTTGTGATCGAAGACGCCATTACGGGCGATACCGTCCGCAAGTACTCCTTCGCCGCCGTCCTCGGGGGTGAGTACGCGGTGTTCCTTGAGGCGCGGAAAGCTACGGTGCAACTGATCGTGGTGGATTCCGAATACCACCAGTCTGTCGCGTCGGTGTATGCCAACCCGCGTTCGGGTCCGCTCGACGAAAATGCCAGCGCGAACTTCCAGAGCCCCGAGGGTGGCGTGTATCTCTTGAGAGTGCAGGCCTTCCCATCCGCCGCGGGGGCGCGGTTCCGCTTCATGGTGTATCAGGTAAACGTCGCTCCGGAAACGGAGCGGGCCGTCTTCTCGATCGGCGACACAATCGTCGGCGAGGCAATCCACCCCAGCGTCGATGCGGACGAGTTCTTCATGTACGGTGAAGCGGGGCAGGAAGTCGTTGCAGTAGCGGAAGCGCTGGCCCCGGCTGGCTCCGGCGTTCTCGATCTCGCGGTCTGGGATCCGGGCACGCGGGATCTCCTGAGCTACGTCTTCGCCGACGCGGGGAGCCCGGCTCGCTCTACCACCGGCCGCTTCAAGCTCCCGACGTCGCGCGACTACCGGTTCGACTTCCGGCCAGTTCTCGGCAACTTCCCCCGCTACCGGGGTCCGTATCGTTTTTGGTCCTATCTCATCGATCGCGCACCGGAGCATCGTGCCGCCGTTGTACCGGTCGGCTCAGAAGTCCGGGGCGAGATCATAGATCGCGCGGGGGATGTGGACGAGTTCACGTTCGCGGCCGCCCCGGGTGCCGAATTCAACGCGTTCCTGCAGTCAGCGCGCGCATTCCAGCTCGAGATCGCCCCCGGCTCGGGTCCCACGCTAGCCGTCGCTACGAGTGCCGCGTCCGATACCAGCCTGTTCGCCCACGCGACGGGTCGCTTCACAGTGGCCGAGGGTGGATCGTACGTCGCACGCGTGTCGGGCGCGGATAGCCATTTCTTGGCCGACACGGGGTCGTATCGCTTTTTCCTCTATCCGGTGGATCGCCGCCCCGAGCACGTGCTCGCCGCGATCGCGCCGGGCGACACCGTCGTGGGCGAGGCGATCGATATGCCGGGCGACGTGGACGAGTTCACGTTCTCCGGCGCGGCGGGCGAAGAGTTCACTGCGTTCCTCCAGGCCCGGAGTGGGTCGCCGAACACGTACCTGCAGCTCGACGTCCTGGCGAGCGGGGACACGCGACTCGGTGGCGTCTCCAGCAGCGGGACCGACACGAGCCTGCTGCGTCAGGTCACCGGCCGTTTCGCCCTGTCGACGACCGGGACGTATCGCCTCCGCGTGTCAGGGACGCGGGACCGTACCGATCCCGATCGAGGGCCGTATCGCTTGCTCCTGTACAAGGTGAATCCCCGGCCCGAGACGGCTCCCGACACCCTCGCGCTCGGCGATAGCGTGTCACGAGAATCGATCGACGTACCGGGCGACGTGGACGAGTGGCGCGTGACCGTCCCGGACTCGACTGGTGTGGACCTGGTCGTGCAACGCGGCCCGGACGGTCCCGAGGGTGTCCTGACGGCGCAACTGCTCGACGCGACCGGGCGCGCGGTGGCGTCGGCCTATTCGTTCGGACCCGGCTTCGGCACCGCCGGCCTCGATCAAACGGGGCGCCTCGCGCTCGCCCCCGGCACCTATACGGTGCGGGTCGACGGATCGTGGCTCCTCAGGGGCTCATACCGAGTCTGGCTCTACGCGTTCAAGTTTGGCCCGGAATCGGTCCGCGACACGTTCGCCATCGGTGACACGGTCGCCGGAGAGTCGATTGATCCTCTGGGTGACGTCGATCGCTTCCGGTTCTACGCGATGCGAGGCCACCATGTGAACATCGCGTTCCAGGCCCTAAGCGGTCCTCTGGCGGCGAGTCTGTGGAGCCCGAGATTCGCGGTGGAGCCGGGCTGGCGTGGCACCGTGGGGAGTCCCAGCGCAGCGGCGAGCCTGCGCGACCACCAATCCATGCGCGTGGACCTGGCGGAGACAGGCTGGTACATGCTGGAGGTCGGGGAGGGGAGCTCACCGAAACCGGGTCCCACGGAGCGCGGGCCCTATCGCTTCACCGTGGAGCTTCTCGGCACGTCGCCGGAGGGCGTACCCAGCGCCCTCGTCCCGGGCGACTCCGTCACCGGCGAAGCGATCGACGCGCCCGGCGACTGGGACGAGTACACGCTCCGTGCGGCGGCCGGACAAGATCTCAACATCGTGTTCCAGACGCCTGGTTCGCCCGGCTATCCCTGGCTCATCGCGCTCGATCCTACCACGGGCGACACCTTGGCGTGGGTCGTGGGACAGTCGTTTGAGAGGGCGGTGGGCCCGTTCAGGGCGCCCGCCTCGGGCGAGGTCCGAATCGTGGTGGCGGAGCGTCGAGGAGAGTACTTTGGCTCGTGCTACGACGCCACGTGCGGCAACGTCTTCCGGTTCGTCGGTCCTTACCGGTTCCGCGTGGTAGCCGTGAATCGCGCTCCGGAGAACGTGCCTTCCTCCTTCGCGCTGGGCGACACGGTTCGAGGCGAGGCGATCTTTCCCGCCGGCGACATCGACGAGTTCACCTCGACGGGTACGCCCGGGGAAGCGGTCAGCCCATGGTGGCGACTGACGGCGAACCCCGTGCCCATCGGCAGTCTCATTAGCCTCGAGGTCGTAGACCCGGCGACAGGGACGGTGCTGGCCGGGCGGGGCGCGAGCCTCGTAGGCAGCGGACCGCAGTACTGGTCACCCGGATCCTTCGTCGTGCCACCGGCGGGAGCGTATCTCATCCGCGTGCGCGGCGGCGGCACGTTCGGCGACGAAGTGGGCACGGCACCTTACGAGTTCTTCGTCAAACGCGGGCCCTAAGGCGACGAACAGCAACGGTGCAGCATCGCGACAGCCGTCAGACACCGAGCCCGTCCAGGCTGCGGCACCACGTCTTTCGTGTCGTGCTCCAGCTCGTTCCCATCGAACGGGCAGCGCGCTCTGGACAACGGTTCGTCCCGCTTGGAGCGCCCTTCTTGCCGCGTATGATGTCGGCGGTGCCGGATCGCCATCCTCGAGCATTTGTACGGACAGGAAGCGGTCCCGGATGAGGGACTCCGATGCTTCTGTAATGCCCGAGAATCAGAGGCATGGGGAGCGTCCGGTGCGTGCGCTCTGGCTGAACAGCATTCGCACACCATAGCGACAGCCATGGGGACAGCGCGCCGCGCGCGACCCTCTGGCCGGGCGCTGCGTCATTCCCGTGGTACGTCGGCAACCTCTTTTTTCACGAACCACGGCGCGGGGTGGGCTATGAGTCGAAGCATCTCTGTCGCAGCCGTCTTGCTGGCGGTCGCCGTGCCTCCGGTTCCGGCGCAGGGCTCGCATCCAGCCGACATGACCATCGACGCCGCGACGCGACGGCAGGTGATCGACGGCGCGCTGGCCCGGCTCACGGAAGCCTACGTTTTCCCGGACACGGCCGTCGCGATGGAGCGCGCCATCCGCGACCGGGTGCGGCGCGGCGAGTACGAATGGATCACGAGCGCCCAGACGCTGGCCGACTCGCTCACCGCGCACCTGCAGGCGGTGAGTCAAGACCGGCACCTCCGGGTTCGCTACAGTGACGAGCCGCTGCCAAGACTGGATGCGCACCAGCGCCCGACCCCGGAGATGGAGGCGCGGGCCCGAGCGTTTGGCCGTCAGGTCAACTTCGGGTTCGAGAAAGTGGAGCGGCTCCCGGGCAACGTGGGTTACCTCGAGCTGCGGAGCTTCGGGTTCGAGCCGGAATGGATCGGGGACGCCGCCGCTGCGGCGTTCGCGTTTCTGGCCAACACCGACGCCCTGATCGTCGACGTCCGCCGGAACGGCGGCGGGTCACCGGCCATGGTCGCGTTCGTGTCGAGCTATCTCTTCGGCGCGGACTCCGTGCATCTGAACTCGCTCTACTGGCGCCCCGGCAACCGCACCGAACACTTCTATACCCGGACTCGTGTCCCGGGAGTGCGCTACGGCCCCGAGCGGCCGGTGTACGTCCTCACCAGCCGGCTCACCTTCTCGGGTGCGGAGGAGTTCGCGTACAATCTCCAGACTCGGCGGCGGGCCGTCATCGTGGGCGACACGACAGGCGGGGGCGCCCATCCCGGTGGCTTGCAGCGGATCACCGACCACTTCGGCATCTGGGTGCCGACGGGGCGGGCCATCAATCCCATTACCCAGACGAACTGGGAGCGCGTCGGCGTGCGGCCCGACCTCGCCGTGCCATCGGACCAGGCGCTCCGCGCGGCGCAACTCGCCGCGCTGCGGGGTCTGCGCGAGCGTGCGACCGATTCCGAACGACGGCGTCTGCTCGACGAGGCGATCGCGGAGGTCGAGGGGCGGCCGTAGCTCGGACCGCCCGCGACGCCGCGACGAAATTCCCCTCAGTCTGCGGACACTGCCGCTTCGTTGTTCGCCGACCCGTCGCCCTTCCCGCCTCCCGCCTCCCCGTACTTTCTCTCGATCTCCCGCGTGATGTGCATCGAGCAGAACTTGGGCCCGCACATCGCGCAAAACTCGGCTGACTTGAAGTACTCCGCCGGCAGCGACTCGTCGTGCAGCTCGCGCGCCCGGGCGGGGTCGAGCGACAGGCGGAATTGCTCGTTCCAGTCGAACGCGAACCGCGCGCGCGACAGCGCGTCGTCGCGCTGGCGTGCGCCCGCGCGCCCGCGGGCGATGTCGGCCGCGTGCGCGGCGACCTTGTAGGCGATCACGCCTTCGCGCACCTCCTCGGCGTTGGGCAGGCCGAGGTGCTCCTTGCGGGTCACGTAGCACAGCATGTCCGCCCCGTACCAGCCGATCATCGCCGCGCCGATCGCCGAGGTGATGTGGTCGTACCCCGGCGCGATGTCCGTGACCAGCGGTCCCAGCGTGTAGAACGGGGCCTCGTGGCAGATCTCCTTCTCCTTCCGGACGTTGATCTCGATCAGGTGCATCGGGATGTGCCCGGGGCCTTCGATCATCACCTGCACGTCCTTCGCCCACGCGCGCATCGTGAGCTCGCCCAACGTGTCGAGCTCGGCGAACTGCGCCCGGTCGTTCGCGTCGGCCAGGCTCCCGGGCCGCAGCGCGTCGCCCAGCGACAGCGTCACGTCATACTTCCGCGCGATCTCGAGGATGCGGTCGAAGTGGGTGTAGAAGGGGTTCTGCTGGTTGTGGTGCATCATCCAGTAGGCGTGCAGCGACCCGCCGCGTGACACGATCCCTGTCACCCGGCCGAGCGCGAGCCCGACGTATTCGCGCAGGATACCGCAGTGCACCGTGACGTAGTCCACCCCCTGTTGCGCCTGGTGCTCGACCATGTCGAGCAGGTCATCTGCAGTGAGGTCCTCGACCTTCTGCACCTCGGTGACGGCCTGGTAGATGGGCACGGTCCCGATCGGTACCGGCGAGGCGGCGAGGATCGCCTGCCGGATGGCGTCGATGTCGCCGCCCGTGGAGAGGTCCATCACCGTGTCGGCGCCGTAGTGGACCGCGTGGTGCAACTTGTCGAGCTCCTGGTCGATGTTCGACTCGACGGCCGAGTTGCCGATGTTGGCGTTGATTTTCACCCGCGCCACCTTGCCGACCGCCATCGGGTCGAGCCGTTGGGCCAGGTGATTCACGTTGGCGGGGATGATGAGCCGACCGCGGGCGACCTCGTCGCGCACCAGCTCCACGGGGAGCTCTTCCCGCTCTGCGACACGCCGCATTTGTGCGGTGATGGTGCCCTGGCGGGCGAGGAACATCTGGGTGACGCAGTTCATACCGACTCCCTTCGCCGGTGCTAGCCGGATCAGGTTCAAAGGGTGTGATCTCAGCTCGTCCGGGTCACCCCGGCTGAGCACCCCTGTCGCGTCGCAATCTAGCGTCCCCGCAGTCACCCTTGCAGTCGTGCTCACGGCGTAGCCGCTGCCCGAACGGTGAGCAGATGCTGCCGCGAAGCTGGTCGTCGGGTTGCCCTCTCGTTGATATATTCATAGATTGGAATATATGAATCTCGCGTTGCACAACGTCGATGATCTGTTTGCTGCGCTTGGGGATCGCATCCGGCTGCGCCTCGCGTGCTGCCTGCTCGCAGTGCCGACGGGCGCGTGCGTATGCGAGCTCGTCGATGCCCTGGATGAGTCCCAACCCAACGTCTCCCGGCACCTCAAGGTGCTCAAGGCGGCCAGGCTTGTGGAGGAGCGGCGCGAGGGTCGCTGGATGTACTACCGCCTGTGCCAGCCTGACCATCCCCTGCTCGACAGCATCCGGGCGTGCATTGCCACTGTCTGTCGTTGTACCGACGTCCAGGAAGACGTGCGCCGCCTGCGCACGCGTCTCGACCTGCGGCGAGACGGGAAGTGCGTGTTCGGAACCGCGATGATGCCGAGCCGTTCGGGCCGGCGGAAAGGAGGTGAGCGGCATGTGCGACTGCCCCTGGTGCACTGACGGCTGTTGCTGAGAGCGGTCGGAGAAGATCTGGAGAGGTGTGGAGACGGCCGCTCCACCCTCTCCTCCCCTAGGGCGACATGATCACGAGCGAGGTGGCGAGCGGCGCGTCAGGTCAACTCGCGGGGCTTCGGCCGGCCATAACGCTCCGACGGGTCGTGGATCTTCTCCCACTCCGAGCGGAAGGCGAACGGGTCGGGGCCTGCCGCGCGGTCGAGCGCGAGGATGCCGTCGAGATGATCGATCTCGTGCTGCAGTAGCTCGGCCATCGGACCCTCGAGCTGCATCGTGTGCTGCTTGCCCTTCAAGTCGGTGTACGTGAGGGTCGCCGTGTAGGCGCGCGGCACTCGCACGAACACGCTCGGGAAAGAAAAGCAGTCGTCCCACACCAGGAAGTCGTCCGGTCCGACATCGGTGATTTCCGGGTTGATCATGGTCCAACGCTGCTTGTCCATTTGGACGAACACGATCCGCACCGGCGCGCCGATCTGCGGCGCCGCCATGGCCCGGCCCATCTTGTACTTCTCCTTCGCGGCGCGCAGCGTGTCCCGCAGGTCGTCCGCGATGAGCCGGGTCGCGGCTGACTTCGGATTCTGGACCCGCTCACAGCGGACCCGGAGGATGGGATCGCCCAGTTGGCGAATGCGCCGCACTGCCATGGGCCGCCAATTTGGGGGTTTGGCGCCCGGGTGCAACTCGGCGTAGGGTTGGTGTCATGTCCCTCGCCGGCGTCGTGCTTGCCGCCGGGCGCTCCGGGCGGATGGGTACCCCCAAGCCGCTGCTGGACTTCCGCGGTCGCCCCTTCATCATCCGCATCCTCGAAGCGCTGGAAGCGCTCGACCTGAAGCTCCGCCTCGTGGTGCTGGGCCCCGACGCGCCGCGGGTCCGGCCGATCCTCGCGCCCCACGACTGTGTGATTGTAGAGAACCCGGAGGTCGACACCGGCCCTATCGGCTCGTTGCGGGCGGCACTCGCGGCCCTGCGGCCGCTCCGGCCCGCCGCCATCCTCGCCTGGCCGGTGGACCTGCCTCACGTACGGCTGGCGACCGTGGAGCGCTTGATCGAGGCCTACCGCCGCACCGGCGGGCCGGCTGTCGTCCCGGTCTTCGCCGAGCGGCGCGGCCAACCGGTCATCTGGGATGCGTCATTGTTCGACGAGGTCGGGACGAGCGAGGCGGCTACCCGGCACGGCGCTCGGGCGGTTCTGCACGCCCACCGGTTCGAGCTCCGGTCCGTCACAGTGGACGACCCGGCGGTGCTTGATGACCTGAACACGCCAGAGGATTACGAGCGGCTGGTGAGAGAGGTGAATCGGGATATCTACTGATGAGACGTCAGACGTCTGAAGTCTCTATCCAACAGCGACTTCCGAATTCACGCCAATTCGTTTTGTTTTAGTTGACAATCCCGAGTAAGTCACTTAGGATTCGGCTTCCGATGCGCACTCATCCTCTGCAACTCACGGCGCACAAAGGACTTCGCGCGGAGATCCTGCTGCAGCTGAAGCGCGCGCAGCCGCTGACGGCGAAGGACCTCGCCCACCAGCTGAGTGTCTCCCCTAACGCGATCCGGCACCATCTGAAGGAGCTCGAGGCCGAGGCCCTGATCGCCTACGGTCGTGAGCAGCGCGGGGTCGGCGCGCCAACCTTCGCGTACCGGTTGAGCGCGAACGGCGAAGCGCTGTTCCCGCGCGCTTACGAGCAGACGCTCACCCAGTTGCTGGAGCGCGTCGCCGGGAAGGGCGGCCGCCAGGCGGCGGTTGAGTTGTTCGAGGATCACTACCGCGAGCTCACGCGCAAGCTGCAGGCGGAGTTGGCCGGCGCCGCGGCGTCGGAGCGGGTGGATCTGATCGCCCGGCTGATGAATCAGCAGGGCTACATGGCCGAGTGGCAGGAGGCGGCCGGCACGTTCCGCCTCTCCGAGCACAACTGCGCGATTCGCGCCGTCGCCGAGCGCTTCCCCGAAGTATGCGCCGCCGAGGAGCGGTTTCTGCGGGACGTGCTCGGAGCCGCGGTCGAGCGACTTACGCACATCACGAGCGGGTGCAACGCGTGTGAGTACGCGATCACGTTCGCCGAGCCAGCGAACCCCAGGCGCGAGCCCGGGGTCACGGAGCAGCCATGACCTCCATCGAAGCCCAGGTACTGCAGCCGTACAAGTACGGGTTCGTCACGGACATCGAGGCGGATGTCGTTCCCCCCGGCCTGAGCGAGGACGTCATCCGGCTGATTTCGGCGAAGAAGGGCGAGCCTGCGTGGATGCTCGAGTGGCGCCTCAAGGCGTACCGTAACTGGCTCAAGATGGCCGAGCCGCATTGGGCGAACGTCAAGTACGGGCCTATCGACTATCAGGCGATCAGCTATTACGCGGCCCCGAAGCAGCGCCCCGCACTCGAGAGCCTCGAGCAAGTCGATCCCAAGCTGCTCGAGACGTTCGAAAAGCTCGGGATCCCGATCGAGGAGCGGAAGCGCCTCTCGGGCGTGGCCGTGGACGCGGTGTTCGACTCGGTGTCGGTCGCGACCACATTTCGGGAGACGCTGGCCAAGCAGGGGATCATCTTCTGCGCGATCTCGGAAGCGATCCGCGAGCACCCGGAGCTCGTCCAGCAATACCTCGGGTCGGTCGTCCCGCACAACGACAACTTCTTCGCAGCGCTCAACTCGGCGGTGTTCACGGACGGCTCGTTCGCCTACATCCCCGAGGGCGTGCGCTGCCCGCTCGAGCTCTCCACCTACTTCCGGATCAACGCGTCGTCCACCGGCCAGTTCGAGCGCACCCTGATCATCGCCGACGCGGGGAGCTACGTCAGCTACCTGGAGGGTTGTTCGGCGCCGGTCCGCGACGAGAACCAGCTGCATGCGGCCGTGGTCGAACTGGTCGCGCTCGACGCAGCTACGATCAAGTACTCGACCATCCAAAATTGGTACCCGGGGGACGAGGCGGGGCGCGGTGGGATCTACAACTTCGTCACCAAGCGCGGCGCGTGCCGCGGCCAGGACTCGAAGATCTCCTGGACCCAGGTGGAGACCGGCTCGGCGATCACCTGGAAGTATCCCGGCTGCATCCTCCAGGGCGACAACTCGATCGGTGAGTTCTACTCGGTGGCCGTGACCAACCAGCGTCAGCAGGCGGACACGGGCACCAAGATGATCCACATGGGGAAGAACACCCGCTCGACCATCGTGTCCAAGGGCATCTCGGCGGGCCATGGGCAGAATACCTACCGCGGCCTGGTGAAGATCCTGAAGGGTGCCGAGCACGCTCGCAACTACTCGCAGTGCGACTCGATGCTGATCGGCGACCAGTGCGGGGCGCATACCTTCCCGTACATCGACGTGCGCAACAGCACGGCGATCATGGAGCACGAGGCGTCCACGTCGAAGATCGGCGAGGACCAAATCTTCTACGCGAAGCAACGCGGCCTGTCGGCCGAGGACGCGGTCTCCATGATCGTGAACGGGTTCTGCAAGGAAGTCTTCAAGGAGTTGCCGATGGAGTTCGCCGTCGAGGCGCAGCGGCTGCTCGGTATCAGTCTCGAGGGGAGCGTGGGATGACGGGCCAGGGGAAACGGGAAACGGGAGACATGCTGCTCGAGATCCAGAACCTCCACGCCACCGTCGAAGGCCGGGAGGTCCTGAGAGGTGTTGATCTCGTGGTGCGCACCGGCGAGGTACACGCCATCATGGGCCCGAACGGCTCGGGCAAGAGCACGCTGGCTCAGGTCCTCGGGGGGCACCCGGCCTACACCGTCACCGCAGGGTCGATCCTATACGAGGGCAAGGACCTGCTCGCGCTGAAGCCCGAGGAACGCGCCCGCGAGGGGGTGTTCTTGGCGTTCCAATACCCCGTCGCGATCCGCGGCATCACCAATGCGTACTTCCTCCGCTCCGCCGTGAACGCGATCCGCAAGCATCGCGGCGAGGAGGAGCTCGGGCCCGTGGAGTTCATGGACGCGCTCGAGGAAAAACTCAAGCTGATCGGCTGGGACGACAGCTACCTGAACCGTCCCGTCAACGACGGCTTCTCGGGCGGCGAGAAGAAGCGCAACGAAATCCTCCAGCTGGCGGTGCTCGAGCCCAAGCTCGCGATCCTCGACGAGACGGACTCCGGCCTCGACATCGACGCGTTGAAGACCGTGGCGCAGACGGTGGAGAAGCTGCGCCGCCCCGACAATGCCACGGTCCTGGTGACCCACTACTACCGGATCCTCACCCACATCCAGCCCGACGTCGTGCACGTGCTGTCCGCCGGCCGGATCGTGAAGTCGGGCGGTAAGGAGCTGGCGCTCGAGCTCGAAGAACGGGGCTACGACTGGATCCGCGAACCGGCGACGGTGGCATGACGGAGCACTACGTCCGTGACTTCCAGGCGTTCGCGAGCAACGGCGCCGCGGGCGCGCCCGCCTGGCTCCGGGAGATCCGCGAGGGGGCGATCGCCCGGTTCGCCGAGCTCGGCTTCCCGACGATGAAGCAGGAGGAGTGGCGCTTCACGAGCGTCGCTCCCATCGCGGAGACGCGATTCACGCTCGCCTCTGCCGCCCGCTCCCCGCTCCCCGCTCGGGCAGAGATCGAGCGCCTGACTCTCGCAGCGGGCCCCCGCCTCGTGTTCGCGGACGGCCGCTACGTGCCTGAGCTGTCCTCATTCGCAGGATTGCCGGACGGGGTGTATGCGGGCAGTCTGGCCGCGGCCCTCAAGGCGGGCCCGAGCGGAGCGCTCGCACGCGCGCACCTCGCCCGCCACGCCCACTGGCGCGACAGCGCCTTCGCGGCGCTGAACACGGCGTTCCTCGCGGATGGTGCGTTCGTGCACGTCCCGGCGGGTTGCGTGCTCGCGCAGCCGCTCGAGGTGGTCTTCGTCGCCACCGATGGCGGGAGCGACGAGCCCAAGGTCGCACACCCGCGCGGCCTCATCGTGGTCGAGCGCGGCGCGCAGGCGGCGGTAGTCGAGACCTACACCTCGCTCGGGGATCGCGTGCACTGGACCAACGCGGTGAGCGAGGTCGTCGTGGGAGAAGGCGCCCGCGTCGAGTATTACCGTGTGCAGCGGGAAGGTCGTCGCGCGTACCATGTCGCCACGACACAATCGCGACAGGAGCGCGACAGCTTCCTCGGACTGCACGCTGTCACGGTGGGCGGCACGCTCGCCCGGCACGACATCACGACCGTGCTCGACGGCACGGGTGCCGAGCTGATCCTGAACGGCTTGTACGTGCTCGGCGGCAGCCAGCATGCTGACCACCATACCGTGATCGACCACGCCCGCGCACACTGCGCCAGCCACGAGTTCTTCAACGGCGTGCTCGCCGAGCGGGCGCACGGGGTGTTCAACGGCCGCATCATCGTACGGCCCGGCGCCCAGCGCACCGACTCGAAGCAGACCAACAACAACCTGCTCCTCTCGACCGAGGCGCGGGCCGACAGCCAGCCCCAGCTCGAGATCTACGCCGACGATGTGAAGTGCACCCACGGCTCGACCGTCGGGCCGCTCGACCCGACGGCGCTGTACTACCTGCAGAGCCGCGGCCTCTCGCCCGAGACGGCGCGGAGCCTCTTGACCTACGGCTTCGCGGCCGAGATCCTCGGCCGGATGCAGCGCGCCGACCTGCGGGAGCGTTGCGACCGCCTGGTGCGCGCGGAGCTCGCGTGATGCTCGACGCCGCCCGCCTGCGCGCCGATTTTCCGCTGCTCGAGCGGCAGGAGCACGGGCGCCGCCTCGTGTACTTGGACAATGCCGCCACGACCCAGAAGCCCGAAGCGGTGCTGCACGCGATCGCCGACTACTACCGCACCACCAACGCCAACGTCCACCGCGGGGCGTACAGCCTCGCGATCCGCGCCACCGAGGCCTACGAGGCGGCCCGCGCGAAGCTGGCCGGGTTCGTAAACGCCTGGACGCCCGAGGGCGTGGTCTTCACGCGTGGCACGACCGAGGCGATCAACCTGGTCGCGGGGTCCTACGGCCGGGCCCACGTCGGACGGGGCGACACCATCGTGGTGACGGCGATGGACCACCATTCGAACCTCGTGCCCTGGCAAATCCTCTGTCAGGAGAAGGGTGCGACCCTCCGGATGGTGGAGATCACGGAGGACGGTCGCATCGACCTCTCCGACTTCGGGACGGCGCTCGAACGGCGGCCCAAGATCGTCGCGTTCCCCTATGTCTCGAATGCGCTCGGCACGGTGAATCCGGCGGCGCAGTTGACGCGGCTCGCCCACGCGGTCGGGGCGGTCGTCGTGGTGGACGGCGCGCAGGCCACGCCCCACCTGAAGGTCGACGTCCGAGCGCTCGACTGCGACTTCTACGCCCTGTCGGGGCACAAGATGCTCGCGCCGATGGGCTCCGGCGCCCTCGTTGCGAAGCCGGAGCTGCTCGAGGCGATGCCGCCCTATCACGGTGGCGGCGAGATGATTTCGCGCGTGTTCGATGATCACTCCACTTACAACAAGATCCCGCACAAGTTCGAAGCCGGGACGCCGAACGTGGAGGGCGCCGTCGGGATCGCCGCCGCCATCGATTACCTGGGCGCGATCGGCCTTGAGCGGGTCGCAGAGCACGAGCAGGCACTCGCCCAGGCGGCGATCGACCAACTGACACAGATCGACGGCGTGACCGTGTACGGGCCGCGCGGCCACCGTGCCGGCGTCGTGTCGTTCACATACGGCGACATCCACCCGCACGACATCGCGACCATCCTCGATCAGGACGGCGTGTGCATCCGGGCTGGCCACCACTGCACGCAGCCGCTGATGCGTAGGCTCAACGTGCCCGCGACCGCGCGCGCATCGTTCTACATCTACAACGACCTCGACGACGTCGCCGCGCTCGCCGGCTCGCTGGTCAAGGCCGGAGCGTTGTTTGGATACGTCCCCGCCTGAGCCCAGGCTCAGCGCGCTCTACCAGGAGCTGATTCTCGATCACTACCGGCGCCCGCGCAACAAGGGAGCGCTGGAGGGTGCGACACACTCGGTGTCGCTCAACAATCCCCTGTGCGGCGACGAGATCGACCTGCAGCTGCGCGTCGACGACGCCGTGATCCGCGACGTGCGCTTCATCGGCCGGGGCTGCTCCATCAGCCAGGCGTCGGCGTCGATGATGACGCAGCTGCTCAAGGATCGCACGGTCCCTCAGGCGCTCGCTCTCGCGGCGCGGATGAGCGCGATGATGCAGGGCGACGAGGCCGCGGCGAAAGACAAGGCGCTCGGAGACCTGCGGGCGCTCGCCGGCGTATCCAAGTTCCCGGTGCGCATCAAGTGCGCGCTGTTACCATGGAACGCGCTCACGGATGCCGTGAAGCCGTAGTCGGGCCGCCGTCCCCTTCCCTCTTCCGCCTGCTCCGGCAGATTACCGTAGCATGAACAGCCCCGTCGTCGTCCTCGACCGCGTCACGAAGCGGTTCGTGGGCCACACCGCCGTGGACGGTCTGTCGCTCTCGGTGCCGAGCGGAGTGATCTTCGGGCTGCTCGGGCCGAACGGCGCCGGGAAGACGACGTCGATCCGCATGATCATGGACATCATCGAGCCGGACGAGGGCGAGGTGCGGCTGTTCGGCGAGCGCAGGGCGGTGCGCGATCACGCGGCCCGCATCGGCTACCTGCCCGAAGAGCGCGGCCTATACCCCAGGATGCGAGTGCTCGACGCCCTCGTGTTCCTCGCCGAGGTGAAGGGAGTGGCGCGTCGGGTCGCCCGTTCCAGGGCGCTCGAGTGGCTCGACCGCCTCGGACTTGGCGACTGGCGGCTGCGTCGCGTGAACGAGCTGTCGAAAGGGATGCAGCAGAAGGTGCAGTTCATCGCGACGATGCTGCACGACCCCGACCTCGTGATCTTGGACGAGCCGTTTTCAGGGCTCGATCCCGTGAACACACAAGTGCTGAAGGATACCGTGGTCGAGCTGCGCCGCCGCGGGAAGACCATCGTGTTTTCGACGCACATCATGGAGCAAGCCGAGAAGCTGTGCGACGAGTTGTGCATCATCGCCCGGGGGCGAAAGCTCGTGGACGGGGCCTTGAGCGACATCAAGCGGACCCACGGCGGACACCATCTCGTCGTCGGGTTCGACGGAAGCGCCGGCGCGGCGCAGCAAGTGTTCGCCGAGCGAGCACTCGTCAAGAAGGTCGACGATTACGGTCAGTACGCCGAGCTGGAGCTCGCTCCCGGCGCGGACGCGCAGCAGATCCTGCAGCGGCTCGTCGCGTCGGGCGCCCGGCTGTCGCGCTTCGAGCTGATGGAACCGTCGCTCCACAAGATCTTCATCGACTTAGTGGGGCCGGAAGCCGCGCGCGCCGCGGCGCGCCCGGAAGCGGAGACCGTCCGTGCGTAAAGTCTGGGCGGTCGTGCGGCGGGAGTTCGTCGAACGGATCCGCAAGAAGTCGTTCTGGGTGATGGCGCTGCTCGGGCCCGTGTTCTTCGCGGCCGTCTTCTTGATGCCGCTCCTCATGTCCGGCGGTGGAGGCCTCAAGCGCCTGGTCGTGGTGGACCGTACCACAACGACCTTCGGGGCCGTCGTGGCCGAGCGGCTCGACTCGACCCAGCGGTTCTTCGTCGTGGGGCGGGTTCCTGGCGGCCCCGGCGTCGAAGACTCCCTGGCCCGTGAAGTGGGGCTCAAGCGCATCGACGGGTTTCTGGTTCTGTCGGACTCCCTGACCGATATGGGCCTAGCGGAATACCGGGCCTCCAACGTCTCGTCGCTGGAGGACATCGGGCTGTTGCGCGAGACACTCGGGCGACTGGCGGAGCGCGCGCGCTTGGAACGCGCGGGCGTAGATCCAGCCATGGTGGCCAAGGCGCAGATCCGGGTGTCGCTGCAAACCAAGAAGATCGCGCGCGGTCGCACGACCGAAGAAAGCGCGGGCCAGTCGTTCTCGCTCGCGTATTTCATGATGCTGATTCTCTACATCTCCCTGTTGCTGTACGGCGTGCAGGTCATGGGCTCGGTCATCGAAGAGAAGACGTCCCGCATCATCGAAGTCTTGGTGAGCTCCCTCCGCCCCTTCCAACTGCTGCTCGGCAAGTTGTTCGGCGTCGGGGCCGTCTCGCTGGTGCAGTTCGCCATCTGGGGCGTGTCCGGGCGCTTGCTGCTCAGCCAGCGGGCGTCACTGGCGAGCCGGATGGCTGGTGGCGGCCGGGACGTGGGGCAGGTGTTCCAGGTTCCCCACGTGTCCGGTGCGACGGCCCTGGTGTTCATCGCGTTCTTCCTGGGCGGCTTCTTCCTCTATTCGGCGATGTTCGCGGCGGTCGCGGCCACTTGCTCCACCGAGCAGGAGGCACGGCAGAGCCAGGTTCCCGTCACCGTCCTGATCATGATCGCGTTCTTCGGCTCCTTCGCCACGCTGGCGAACCCGGAGTCACGGCTGGCCGTCACACTCTCCCTGGTGCCGTTCACGTCGCCGATCGCGACACCGGCACGCTGGGCGGCGGGCAATCTCACCGCGCTGGACGTGATCACGTCGCTGGCGCTGCTGGTCGCTGGCACGGTCCTCGTGACGTGGATTGCGGCGAGGATATACCGGGTTGGAATCCTGATGACCGGCAAACGGCCGAACGTCAGAGAGCTGGTGAGGTGGATCAGGACTGCCTAGG
>DASPXE010000183.1:0-17694 GCA_035637455.1 Gemmatimonadales bacterium
CACGCTCGACCTGCCCGCGACCTTCAGCGCCGAAATCCGGGCGGAGACCGTGAACGGCGACCTGGTGACGGACTTTCCCCTCACGGTCACCGGCAAGTTTGGACCGCGGCACATGCGCGGCACGATCGGGAGCGGGGGACGGCAACTTTCCCTCTCGACGGTGAATGGGAGCATACGACTTAGAAAGGCCAGTTAAAGGCCGGTCTCGTCACGGGCAACGCGGGCCGTTCCCCGGCCTCTCACCGCAAAATTTCGATCCCCGCCGCGCTAGCTCGGTACCGGTTTCGGAAGCAGGAGAACATACCATAGGGCCTTCTTTGGTAAGGGGCCCGTGGTGCTGCGGGAACTGCTCACCCGCACCGAGCGGATCGACGATCTTCGCGACCTTTTTGGCGCGCTCGGCTTCGAAGCGGCGTGGGAGGACGTGCCACCCGGGCCCTGGCTAGGCGAGACGCACGCAGAGGCGGCGGGCGTGTCGCGCGTGCTGCTCGTGGCGCGTCACGACGCCTTCCGCGTGTTCGCACTCGAGGCCGGTGACCCGGACCGCGCCGTGCGGGCGGCGGCCCAGCGGCTCGCGGCCCGTGCGGAGCGCGGGCTCGCCTGCGCACTGGGGACGGCGCCCCGCCGCCTGATCTGCGCCGGCTGGCGCCCGGGTGGACGGCCGGGCGCGGTGCGCGTGGCAGCGTGGCCGCTCCTGCACCCGCCCGGCAGCGCCCTCGGCACGCTCGAGCGGTTCGGCCCCGTGCCCGGCGAGACCTCGCTTGCCCTGAGCCTACGGATCGGTGAGGCGCTCGCGAGCGAGGGGGTCACGCCGCGCTTCTTCAAGGCGTTTCGCAGCGTGCTCGAGCGGCTGGCCGACCGGCTGGCGGTCCCGCGCGGCCGCGCCGAGCGACATGCGCTCGCCCTCACCGCGCTCACGCGCGTG
The DNA here is from genome assembly GCA_035637455.1 of Gemmatimonadales bacterium. Lineage (GTDB taxonomy): Bacteria > Gemmatimonadota > Gemmatimonadetes > Gemmatimonadales > GWC2-71-9 > 20CM-4-69-16. Next base: position 926 of record DASPXE010000183.1, read on the forward strand.
CTGTTCCTGTACTTCGTCCAGGCCAAGGGGTGGCTCGACGGCGACCGGCGCTACCTCATCCACCGCTTCGACGAGGTCATCGCGCTGCGGCGCAGCTTTCACCGCCACGTCTTCGACCCGCTGTGCTTCGGTGCACTCAACCAGCCTGGGGGCGACCGGTCGCGCGGCGCGCGCGCGCTCGGAAACCTGCCGTTCCTGAACGGCGGCCTGTTCGAGCCCACCACGCTCGAGCGCCGCCACGGCACGGCGGAATGGACCAACGCCGACTGGCGCGATGCGTTCGAGTCGCTGTTCGAGCGGTTTCACTTCTCGGTGCGCGAATCGGACGACGCCGACTTCGTGGCGCCGGACATGCTGGGCCGGGTGTTCGAAGGAGTGATGGACCCCGATGACCGGCGTGCGAGCGGGAGCTACTACACTCCGGCGGCGCTCGTGCGGGAGCTGGTCCGGGCGGCCCTCGAGGCAGCACTCGTGAGCCGCTGCGGGCTCGCACCCGGGCCCGCCGAGCGGTGGGTCCACCGCGGCGAGCCACCCGCGCGACCCCCCGGCCTCGCCCGCCTGCGCGTGTGCGACCCGGCGGTCGGCTCCGGGGCGTTTCTGCTCGGCGCGCTCGAGGAGCTCACGGCGCTGCGGCGGACCAGCGGCGAAGGACCCGCTGGCGCCGTGCGGCGGGACGTGCTCGCACACTCCCTGTTCGGCGTGGACGTGAAGCTCACCGCCGTGCGCCTGGCGGAGCTCAGGCTGTGGCTCGCACTCGTCGCGGATGACGACGAGATGGACGTGACACGCATCGCGCCGCTTCCCAACTTGGACGGCCACGTGCGCCAGGGCGACGCCCTGCTCGACCCGCTCGCGCTGGCGCGGGTGTTGGGGGGAGGGGGCCCCGCCCTGACGGGCGGGGCGATGCTCGAGCGGCTCGGCGCCGCGCGCCGGACGCTGTTCAGCATGACTGGACCCGCCAAACGCCGCGCGCTAGCCGAGCTGGCCCGGGCCGAAGCCGCTCTCGCCGAACGCCTGTTCCAGGACTCGATCCGGATGCTGGAGCGGCGGATCGCCGAGCTCCTTGCCCTCGCCCGTGACCGCGATTTGTTCGGGCGCCACCACGGCCTCGACGCACCGCAGCGCGCCCTGCTCCGACGCCTGCGGGCCAGCCGGCGCGAGCTGCGCGGGGCGCTGCGGCGACTGCGCCGTGAGGGCGGCGTGCCGTTCTTCGCGTTCGAGGCGCACTTCGGAGACATCGTCGCACGCGGCGGGTTCGACGTCGTCGTAGGCAACCCCCCCTGGGTCCGCGGCGAGCGGCTGGCGCCGCAGGTCCGGGAAGCGCTCACGACGCGCTACGCGGCGTGGCGTCCCGCGAGCCGGCGTGGCTTCGCGCATCTTCCCGATCTCGCCGTCGCGTTCGTCGAGCGCGCCCTGGAGCTCGCCGCCCCAGGCGGCGTGGCCGCGCTGCTCGTACCCGCGAAGCTGGCCTCGTGCGGCTACGCCGAGCCGCTGCGGCAGCTGCTGGCGCACGGGACGCGGATCGAGCGCGCCGCTGAAGTCGAGGGAGCGGCGGGGGCATTCGGGGCGGCGGTGTACCCTATGGCGCTGGTCGCGGCCCGCGCCGAGCCGGCCCCGCACGACCAGGTCGCCGCGGCGCTCGGGCCGATTAGCGCGGCGCCGCGTGTGCCGCAGCGGCTGCTCCAGTCCGGCGGTCCCTGGATCTTAAGCCCGCAGGCCAGCCGAGTCGCGCGGCGCTTGCGCGACAGTTTCCCGGCGGTCGGCGACCGCTGGACGCCGCAGCTGGGCGTGAAGACCGGAGCGGACCAGCTGTTTCTGGTCGAGGCCGCAGCACCGTGGACGCGCCCCGCGGTGCGCGGGCGCGACCTCGCGCCGTGGCGGGTCACGCCGCGGGCGCACGTCCTCTGGACCCATGCAGCGGACGGGCGGCCGCTGGCGCGACTCCCCCGCGAGCTCGCGCGGCTGCTCGAGCCGCACCTCGAGCGCTTGCGACGCCGCAGCGACTACCGCGCGGGCGCGCCGTGGCAGCTGTTTCGCACCGCGCTGGCGTACGCGCCGCACCGCGTGCTCTGGCCAGACGTCGCGCGCCGGCTCGCGGCGGCGGTGCCAGGTCCCGACGTCGTGCCGCTCAACACCGTGTACGGCATCGCCACGCGGACGGCCGACGACGCTCATGCGCTCGCTGCGCTCTTCAACTCGCGTTGGCTCACGGCGCTGGCGCGGCTCGTGGCGGATCCCGCGCGCGGCGGGTTCCGGCGCTTCAACGCCCGGGTGGTGTGTGCGCTCCCGGTCCCCCCCGCCGAGGCCCCCGCGTGGCGGGCTCTCACCGCCGCCGGCTCACGCGGCGCCAGCGACGACGACGCCGTTGCCGATCTGTATCACCTCGACGCCTCGGACCGCCGTGTGTTGGCCTCTCTCGCCCCCCCGGGCGCAAGCGCCGCGGATCCTCGCTGAGCAGCTCGCGCCGCTTCCGGAGCCGCTCGCTTGCCTGCTCCGGCCCGGCACGGAAGCGCCACCCGCGGTCGTCGCGGCGGCCGGCGCGCGGGCGCTGCTCGACCTGGCGCCGCTGGAGCAGGCGCCGCAGGCGTGGCCGCCGTGGCTCGCGCCGCATCAGGTCGCCGCCGCCGAGCGGCTGGCCGCCATCCTGCGGCGTTACGGCGGTGCCCTCCTCGCGGATGCGGTGGGCCTGGGCAAGTCGTACGTCGCGCTGGCGGTGGCGCTAGCACTGGGAGAGCCCTTCGCGCTCGTCGTACCGGCAGTGTTGGTTCCCCAATGGCGAGCGCTGCTCGCGCAGCACGATGCTGAGGCTACGATTGTGACCCATGAGTCCCTCAGCCAACCGTCCTCCACCACCCACCACTACCCTCCACGAACCTGCCTTTTCGTCGTCGACGAAGCACACCGGTTCCGGAACCCCGACACCAACCGCTACCGCGCGCTTGCCAAGCTCGTCGTCGGCGCGCGCGTGCTGCTGGTCACAGCGACGCCGATACACAACTGCATCGCCGACCTGTTCCATCTGTTCCGTCTGTTCCTGCGGGACCACGATCTCACCGCGCTGGGGGTTGCGTCCCTGCGTCTCGCGGCGCGAGCAGCCCTCGATGTCGGGACACTTGGCGCCGTCGCGGCCCGCCTGATCGTCGCGCGCACCCGCAGTCGCGTGCAGGCGGCGTATGCGGAGGGACCGCTCTTGCTGAGGTTCCCGAGCCGTGCACCAGGAGAGATCGTGCGAGTCGGGCCGATGCCCGACGACGCGCTGGGAGGCGTGATCGCGGAGATCCAGCGGCTCGAGCCGCCGGGCGATGCGGCGGCCCTGTTCCGCCTGGTACTCTTGTCGCAACTGGCGTCGAGCCCGCCGGCGTTCCGGGCCAGTCTGGTGCGCTACGAGGCGTTTCTCGATCTCGCGCGGGACGCAGCGGTCGACGGCCGTACGCTCACGCCGCGCGAGTTCCAGCGCTCGTTTCCACGCACCGCAGGAGAGGATCTGCAGCTCGCGTTCCTCCCGCTGCTCCTCGCGCCGGGGCCCGGCGGCGCAGTCGACCGGGATCGCGACGTCGTGCGGGGCCTGCGCGACCTCGCCGACCCCGCTCCCGACCCCAAGGCCGAAGCGCTCGAGCGCCTGCTCGCCGGGCGCGCGGGGAAGACAATCGTGTTCGTGCAGCCGCGCGCGACGGTGCGATACCTGCTGCGGCGGCTGCGCGGGCGCCGGGTCGCCGCCGTGGTCGGAGACACCGGCCTGTTCGGCAACGAGCCTGCCACCAGGGCCGAGGTGCTCGCGGCGTTCGCGCCGCGGGCGCAGCACGCGCCACCCCCAGCCCGCGCGCTCGAGACGGACATCCTGATCGCGACCGACCTGCTGAGCGAGGGCCTCAACCTCCAGGACGCCACGCGCGTCGTGCACTACGACCTGCCCTGGAGCCCTGCCCGCCTGGCGCAACGGGTCGGACGCGTCGATCGGCTGGGGTCGCCGCACGACCGCGTCGAGGCCGTGACGTTCCTCCCGCCGCCGGCCCTCGAGCGCGCCCTGGCCATCGAGCAACGGCTCGCGGCGAAGCTCGTGACGCAGGCGGCCAGCGGCGCCGCGCAGCTCGAGTCCGTCGCGGGACCCGCGGCAGCCCCGGGCCGGCTCGACTGGTGCGACCGGCTGCAGCGGTTGCGGTCCGGCGTCGCGGCGCCCTCGACGGGTACGGTCGCCGCCGTGGCGGCGCAGGCAAGCGCGGTCGTGCTGATCGTGCGGATTGGCTCGCTCGTCGAGGCGCTCGTCGTCACCGACCACGACGTCCGGCCGGACCCCGGTGAAGCGACCCGGCTGCTCGAGGAGGCCGCGTGCGCGAGGCCGGTCGCGGTGGATCGCGCGCGGCTCGAGCGAGCCGTACAGCAGGCTGCCCCGCTGGTCCGCGCGCGGCTCGCGGCGCTCGAGGACGCACGCTGGCGCGCGTCGGACCGCGACCGCCTCAGCCGGCGGCTCATCCCCTGGGTCCTCGGCGCTGCGCGCCGCGCGGCCCGTCGCGGGGACGCGCGCCAGCTCGCTCGACTGGACGCGTTGGTGTCGCGGCTGGCGCTCGGGATGACGGCGGGAGAGGAGCTGTTGCTCGACGAGCTACTGTCGCGGCGGACGCCCCTCACCGTGCGGAACGTGCTGGCCTGGCACGAGCGGCTGCCGCCGTCGCACGACACCACCGCCGCGCCGCAGGCGGAGCTGGTGGCGGCGGTGCTGTGCGTGCCTGGTTAGCTTCCGGCGTGGCGCTCTCCACCTTCCTGTTCGACTTGGACGGCACCCTCATCGACTCGATCGAGCTGATCCTGCGCTCGTACCGCCACACGCTGCGCGCGCACCGCGGGCTCGAGCCGCCGGACGAGGTCTGGATGAAAGGCCTCGGCACGCCGCTGTGGGTGCAGTTCCGGCACTGGACTGACGATCCTGCGGAGATCGAGGCGATGGTGGCCACCTACCGCGCTTACAATCTCGAGCATCACGACGCGATGGTCCGGCCCTACGACGGCGTGGTCGTCGCGGTGCGAGCGCTGCGGTGCCAAGGGAAGACGCTCGGCCTCGTCACAAGCAAGATGCGCAGCGGGGCGCTCCGCGGGCTGCAGGTCGCGGGTCTCGACGACGCGTTCGACGTGATCGTGGGCTCGGACGAGGTGACGAACCCGAAGCCCCACCCCGAGCCCGTGCTCACGGCGCTCGAGCGCCTGGGCGCGCCGGCGACGGGCGCGGTATTCATCGGCGACTCGCGCCACGACATCGAGTGCGGCCGGGCGGCAGGGGTGAAAACGGCAGCCGTGTTGTGGGGTCCGTTCGACCGAGCGCAGCTCGCGGATCTCGAGCCCGATTACTGGCTGGAACGGCCGGAAGACCTCACGTTACTGACTGCCGATAACTGACTGCGGCTTCCAGGAGGACCCTTGCGCTTCGTCCCCTTCGAGCTCGAACGTTGGCAGAGCACATGGGAGAACCGGGTGCGTTTCAACCTCTCCGAGTCGGGGGTGCACCCGCTCTCGATCCAGGAGCTCCTCGGCCTTGCTGGCGCCTCGGCGCTGCCACTGCTCGAGGTACGGCTCGGCTACAGCCAGTCCAACGGGACCGACTTGCTCCGCAGCCGCATCGCGGCGCTCTATCCGGGCGTGTCCCCCGACCAGATCCTCGTCTCCACCGGCAGCGCCGAGGCCAACTTCTGCGTTTGCTGGCGCCTGATCGAGCCGGGGGACACGGTCGCGCTCATGCTCCCGAACTACCTGCAGACGTGGGGATTGGCACAGAACTTCGGGGCTCAAGTGCGCGGCTTTCCGCTGCGCCCGGAGCTCGAGTGGGAGCCGACGGCCGAAGAGATCCGCACGGCGATCGCGCCGGGCACGAAACTCGTGGTCGTTACGAACCCTCACAACCCCACCGGCCACGTACTGTCGGACGAGATGCGGCGTGTCCTGCTGGAGCGCACCGCGGAGGTCGGCGCCTGGCTGCTCGCCGACGAAGTGTACCAGGGAGCGGAGCTCGACGGCCGGACGACGCCGTCCTTCTGGGGCGGGTACGAGCGCGTCATCGTGGTGAACGGGCTGTCCAAGGCGTACGGGCTGCCGGGGCTGCGGATCGGTTGGATCGTCGCCCCGCCGGCGCTCTCGGCGGAAGCGTGGGCGCGGCACGACTACACCACCATCGGCCCAGCGGGGGCGAGCGACCACCTCGCCGCCGTAGCACTCGAGCCGCGCGTGCGCGAGCAGCTGCTCGAGCGCACCCGCCGCATCCTCAAGGCGAACTACCCCGTGCTCGAGGGCTGGCTGAAGCGCTTCGGGGACACCTTCAGCTGGCACGCGCCCCAGGCCGGCGCGATCTGTCTCGTGAAATACCGCCAGGCGACGAGCGCGCTCGACGTGGTCGAGCGGATGCGCGCCGAGCACAGCGTGCTGCTCGTGCCCGGCGAGCATTTCGGGCTGCCCAACCACATCCGCTTCGGCTACGGCGAAGAGCTGCACCACTTCCAGGAGGCGCTGGCGGAGACGGAGCGCGGCCTGAAGCGCGTGTTCGCGGACTGAGATGCGCGTCGTCCCGCTCGAAGCGTTCCGCGACCGGATCCCATTCGCCGTCGCCGTGAACGCGGTGGAGCGAGGGTTCCGCGCCCTCGGCCTGGGCGAGGCCACCCTCCCCGACCCGATGGTGGTCGAGCTCGCCGAGCAGCAGGCCGAAGTGCACGTGAAGGGCGCCCACCTGCGCGGCGCGCGCCACATCGTGCTCAAGGTGGCGACGGGCTTTTACCGAAACCGCGCGCGCGGGCTGCCGTCCGGCGACGGCATGTTTCTGCTGCTCGACGCCGAGACGGGCGTGCCCGACGTGCTGCTCGAGGAGCACGGCTACCTCACCGATTTCCGCACCGCGGCAGCCGTGGGCCTCACCCTCAGGTACCTCGCCCCGAAGGACGCGCACGACGCCCTGCTGGTGGGCGCGGGCGCGCTCGCGCGGCTCACCGCGCGGGCGATGGTCGCCGAGCTGCCGCTGCAGCGACTCACCCTGTGGAATCGCACGCCGGAGCGGGCCGGCGCCCTCGCCCAGGAGCTCGCGCCCGTCGTCGCCACGCGCGTCGCGCCCGCGCTCGAGCCCGCCGTCCGCGACCACCGCGTGATCGTGACCGCGACGGCGAGCACCACGCCCTTGATCAAGGCCGCCTGGGTGACCCCAGGCATGCACATCACCTCCGTCGGCACCGGCAGCCCGGAAAAAGTGGAGCTGGAACCGGCAGTCTTGCTGAAGGCCGACAAGCTGATAGCCGATCGCGTCTCTCAAACCGAGCGGTACGGGAACCTGCACCACGCCCTCGCCGCCGGCGCCGTCACCAAGGAGAAGGTCTACGGCGAGCTCGCGGACCTGGCGGCCGGTCGGGTCGCGGGGCGGGAACGCGCCAGCGAGATTACCGTGGCGGATCTGACCGGCGTCGGCGTGCAGGACGCCGCGATCGCGCAGGCCGTCGTGGAGGTACTGGGACTGTAATGCGGGGATGATCGGCCGGTGAAGCTGCAGGGCAGACCGCCGTCAGCGGATTAGGGCTCGCAGGACGAAGTACACCGAGCCCGCAATGCCCGCCGACGCGGGGATCGTCAGCAGCCACGCCCAGACGATCCGTCCCGCGACCCCCCAGCGCACCGCCGACAGCCGGTGCGCGGCGCCGACGCCCGAGATCGCGCCGGTGATGGTGTGCGTCGTGCTGACGGGGATGCCGAAGTGCGACGCGACGAACAGGGTGATGGCGCCGCTCGTCTCGGCGCAGAAGCCGCCGAACGGCTGGAGCTTGGTGAGGCGCTGGCCCATTGTCTTCACGATGCGCCAGCCGCCCGACATGGTGCCGACCCCCATCGCCGCCCCGCAAGCGACGATGACCCACGTCGGCACCGAGGCCGCGTCCGTCAAATGGAGCGCGCCGATAGGCGAGCCCGCGAACAACTGCTGCTCGGCTACCAACAAGCCGACGATGATGCCCATCGTCTTCTGCGCGTCGTTGGACCCGTGCCCCAGGGAATATGCAGCGGCCGACCCGAGCTGCAGCACGCGAAACACGCGGTCCACCCGACGCGGCAGCGAGCGCCGCAGCATCCAAGACAGCGCGACCGTGAGCGACAGCGCAATCGTCAGACCCATCACCGGCGCGATGACGATGAAGATCAGGGTAGAGATCCACTTGCCGGGGAACAACAGCGCGGTGAAGCCCGCCTTCGCCACGGCCGCCCCCCCGTAGCCGCCGATGATCGCATGGGACGACGACGTCGGCAGCCCCAGCCACCACGTGATGACGTCCCATACGATCGCCCCGACGAGGCCGGCGAGGATGACGTTGGCATCAACGACTGCGAGATCCACCAACCCCTTGCCCATTGTCTTGGCAACCGCCGTCCCGAACAGGAAGACGGCGATGAAGTTGAAGGCCGCTGCCCAGACCACGGCGGCTAAGGGCGACAGCACACGGGTCGAGACGACCGTGGCGATGGAGTTTGCCGCGTCGTGGAATCCGTTGATGAAGTCGAAGGCGAGCGCGACCAGGACGATCGCGAGCACGAACGTCGCGCCGTGCGTCATCAGGCGTGCTTGAGCGTGATGGACTCGAGCACGTTCGCAACGTCTTCCGACTGGTCGAGCGTCATCTCCAGGTTGTCGTAGATCTCCTTCCACTTGATGATCTCGAGCGCGTCACGCTCCTTCTCGAACAGCTGGCCGAGCGCCTCGTGGTAGATCGCGTCTCCTTCCTCCTCCAGCTGTTTCGCCTCGATGCAGTAACGCATCACGTCGTCGCCCTTCTTGAGGCGTCCCACCGCTTCGCCGAGCACCGCCACCATCCGCTCGATCACCTCCGTGAGCTGCTTCACACCCTGTGGCGCCGCACCGAGCCGGAAGATCTGCGAGCGCCGCGCCGTACCGTCCATCGCGTCCATCACGTCGTCGAGATCAGAGGCGAGCTGATGGATGTCCTCCCGGTCGAGCGGCGTAATGAACGTGCGGTCGAGCCGGTTTACGACTTCGTGGGTGACCTGGTCGGCCTCGTGCTCAAGGCGCTTGAGCGCTTCGACGTGCGGCGTGCGGCGCTCCGGCGGCGCGGCGAACAGCTCGCGCAGATGTTGCGCGGCTTCCTTGTTGCGGTTGGCCACTTCGACGAACAGGGCGAAGAATTCCTCATCCCGCGGCAGTAGGCGCACGGCGATCCCCTCGGCTGGCGAAAGATGCGCCGGAGAACATAGCGGCCTCCGGCCGTAGCAACTAGGTTACCCACGGCCCCGCAGACCACAAGGAGCGCAGCCACATGGCGACCACGCAACAGCCGCGCACCGAATTCGTCAAGGCGATCTCGCGGCTCGATGCCACGGCCCTCGTGGTCGGCTCGATGATCGGCTCGGGCATCTTCATCGTCTCGGCCGACATCCTGCGGCAGGTGCACGCCCCGGGCGTCATGCTCCTGGTCTGGGCCCTCTCCGGCGTCGTGACCCTGATGGGCGCCCTCGCCTATGGCGAGCTCGCCGCCATGTTCCCCCGGGCGGGTGGCCAGTACGTGTACCTGCGGGAGGGGATCTCCCCCCTGTTCGGCTACCTGTATGGCTGGACCCTCTTCCTGGTGATCCAGACCGGGACGATCGCCGCCGTGGCGGTGGCGTTCGCCCGCTTCACCGCGGTCTTCTTTCCCGGCTTGTCGCCCGATGTCTTCCTCGGTACCACGATCAACCTCGGCAGCGGCCCCATCCAGGTGGGGCTCTCCCCTCAGCGGATCCTCGCCATCCTCTCGGTGATCGTGTTGACGTGGATCAACGTGCGTGGCGTGAAGACCGCAGCCGTCATCCAGACCTCGCTCACGGTCATCAAGACGACGGCGCTCGCCGCGCTCATCCTGCTCGGCGTCACGATCGGCCGCAACGCCGCGGCGATCGACGCAAACTTCGGGCCCGCGTTCTGGCCGGCCGGCGGCGTCGCGGCGGGACTGTGGCCGGTTATCGGTGCGGCGATGGTGGGATCGCTGTTCTCGATGGACGCCTGGAACAACGTCGGCTTCGCCGGCTCGGAGCTGAAGGACCCGAAGCGGGACCTGCCGATCGCCATGGCGGCCGGCACGCTCATCGTGACGGTGCTGTACCTGCTCGCGAACGTCAGCTACCTGAACGTCCTGCCGGCGGACGCGATCGCCCACGCCCCGCAGGACCGAGTCGGTACGGCCGCCCTGCAAGCGATGTTCGGCGACGCGGGGTTGTACCTGATGGCCGGCGCGATCATGATCTCGACGTTCGGGTGTAACAACGGCCTGATCCTGTCAGGCGCCCGGGTCTACTACGCGATGGCGCAGGACAACCTGTTCTTCCGCTCGATCGGCGTGCTCCACCCCGAGCACAAGACGCCCGCCGTCGCGCTCGTCGTCCAGGCGGTGTGGACCAGCCTGCTGTGCCTCTCGGGCACCTACAGCGAGCTGCTGAACTACGTCATCTTCGCAGCCTTGCTGTTCTACATGTTGACCGCCGTCGGCCTGTTCTTCCTGCGAGCCCGGCGTCCCGACGCCGAGCGCCCGGTGCGGGCCGTCGGCTACCCCTGGCTGCCGGCGCTCTACGTCCTCGGCACGGGCGTGCTGTGCGTGAACCTGCTGTTCCAGCAAACCCGCTACGCGGGCCTGGGGTTGATCATCGTGGCGCTGGGCGTGCCGGTGTATTTCGCGTGGCGCCGCATCGTGGGAAGCGCGCCCGCGCCGTAAGACCGCGCCGTCACCCTCGCGGCGTGAAGCGCGCGTACTCGCCGAGCAGGGTGATCACCGCGCCCTGCGTCGCCAACGCCGCGAGCGCCGAGCGCATCGCGGGCTCGCCGGCCCGCCCTTCCACGTCGAGATAGAAGAGGTACTCCCACGGCGTCGAGCGGTCGGGACGGCTCTCGAGCTTCGTGAGGTTGAGCCCCGCTTCGGCGAAGGGGGCGAGCGCGCGCGCCAGCGTACCAGGGCGGTGCGGCAGCTTGAGGCGGAGCGTGGTTTTCGCCGCGGCGTCCGCGGGCGGCGTGGTCGCGTCGCGCGCCACCAGCAGAAACCGGGTCTGGTTGTGCGGCTCGTCCTCGATCCGTTCCGCGAGCACGTCTAGACCGTAACGGCGCGCCGCCAGCACGCCCGCCACCGCGCCGAGCGACGCGTCCTTGCGCCGGGCGACCTCCGCCGCCGCGCCCGCGGTATCGTAAAACGCGACGACCTCGACCCCGACCAGCTCGCGCAAGAACCGCTCGCATTGCGCCAGCGCGACCGGGTGCGAGAGCACCCGGCGCAACGCCGCGCGCTGCGCCCCGGGCACGCCCAGCAGACAGTGATGCACCGCGCTCACCACCTCGCCCACGATCGCGAGCGCCGACTCGGCGATCAGGTCGAAGTTGGTCGCAATCGATCCTACCACGGAGTTCTCGATCGGCAGCAGCCCGAGGTCGGCGCGGTGCTCGAGTACCGCCCGCGCGACATCGCGGAACTCGCGATGAGGCTGCGACTCGGCATCCGGTGCCAACAGGAACAGCGCCTCCTCGCTGAAGGCACCCGGCTCACCTTGAAAAGCTATCCTCTTGCTTGGCATTCGCTTACGCTAATAGGCCGGCGCCCTTGCCGATAGCTTGCTTCGGAATAAATTCGGGTGAGAGTTACACCGAACGAAACCCGAAAACCAAGGGGTGCGCGCATGCAGGCGCCTCTCGAGTTGCCCAATCCCACACCCAGTGCTCCCCGCTCCCAACCGCCCTCCCACTCCTCGCCCTGCCCGGACTGCGGTGCGGGGCTCACGCGGCAATCGGGCTGCCTCGTCTGCGTACAGTGCGGCTGGGCGCGGTGTGGCTAACTGCTAGACGGGTAGACGGGTAGACGATGAACGGCAACAGCGACCAGCTCGGGCTCCATCTGTCCGACTATCCAGCTATCCGCCCGTCCCTGCCGGTTCTCGACTCGCGCCTCCGCGGCACGAAGTTCGTGTCCCTCACGCCGAAATCCATCCTCAACTCTCCGCAGCAGACCGGCGTGGATTTCTGGTCCCTGAACCCGTACGTGGGCTGCGAGTTCGGGTGCACCTATTGCTACGCCCGCTACGCGCATCGTTACGTGGTCGAGCGCGCGCGCGATGCGGGGAAGCTCTCCGACGGTGAGGTTCGAGATTTCCGTGGACCGCACGGCTGGGAGGCATTTGAGCACAGGATCTTTGTCAAGGACCAACTCCTGGGCGCCCTGGAAGCCGACCTGCGCCGCTATTATCGGTCCATCAGTCCCTCGGTTCGTGAGTCCGTCCCGATTGTGATCGGCACCGCGACCGACCCCTACCAGCCCGCCGAGCGCCGGTTCCGGCTCACACGGCAGATCCTCGAGCGCCTAGCGCGCTGCCAAGGGCTGAACGTCGGCGTCATCACGAAGAGCCCGCTGGTAGCTCGCGACGCCGACGTGCTGCGCCGGCTCCAGGACCGCAACGACCTCGAGGTCTACGTGTCATTGATCTCGGTCGACGCCACACTCATCCGCAAGATCGAGACTCGCTCGCCGTTGCCAGCGGTCCGGCTGCGCGCGCTCAAGCGGCTCACCGATGCGGGCGTCAACGCGGGGCTCATCGTGGCGCCGGTGCTCCCGGGCATCAGCGACGACGTTCCCCACCTGGAAGCGCTGTTCGGGGCGGCACGGGAAGCCGGTGCCCGTTTCGTGCATGCGGGACCGCTGCGCCTCTACGCTGCGGTGCGGGACCGCTTCCTGCCGGTGTTGGAGGAGCATTTCCCCGAGTTGCAAGAGCGCTATCGGCGCGCCTACGCGCGGACGAGCGGCGCGCCGCGGAACTACGCAGCGGCGCTCGCGCGGCGCATCAAGCGGTTGCAACGCAAATACGGCTTCCGGACGAACGACGGAATGCAGGATCGCTACGAGCGGCGGCTCGCGCCGCGGCAGGGAGACCTCGGGCTATGACAGCCGGCTCGCGCGCTGATCGGCGACCGCGACGATCTCTGCCCAGAGCGCATTCAGGTCGAGCGGCTTCGAGAGGAAGCGCTCCGTTTGCACCGGGCCGTCGAAGGAGTCGGGCAGGATGTCGGCGCCGCAGTAGAAGAAGCGGCCGCGCAGCTCGGAGCGGAGGGCGGTGGCCTCCCGCCAGAGCCAAACGCCGCCGCGCGGCAGCATGACGGCGTCGCGACGGCGGTTACTCGGCACTCGCGACTCTGGAGGTCGCGCTCCGGGCCCACGCGAGGGCTGCAAGGGCCCCGCAGCCGTGCGCTTCACGCGACGCCGCTCGCTCCTGTGCCGGCCCCGGGCTCGTAATGCCGGACCAGCTGCCGTACCCAGCGGGGGGGCGTAAGCCGACGCACCGCGTACGACTCGACGAGCAACGCGGCGAGGTGGCGTCCCATTTGCTCCGTCTGCTCAGGGGAGAGGTCTCCCGACACCTCGTTCAACAGGCGGATGAACTGGCCGACGTTCGGAGGTCGGGTGACGCGCCCCTTGCTGGAGAGCCAGCGCTCGAGCTTGGTGCGCGTGGTGCTCCGCGGCGTAGCGCCGTGCAGGAAGTCGCGCACGCCGTTCGGGCTCATGGAGATCTCCTTCGCGACACGTCGCAAGGAGATCTGGCCCGCTTCTCGGGCCACCGCATCGCGCAACAGCGCGATCGGCAAAGTAGGAACGGTCTGGCGGCCAGCGGTCACGCGCCGCCCCGAGGCCGGCGGTCCACATTACGACTTTCGTGTCGCCGGAGGGTAATACGCGACGAGTTCCCGGACCCAGCGCGGCATCGGCTGGCGGCGCTCTCGATACGCGTCTACCAACGAGCGCGCGATGCCCCGGCCGATCAGCACGCCGTCGTGCGAGCCGAGGCCGTCGCTCAACGCCTCGACGAGGCGCACGATCTCCACGACCTTCGGATGCGAGGCTTGCTTGGTCGCCAAGGGGCGAGAGGCGCTCGTCCCTCTCGTGGCGCGCGTGCCACTGCGCTTCACCCGGCTCCTGACATGTGGCTACCGCGTGAGTGCGGGACAACTGCACAAACTGCACAATCCAACTATTAGGTAGCACCACAGCGGCACGATCGCAAGCCCCGCTCAACGGCCCGCCTCAGGCGACTTCGCTGGCGGCTTTGCCCCGCGGCCGACGGAACTGGCGGAGCAGCTCCTCCACCCAGCGGGGCGGCTCGAGCCGGCGGGCCTCGTACCCCTCGGCGAGCAACGCCGCGATATCGCGCCCCAGCTGCGCCGTCTGTTGGGGAGAGAGGTCCCCGGAGAGCTCGTTCAGCAGGCGGACGAGCTGACCGACACTCGGGGGACGGGTGACTCGCTCCTGCCCGGCGAGCCAGCGCTCCAGCTTCAAGCGCGTGGCGCTGCGCGGAGCGGCACCATTGAGGAAGTTGCGGAGGCCGTTCGGGCTGATGGCGATGGCTTTGGCCGCGCCTCGCAACGAAATCCGCGCCGTTTCACGCGCGACCGCGTCACGCAACAGCGGCACAGGCAACGTGGGCACGCTGCGACGACTAGGGCTCATGCGACGCCCCTCTGGCGTGCACTTTGTGCGGTTTGCCCGCGATTACACCATGATACCGTAGCACTACTTGGGGTACGCCGCAACTATGCCTAAGCGCCCTGCCCCCCGACGCACATCTCGGCCAGCGCGCGGATCGTCCCGGGCGCGTTCCCTTCGGCCCGGTTGTTCACGTGGATCACCGCCTCGATGCCGCGGCGCCGGGCTTCGCCGGTGAGGCACAGCAGGTCACGGCGCAGCTCGGGCAGCACCTCGCGCACCCGGTCGTAGGGCTCGAACGCCCGGACCGCCTCGGCGTACTTGCGCCCGGGCTTCATCAGCGCGCGGGCAACGGTGAACCCGGCCGCGAGCGTCCACGGGAGATGGAGCTGCGTGCCGATTGGCGGCATCTCGGTCCAGGAATTAAACACGTGTGCCACGCCATGCCGCGCGAGCACCGCGCCGTGCCGGTCGGTAAGGAGCTCGGCGTTCCGCAGCTCGACCGCGTACCGAAATTCCTTCGGCAGTTGCGCAAAGAAGCGATCGAGCCGCTCGGCCCACTCAGCGTCGCTAAGAAGATCCGCGCCCCGCATCGCCTGGAATTGGAATACGAAGCAGATCGACTGCCGGTGGAACACACGCTGATAACGCGCCAGCACGCTGTCGAGAAACAAGCGCGCATCGAGGAAATCGGGATTGAGCTGCCCGGCGAGGTCGCCCCAGCGCCGGTCGCGGATGAAGCGGCGCGCCGTGATCCGGTCCCACACCTTGACGACGCAGGAGTAGCCGTCCGGCAGCGCGCGAGCGTACGCGTCGAGAATGCGCTCGGAGGGAGACTCGTAGAACGCGGTGTTGATGCCGACGGTACGGAACAGCGGATACCGCACATATTCCTCGAGCCGCGCCGCCGGTTGGGCTCCCCGATAGCTCCGCTGGTACACCTCGCCGGCCCAGCCGTCCTCGGTCCAGCTCGCCGTCCCGAACTTGATACCCGGCGGCAGTGCCGCTGCCAGCGCGACCAGCTCCGGGCGCGGCGGCGGCATCGGCGCCGCGGGCGAGCCACGCCCGGTCAGGGCCCCTCCCCGGTCAGGGCCGCGACGAGCGCGCGGATCGTCTCCGGCGCGTTGCCCTCGAGCCGGTTATTGACCAGGATCAGCGCCTCGATCCGCCGCCGCATCGCCTCGGCGACCAGCCGCAGCAGGTCCTGGCGCAGCTCCGGCTGGGGATCGCGGATCCGGTCGTACGGCTCGAACAGCTTCACCGCGTCGGCGTAGCGGCGTCCCGGTCGGAGCAACGCCCGCGCGATGGTGAAGGGCGCCGGGAAGGCCCATGGCAGCTCGAGCTGCTCGCCGAGCGTGGGCATCGCGGTCCAGGAGTTGAAGACGTGCGCCACCCTATGGTGCGCCAGTACGGCGCCGTGCGTGTCAGTCAGCAGCTCGCGGTTCCGCAATTCGACCGCATAGCGGAAGTCGCGCGGCAACTGCCGCAAGAAGTCGTCGAGGTCGCCCGCCCAGCGCGCGGGATCCGGGAGGTCCTTGCCGCGCATCGCCTGGAACTCGAACACAAAGCAGCCTGCGTGGTCGCGAAACGCGCGCTCGTAGGGACCCAGCACCGCGTCCTTAAAGAGATCCGCGTTCAGGAAATCGGGATTCACCCGCTGATCCAGCCGCTTCGCGGTGATCCTGTCCCACACCTTGCTGACGCAGGGGAAACCCGGCGGTAAGGCCTGCGCGTACGCGGCGAGCACCGGCTCTTCCGGTGGCCCGTAATACGCGCTGTCGATCCCCACCGTCCGGAACAACGGGTAGCGGGCGTACTCCTCGAGCCGGCGCGCCGGCTGCGCCCCCCGATAGCTGCGGTGATAGACGTCGCCCGCCCAACCGTCGTAGGTCCAGGTGGACGTGCCGAACTTGACGGTGGGAGGAACGCGCCGGCCGAGCTCGACGAGCTGCGGCGCGGCTGGAGGGAGCGCGGTGACATTGTCGAACAAGCTCTGCTGGTGCTGAGACATTGAAGTCGAAATATATCAACGGGTTATCCACATGGGAACAGGGCTTGCGATCGGTGCGAACTTCGGGATATATTCGGGTCCCATTTAAACTGCGATGCCGCGCAATCACCTGGCGAGCACGACCGCCGCCTGCTGCTGGATTCCCCTTTTCGCCCTGAGGTGCGAGGAGGCGCGGCGGCCCGAGCTCACCTCCCAACCCAGCGCGTTGCTCGCGAGCGATACTGCCCGCCGACTGTGGCAGGTCTCACCGCTCGCGCGTCGCGCCGGCGTGAAGCCCGGGATGACAGTGAGTCAGGCGATCGGTCTCTGTC
>DASPXE010000184.1:0-1914 GCA_035637455.1 Gemmatimonadales bacterium
GAGGTACTCCTCCGCCGCCAGCAGAGGGACGCAGGTGACACGCCCGTGATGCTTGGCGTAAGCAAGGTCGCAGTCAGCAGTAAGGATGAGGAGGTGTCGCTGCCACATCGACGCCCCTACATCAACAGACTCCAGAACATCACCCTGCCGGAGCGGCTCGGCCACGCCTACCTCACGGTACTCAGCGAATGGCTCATCCACCTCGCGTCCCTCCGAAGCCGACCGGTCGCATCTCGCGCCGCCACCGATATTGGCATAACGCCCACGCCCTGCGCGAACGGTCGCGTCCAAGATCCGGTGTAAATAAGACGACGGGCGTAGGTTCCCTTCAAGAGCTACCAACTCATCGAAGGAAGGACCTACACCCGTGCCTGTTCGAGTATCGCCTACTGACCGTATCCGCCACCACGTTGACGAGCTGTTTGGTTCGGACCGGCCGTTGCCGGAGATCCTGGAGGAGGTGGCCCGGCTCGGCGCCCAGCTGCTGATGCAGGCCGCCCTGGAAGCCGAGGTCACCGAGTTCCTCGGCCGCGACCGGTACGCCCGCGCCGCGACGGCCGAAGATGCCCGGCCCGGGAGCCGCAACGGCTACCGGGAGGTGACCGTGAAGACCACTGCTGGGCCTGTTGCGCTGGCCCGGCCCAAGTTGCGCGGCACCGCCGGGGCGTTCGCCTCCCGCCTGTTCGGCGCGCACGTCACCAAGACCAACGCCCTCGAATCGCTGGTCATCGCATCCTTCATCCGGGGCCTGTCGGTGCGGGACGTGGAGGCCACCTTGGCTGACGCGCTGGGCGACCAGGCCGCCATCTCCAAGTCCACCGTCTCCACCGTGTGCCAGGCGATCAAGGGCGAGTACCAGGCATGGGCCGGGCGCCGCCTGGACGAGATCGCCCTGGACTACCTGTTCCTGGACGCCAGCTTCTTCCGGATGCACCCCGGCTCCCCGGCCGAGCCGGTCCTGGCCGCCTGGGGCATCACCACCGAAGGCAAGCCCGCCTTCATCGGCCTGGGCCCCGGCGCCGGCGAGTCCTTCGACGCCTGGAAGGACTTCCTTTCCGACCTGCGCGACCGCGGCCTGGCCAGCCCGCTGCTGGTCATCAGCGACGGCGCCCCGGGCCTGATCGGCGCGATCGAGCAGGTCTACCCCGCCGCGCTCAGGCAGCGCTGTCTTGTTCACCGAGCCCGGAACATTCTCGCCAAGATCCCGGCCGGGATGCAGGCTGAGGTCAAGGACGCCTACTGGGCGGTCTTCGGCACCGAGGACCTGACGGCGGCGCCCGGCCCGCGCCTGGTGGAGATCATCGATCACCGGATCGACGAGTTCGCCGCCAGGTACCGGGCGCTCTACCCGGCCGCGGTCAAGATCCTGCTCACCGACCGGGACGGCCTGACCGCCTACCTGCGGTTCCCCGCCGAGCACCACCACCGGATCCGGCACTCCAACTTCATCGAGCGCACCTTCGGCGAGACGCGGCGCCGGGTCAAGGTCATCGGCCGGCTCCCCGGCGAGACCAGCTGCCTCACCCTGGTCTGGGCCGTGCTGGACCGGGCCTCCCGCGGCTGGCGCGGCTTCACCATGACCGCCGCCGGGCTACGCCAGCTCCAAGACCTGCGCCGCTCGCTGCTCGAACCGCCCGCCCAGCTGCGGCCACGCACCGTGACCGCCGCTCAGATCGCTGACCGTCCCGAAACCGTCAGAGCCACCGCCTAACCTGACCATGAAGCCGGAACCACGCCCGCCGATTTACACCGGATTCCGGACGCCACCCCAGCCTGGCGGCATCGGCGCTAGGCCAGAGGATATGAGGACTGCTAATGAAAGCTCATCCGCTCCCGAGCCGTCGCTCGCTTGAAGACAAGGTCATGGGGACCTTTGACCGACTGTTCACCGGCGCCGCATTTGAGCTTCAGCTG
>DASPXE010000185.1:0-2219 GCA_035637455.1 Gemmatimonadales bacterium
CGAGACGGCGGCGTGGCAGCGCTACGTGCAGACCGTCACCCGCCTCCTCACCGCCACCACGCAGCCGGCCTGACGGTGCATGTCCCTACGTGGCGCAGGTACCTGCGCTTCTGGCCGAGCGACATCGACGCCGACCTCGACGAGGAGTTCCGCTTCCACGTGGACGCGGAAATGGAGTACCTCACCGCGCGCGGATGGACCCCCGCGGCCGCGCGCGAGGAAGCGTTGCGCCGCTTCGGTGACGTGGAGCAGTACCGCCGCGACTGCCGCTCCGCGGACGAACGCCGCGCGGGACGCGCGCATCGCAAGGAGAATCTCATCGTGCTGAAACAGGACCTGCGCTTTGCCCTGCGCTCGCTGCGCCGGCAGCCGGCATTCACCGCCATCGCGGTGATCACCCTGGCGCTCGGCATCGGCGCCAACACCGCGATCTTCAGCGTCATCAACAGCGTGCTGCTCGCGCCCCTGCCCTACCGCGAGCCGCACCGGCTGGTGATGCTGTGGGAGACGAGGCCGGGCAGCGACCGCCCGCTCGTCTCGTACCCCAACTTCGAGGACTGGCGGCAGCGGCAGCGCGGGTTCGGGGACATCGGGGTCTACTACCCGTGGGCGTCGTTCACCATGACGGGCCGGGGGGACGCCGAGCGCGTGGACGGGGCGCTGGTGAGCGGCAACTATCTCCAGCTCCTGGGCGTGCGGCCGGCGCTGGGCCGGCTCGTGACGCCGGCGGATGACTCGCCGGGCTCGGCGCGCGTCGCGCTGCTGGACAACGGCTTTTTCCAGTCGCGTTTCGGCGGCGACCGCTCGGTGCTCGGAAGCACGCTGCTGCTCGACGGCGAAGCGTACACGGTGGTGGGCGTGCTCGCGCCGGACGTGCGCGTGTCGTATCGCGCGGGCGACCAGAACCCGGACGTGGTCCTCCCGGTGGGGCTGTTCGCGAAAGACGCCCCCTACAACCGCCGGGGGCAGGCGGACGTGTTCGCCGTGGGACGTCTCAAGCCCGGCGTCATGGTGGAGCAGGCGGTGTCGGATCTCCAGCGCGTGAGCGCGGAGCTGCGCACGGAATATCCCGGCGAGAACGCGGGCCTCGGCGCGGCGGGCGCGCCGCTGATGTACGGGGTGGTGCGGTTCATCAAGCCGGCGCTCCAGATCCTGACGGCCGCCGTGGCGCTGGTGCTGCTGATCGCGTGCGCCAACGTGTCGAGCCTCGTGCTGTCGCGCTCCGCGGCGCGGCAGCGGGAGTTCGCGCTGCGGACGGCGCTCGGTGCGGCGCGCGGACGCATCGTGCGGCAGGTTCTGACGGAGAGCGTGGTGCTCGCGCTCGCGGGGGGCGCGCTGGGCGTGGGGATCGCCGTGGCGGGCGTGCGAATCCTGGTGACGCTGCAACGGGGCGCGCCGCGGATCGCGGACAGCCACGTGAACGCGCCGGTGCTGCTGTTCGCGCTGGGCGTGTCGTTGCTCACCGGACTGCTCTTCGGTCTCGCGCCGGCGCTGCAATCGGGACGCGCGCAGCTCAAGTCCGCGTTGAAGGAAGGCGGCCGCGGTACGAGCGGTGGAGCGTCGCTTCAGCGGACACGGGCCGCGCTGACCGTGGCCGAGGTGGCGCTCGCCGTCGTGCTGCTGGCGGGGTCGGGTCTGCTGATGCGGAGCTTCGCCAGGCTCACGGCCGTGGACCCCGGCTTCCAGCCTTCGCACGTGATGGTCGGCATGGTGAGTCTCCCGTCAGCCAGGTATCCGGTCGAGCAGGCGCGCGTGACATTGGACCAGCTGCTCGCGAAGGTGCGCGCGATTCCGGGCGTCGAGAGCGCAGCGCTCGGGTCCGACCTGCCGATCTGCTGTAGCGGGCAGTCGCCCATCTCGTTCGCGTCGCGACCCAGGACGGACGAGGGCAGGCTGCCGCTGCTCAACGTCGCCGTGGTGGACCCTGAGTACTTCGAGACGCTGCAGATCCCGCTCGTGAGCGGGCGTCCCATCGAGACCGGTGACCGCGCGGGGCAGCCGCTGGTGGCGCTGGTGAGCGAGCGCGTGGCGAAGAGGTTCTTCGCGGGCGCGAGTCCCATCGGCGAGCGGCTGCGGCTGGGTGGCCAGGTGAACGACACGAGCAGCTGGCGCACGATCGTGGGCGTGGTGCGCGACACGCGCACCGACGGGCTGACCGAGGCTCCGCGCGGCACCCTGTATCTGCCGCGGGCGCAGGAGAAGATGCGGGACGGCTGGGT
>DASPXE010000186.1:0-18193 GCA_035637455.1 Gemmatimonadales bacterium
ACCTACGACAAGAAGCATCCCCCGCGACTCCATGTGGTCTTCCTCGACCGGTCTAGCCCGGACGCCGTGAGCCGTGAAAGCGGCGATTGGGTGACCAACGCGAACCCGCTGTGGACGGCGGCGTCGGGATTCCGTCTCACCGCCACGCTGAGCGCCAAGCCGGCGGTGCAGAACACCATCGTCATCGCGCCCGAGTACAGCTGCATGGGGCACGGCTTCCAATTCAGCGGGGAGCCCGGCGGCGCCGCGCAGGCGGGCGGCAACGGGCCGGACGTGACCGTGCGGCTCGCCATCCTGCGGTCGCCCTTCTACGACAAGCTGATCGTGGCAGCAGTGGAAGTCGGCTACGCCCGGCCGTACTACGTGTTCGCCGACGGTAATTCCATCCCACCCGCCAATTGGCTCTGGGTCGAGTCCCGCGGCGGGCGCGGCGGCGCGGGCACGCCGGGGCAGAACGGCGGCGACGGCGCCGCCGGCCAGGCGGGCTGCCCGCCCCAACCCGGAGGGCCGGGTGGCGGCGGCGGCAACGGCGGCCCTGGGGGCAGCGGCGGGCGCGGCGGCCGCGTCAACATCATCGTCCCGGCCGAGAATCCGTTCCTCGCGGGGTTGATCGAAGCGCGCAGTCCGGGAGGCCCGGGCGGGCCGGGCGGCACGGGCGGGAATGGCGGCAAAGGTGGCAAGGGCGGCCAGGGCGTGCCCGACAAGGACAACCGCCGCTGCGCCGATGCCGCCGACGGCGCCACCGGCCAGAAGGGAACCGCGGGCCCCAACGGCTCGGAGGGTGCGCCCGGCCCGCGACCCCAGATCGTCACGCTCCCGACCCGCGACGTGTTCGGCCCGAATCTCTCGCCCGAGCTCGCGGCGTTGATGGAGCGGGCGGCCGAGCGGCCCCGCCGCCCGTGAGGCAGCTCGCGGCTAGCGCACCACCAGGTGCGAGTGCGGCAGCAGATTCTCGACGGTGAGCTCGAGCTCGTCGCCGGGCCGGATGCCGGTGAGCGCAGTGGAAAACGACTCCCGGCCCCCCAGCGGGCTGGCGACGAGGGTCACACTGGCCGCTTCGTTGAGCACGTCGGCGGGGATGTCGAAGTCCGCGCTGTTCTGACTCGTCACGGAGCCGAGGCGCAGCAGCAGGCCGCCGCGCACCAAGTAGATGCGGACGTCCGACCAATTAGCGTTGATCACGTGCAGTGTGGCGGGCAGTCGGAGCGGCGCGGCGGGGGTCGCATGGGCCTGGCCCGACCGGCAGGCGGCGCTGGCGAGGGGGTAAGCCACGCAACAGCCGATCAGCACGAGGTGCGGGAACCGCGCCGGGGGGTGCGTCATCGACCCTCGTTCATAACATAGCCCTCGCTCGAGCCAGACGACAGGGATTCCATGCCCGGTTCGTACGACATCATCATCGTCGGGGCCGGCCACAACGGCCTCGTCGCGGCGGCCTACCTCGCGCGCGCGGGCATGCGCGTGCTCGTGCTGGAGCGGCGCGAGCTGGTCGGCGGCGCCTGCGTCACCGAAGCGCTGTGGCCGGGCTTCAAGGTGTCCACCGCGTCGTACGTGAACAGCCTGTTCCGCCCGGAAATCATCCGCGACCTGGAGCTCGGACGGCACGGCTTCGAGCTCCTGCCGCGCAGCCCTTCGTCGTTCACGCCCTTTCCCGACGGCCGGTTCCTGCTGATGGGCCCCGACAAAGACTTGACGCAGCGTCAGGTGGCGCAGTTCTCAGCGCGCGACGCCGAGGCGTTGCCCCGCTACGAGGCGATGCTCGAGCGGGTGGCCGACTTCATCGAGCCGACGCTGCTCCGGACCCCGCCCAATCCCTGGTCGCTCCGGCCGCGCGACCTGCTGCAGCTCGCCGGCCTGGGGTGGCGGTTCCTCAAGCTCGGCCGGGACGGCCCGCGGGCGCTCGAGATCCTCACCGGCGCCGCGCGGCCCATCCTCGACCGCTGGTTCGAGTCCGAGCAGCTGAAGATCGCGCTCGCGACCGACGCGATCATCGGCGCGATGGCGTCGCCCTCGATGCCCGGCACCGCCTACGTGCTGTTCCACCACGTCATGGGCGAGTGCAACGGCGTGCGGGGGATGTGGGGCTACGTGCGCGGCGGAATGGGCGGCCTGAGCGACGCGCTCGCCGCCGCGGCACGCGCCGCCGGAGCGGAGATCCGGCTGCGCAGCCCGGTGGCGAAGATCCTGACGCGGGGCGGCCGAGTCACCGGCGTGGCGCTCGCCGACGGCAGGCAGTTCGCGGCGCCCCGCGTCGCGTCCAATGTGGACGCCCACGTCACGTTCCTCGAGCTCGTGGACGCGGAGGCACTCCCGGGGGAGTTCGTCGACCAGGTGCGGGCGATCGACTATGCGAGCGCGTCGCTCAAGATCAACGTGGCGCTCTCCGAGCTGCCGGCCTTCAGCGCGGTCGCGCACGGCGGCCTCCCGCCCGACGGGCACCTCCGCGGCACGATCCACATCGCGCCGACGCTCGACTACATGGAGCAGGCGTACGACGACGCCAAGTACGGTCGCCCTTCCGCGAACCCGATCCTCGAGTGCACGATCCCGTCCGTCGTCGACACGACGGTCGCTCCACCCGGCCGGCACGTGATGTCATTCTTCGTGCAGTACGCGCCCTACCAGCTCCGCAATGGCGGTTGGGACCAGCTGAAGGACCGGTTCGCCGATCGCTGCTTCGACATTCTCAACGAGTACGCGCCCAACTTCAAACGCTCGGTCATCGATCGGCAGGTGCTCTCACCGCTGGACCTCGAGCGTCGCTTCGGACTCACCGGCGGGAACATCTTCCAGGGGGCGATGACGTTGTCCCAGCTCTTTTTCCTGCGGCCGCTCCCGGGCTATGCCGACTACCGCGCGCCGATCAAGGGGCTGTATCTCTGCGGCGCCGCGACGCACCCCGGCGGCGGGGTGATGGGCGCGTGCGGCTACAACGCGGCGCGCGAGATTCTGCGGGACGGGAAGCGCTGAGGAAACTCCTGGCCCGTTACCCGCCAGACGCTGGTCCGCAGTGGGACGGCGCTCCGAACAGCGGCTGACGGATAACGGACGGACCATCGGAGTACATCCCAAAACTGCACGTTCTGCGCACCGCCCGCAACCACGGGACGGCCGGCGCGGCGGCGCTCAGCGCGCGGCCGCGCCGCGGCGCAGGAAGTAGATCGGCAGCCCGGCCAGGATCAGGGCCGCCCCGGCGACGGCGTCACGCGGCTGCTCACGCGCCGTGTTGATGACGAGCCAGAGGGAGAACAGAATGAAGAGGACCGGCGTCACCGGGTAGCCCCATGCCTTGTAGGGCCGCACCAGATCCGCCGCCTTGTGCCGCAGCCGGAGCACGGCGCCGCAGGACATCGCATAGAAGACGAACTCCGACAAGACGACGTAGGTGAAGAGGCGGCTGTAGGTGTCCTTCCAGGAGGGCTCGGTCGAGATCCAGGTGAGCGCGATCGAGATGATTCCCTGCACGACCAGGGACGGAACGGGGGTCAGGAAGCGGGGGTGAACCCCCCCCAACCAGCGCGGCAGCACCCCGTCCCGCGCCATCGCGTAGGGGACGCGCGCTGCCGTGAGCACGATCCCGTTGTTCGAGCCCAGCGTGGCGGTCATGATCGCCACCGCGACGAGGGCGGCGCCGGCCCGGCCCATGGTCACCTGGGCGGCGTCCGAGGCGACGAGCGACGACGCCGCCATCCGGGCGGGGGAGAGCACGTAGGCGAACGAGGCGGTCACGAGACAGTACAGCGCCATCCCGATCAGCGTGGACAGCACGATCGAGCGCGGCAGGGTGCGCTCCGGATCCTTTACCTCGCTCCCCACGTACGTGATCTCGATCCAGCCGTCGTACGCCCACAACGCCGCCACCATCGCCACGCCGAACGGCGCGATCCAGCTCCCGACCGGCGCGCCGGACGGAGGTGAGGGGGGCCAGAGCGGCGACAGGTTCGCGACGCTGCCCCCCGGCAGCACGAAGCCGGTGACGATCAAGACCGCCAGCAGGCCCATCTTGATCAGGGTCAGCACGTTCTGGGTGATCGCGCCGAGCCGCACACCGAGACAGTTCAGCGCCGTGAGCGCCACGATGGAGACGACCGCGACCGCCTTGATGCCGGCGTCCGCGAGCGGTACGAAGAAGCCGAAGTAGGTCGCGAACCCCACCGCGATTGCCGCGATCGACGCCGGATTGATCACGACCCCGCTGGCCCAGCCGTACAGGTATCCCCAGACCGGCCCATAAGCCTCGGTCAGATATACGTACTGCCCGCCCGCCTCGGGCATCGCGGCACCCAACTCCGCCACGGAGAGCGCCCCGAGCAGCGACACGAGTCCGCCCACGATCCACACGAGAATCGTCGGTAGCGAGGCGTGCAGCTGGAGGGCGATGGCGCTCGGCACGATGAAGATCGCCGATGCGATGATGGTCCCCACGTTGATCATCGTGGAGTCGAGCAGACCGAGCTGGCGCTTGAGCTCGGCCATCAGCCGGGGTGCTTCAGCCAGTCGCGATAGGCGCCCTTCAGGAGTTTCTGAAAGTGATACACCCCCTCCTCGAACCGCACGGAGAAGCGTCCCTTGTCATACGCCCGCGAGCCGAGCCCGCGCTGCACCCGCTCGCAGATCTCGGCGTCCTCCCGCTGCACGGTGTCCGAGAACGTGACGTCGGCCTCGATCCCCTCGCGCGCCGCGGCCGACGTGACGTCGTCGTAGTAGTAGCGGAAGATCACCTTGCAGCGATCCGGGGCGACGGGCACGACGACGTTCGACTGCAGCCGCCCGGGCACGACGTTGAGCATCAGGTTCGGGAACACGTGATAATACAGGGCCTCGCCGCCGCCCGCAGTGTAGACGTTGCGCTCGACCTGCAGCGCTCCCACCTGCACACTGTACCAGTCACTCACTTCGGTGCGATAGCTCTCGTAGTCCGAGTACAGCTGGAGCAGCTCCGGGTGCACGTAGGGGATGTGGTACCCTTCGAGGTAATTGTCGACGTACACCTTCCAGTTGGCGTGCACGTCGTACTCGACGCGGCGCGCGAACGTGAGACTGCCGACGTGAGTCGGCGCGATCCGCTCCCGGATGCCCGACAAATGGGTCTCGAGCGGCTTGGGACGTTCGCAGAGGCTCACGAACACCAGCCCCTCCCACAGGCCGAGCTGCACCGGCGTGAGCCCGTAGTCACGCTTGTCGAACAGCTCCACCAGGTTGAAGTGCGGCACGCCGCGCAGCATGCCGTCGAGCCGATAGGTCCAGCCGTGGTACTTGCAGATCAGCATGTCGGCGTTGCCGTCTTTCAGCGCCAGCGGCCCGCCCCGGTGGCGGCACACGTTGTAAAACGCCCGCAGCTCGCCATCGCTCGCCCGCACCACGATGATCGGCTCCCCGGCGACGTCGGCCAGGACGTGGTCGCCGGGCTGTGCCAGCTGCTGCACATCCGCGACGTGCTGCCACGTCGCGGCGAACACTGCGTCGCGGTCGAGGTCATGGAAGCGCGGGTCGGTGTACCACGCCGACGGGATCGTTTCGGCGCGCGCCAGCGGCCGGACGCGCAGGTCCGCCGCCTTCAGGCCGGTGAGCGCACGGCGGGCGCGCCGCGGCCTCTCGAGCTTGGGCATCTACGGAGCGAGCCGGTTGTACTTGCGCAGGATCTCGCGCAGCCGGTCGTGGGGGAGGGCGTAGACCTTCAGGTCGTCGGCGCCGGTCATCGTTTCCGCGGCGAGCATGGCGTTGATGATCGCTTCTTCCGTGGCCTGCACGGTCGCTTCGAACAGCGGGGTGATCCGCTCGTTCGACAGCATCGCCAGCCGGGCGAGCCCGGAGTCCCGGGACGCCCGTGCGTTCGCGGTCGAGAACGCGATGAAGATGTCGCCCGACGAGTTCCCCGCGAGCCCACCCATGCGGCCCACCCCGAGGGCGGCGCGTTTCGCGATCCGCTTGAGCTGGTGCGGGAGCAGCGGTGCGTCGGTGGCGACCACGATGATGATCGACCCCACGTCCTCTGCAAGCCGGCTCTCCCGCGTCGAGCGCGGGCCGCTGCAGGGCTCGCGGCACGGCAGCAGGTCCGGAATCTCACGGCCCACCGGCACGCCGGCGATGCGCAGCGGCGCCCGGGCGCCATAGTTGCACTGCACCAGCACGCCCACCGTGTAGCCGTCCTCGGCGCCGGGTCGCCGGGAGGCGGTGCCGATGCCGCCCTTGAATCGGTTGCAGATCATGCCCGTCCCGCCGCCCACGCTTCCCTCCGACACGGGCCCGCCGCGCGCGCTGTCCAAGGCGGCCCAAGCGTCCGACTGGGTGACATGAAAGCCGTTGATGTCGTTGAGCCCGCCATCCCACGTCTCCGCGACGACCGGTAACGACCACTCGTCGTGCGGCAGGCGCCCCTGGCGCAGCGCCCATGCGATCACGGCGTCTCGCACCACCCCCACGGAATGGGTGTTCGTGATCATCACGGGACCCCACAGGAAGCCGGACTCCTCGAGCCATGTCGTCCCGGTCATTTCGCCGTTGCCGTTCATCGTAAACCAGCCGGCGAACACGGGGTCGTCCGAGGTCTTCCCCCGAGGGAAAACGGCGGTCACTCCCGTGCGGACAGGTCCCTTCCCGGCGATCAGCTTGCCGCTCCCGGCGATCAGCGTGCGATGGCCGACCTCGACGCCGGCAACGTCGGTGATGGCGTCGAGCGGCCCGGGGACGCCCTCGAGCGGGATCCCCAAATCGCGGGCGCGCTCCCGCTTCTGGGCGTGCACAGGGCCCGGCGTCGCGAGCGCAACCCACAGCGTCGCCGCTAGTGCGATGACGGGCACCTTCATACACGCCCTCCCGTAGGGTGGGGGTGGGGTGGGGGTGGGGGGTGCGCAAGCATACCGGCCGAGAAAACCGCTCGCAAGCACGCCCGGGGATAGACCGTCTGGTTTGATCCCGCGCCCTGAGAGGGCGCGCTCGGCTCCGGTGTGCGTCCTTGAGGACGAACACCGCGCCGAGCCCGGGCTCTCAGCCCGGGAATCGCACGCGATAGATTGTCTGATCCTATGACCGATCTCCGCCTCCCCTCCCTTACGTCGCCCGCCTCCTACTGGCAGGCGAGCCGCGCCCCGCGCTATAGCCTGCTGTTCGCGCTGCCGCTGCTCACGTTCTATCAAGTCCTCGCGGTGCTGCTCTCCACCGGCCCGCGCGCCGTCCGCAACGGCGCCGACGTGATCCTCCAGGGCCTGTTCGTGGCCGTGGCGGGGACGTGGGGTCCGCTCCTATTCATGATCTGCCTCATCGCAGGCGGGCTGTGGCTCGTGGCGCGCGACATGCGCGCCCACGGCTCGCGGCTGAAGAGCCGTGTGTTCTGGGCGATGTTGGGCGAATCGGTGGCGCTGGCGCTCGTGTTCGGGGTCGTGGTCGGCGGCGTCACGCAGCGCGTGATGGGGCTGTTGCAGACGTTGACGCTGCCGCCCGCCCCCGGGCTCGACTGGTGGACGCGCTTGATGCTGTCGCTCGGCGCCGGCATCTACGAGGAGCTGCTGTTTCGCGTGCTACTCGTGACGGGGCTCGCGACCGCCTCGCGGGCGCTTGCCGGGTGGACACCCCGCGCTGCGGGCATCGCCGCGACGGTAGTCGGTGCCGGCATCTTCTCGGCATTCCACTACCTCGGTCCCTACGGCGACCGTTTCCAGATCTATTCGTTCGTGTTCCGCATGATCGCCGGGCTGTTCTTCTCGGCGCTGTATCTGCTGCGGGGGTTTGGCATCACCGCGTGGACGCATGCGCTCTACGACGTGTCGCTGCTCCTGCTGTCGTGAACAGGAAACAGGGAACAGACGCACAGGAAAGGCAAAAGCTAGACGCACAGACGCGCAGCGGTTAGCCGGGGATAGAAAACAGGAAGGGCTTGTCCTCACCCCTGACATCCTGTTCACCGCTGCGCGTCTGTGCGTCTAGCTTTTGCCTATACTGTGCGCCTGTTCGCTATTTCCCGTAGCCTGAATCGTTGGATTTTGCCCGTCGCCGTCTTCGGCAGCTCCGGGACGAACACGATCCAGCGCGGGTACTTGTAGACGGCGAGCCGCTGCTTCACGAAGCCCTTCAGTTCTTCCTCCAGTGCGGGCGAGGGCGCGTGGCCCGGAGCGAGCACGACGAACGCGAGCGGCTTCACGAGCTCGTCACGACCCGCCGCTCCCACCACGCCGGCCTCTACGACCGCGGGATGCTCGGCGAGGGCACTCTCGACCTCGGCCGGCGACACCCACATGCCGCCCGCCTTGATCATGTCGTCGGAGCGGCCGGCGTACCAGAAGCAGCCGTCGGGATCGCGCCGGTACTTGTCACCCGTCCGGACCCACTCGCCCACGAATGTCTGCTTCGAGCGCTCGTGCTGGTTCCAGTAGCCGGCGCAGGCGCTGTCGCCCTGGACGAGCAGGTTGCCAACCTCGCCCGGCGGCACGTCGCACCCGTCGTCGTCCACGATCCTCGCGTCGTAGCCCGGCACGAGCGTCCCGCTCGAGCCGGGGCGCACCTGCCCGCGCCGGTTCGCGATGAACGTATGACACAGTTCGGTCGACCCGATCCCGTCTAGAATCTCGAGCCGGAAACGCTCGAGCCAGCGCTCGTAGATGGGCTTGGGGAGCGGCTCGCCCGCCGAGAGGCAGAGCCGGACGGAGCGCAGGTCATAGGTGCGCTCGGCATTCGGGACCTGCAGCATCGCGGCGAAGGCGGTCGGGACGGCGAAAAACAACGTCGGCCGCTCGCGGGTGAGGAGCTCGAACGCCTTCACCGGCTCGGGGCGCCGGGGGAAGAGCACCGTCGAGGCGCCGACGTGGAACGGAAAGTAGAGCGCGTTGCCCAGCCCGTAGGCGAAGAACAGCCGGGCCACCGAGAAGCAGCGGTCGTCCGGGCCGATCTCGAGCACGTGCCGTCCGTATCCCTCGCAACACACGACCATATCGTGCTGCAGATGCACGGCCGCCTTCGGCGTGCCGGTCGTGCCCGACGTGTACAGCCAGAACGCGATGTCGTCCTTCGTCGTGGCGGCGGCGTCGAGGTCGGCAGGCTCCTCGGCCACCAGCTCGGACAGCCCCACTTGGCCCGGCCCCGCGCGGCCGGCCACCACCAGCTGGTGCAGGAATCGGAGGCGGGGCCGAACCTCCTCGATCGCCGGCGCCAGCTCTTCCCCCACGACGGCGACCTCGGCGCGGCTGTCGTTCAGGATGTACTCGTAGTCGCGCGGCTTAAGGAGAGTGTTCGTGGGGATCGGCACCGCCCCGATCTTCAGAGCGCCCCAGAACGCGTACACGAACTCGGGGCAATCGGGGAGCAGCAATAGCACGCGTTGCTCCATGCGGACGCCGATCCGCCGGAGCGCGTTGCCGCAGCGGTTCGCGCCGGCAAGGACGTCGCCATACGTGATGTCCTGGCCGTCGTACCGGATCGCGACCCGCTTGGCGCGGCCCTCCGCCACGTGTCGGTCCACGAACCACGTGGTGGCGTTGAAGTCACGGGGAATGTCCATCGCGGGTTTGCACCCGCTCCTTCCGGCTCACTTCGTGAACTGTGCCACGGCCTCACCGGCCGACGCCGGCTCACTCCGGCCGCCCAGGTACCTGGCCAGGAACGCCTCCACGGCGGCGTAGTAGCGCAGGTTGTTCTCCGGTCGGGCGAATCCGTGCCCTTCGTCAGGAAACACGATGTACTCGACGTCCTTTCCGTTCTTCCGCATCGCCGCCACGATCTGATCGCTCTCCGCTTGCTTCACGCGCACATCGTTCGCGCCCTGCACGATGAGCAGCGGCACCTTGATCTGGTCCGCCTTGAAAAGCGGCGAGCGGGACTTCAGGAACTCCTCTTCCGTTTCCACCTTGCCGACCCGCTTGTCGAACACCGCCTTGAACGTGGCCCAGTAGGGCGGGATGCTGTGAATCAGCGTGACGATGTTCGACGGACCGAACGCTTCCGCGCCGCACACGAACGCGTCGGGCGTGAAGGCGACGCCCACCAGAGTCGCATACCCGCCGTAGCTCCCCCCGTAGATACACACGCGCTGCGGGTCGGCGTAGCCCTGCGCGACGGCCCAGCTCTTGCCGTCCAGCAGGTCGGTGTGCATCT
Organism: Gemmatimonadales bacterium; assembly: GCA_035637455.1. GTDB lineage: Bacteria > Gemmatimonadota > Gemmatimonadetes > Gemmatimonadales > GWC2-71-9 > 20CM-4-69-16. The sequence continues at coordinate 10,084 of DASPXE010000186.1, forward strand.
TGCCGCCCCACTGGCGGTCGCCGGCGTTCAGATAGGCCTTTCCGTATCCGGTGGACCCGCGAAAGTTGACCTGCAGCACCGCGTACCCCCGGTTGGCGAGCCACTGTACCTCGCGATTCCACCCCCACGTATCCCGGCCCCACGGCCCGCCGTGCACGTCCAGCACGAGCGGCAGGTTCTTGGGCTCGACTCCGGCGGGCAGGGTGAGATACCCGTAGATCGTCATGCTGTCGCGCGCCGCGAAGGAGATCGGCTGCATCTTCGCGAGCGTGTACTGCTCGAGCTTCGGGCGGTGGGTGAAGAGCAGCTCGGCGCGCTTCGTGGCCCGGTCGTAGAGGTAATAGTAGATGGGCCCGTCGGGCACGTTGTACGAGATGATCCATTTCGCGTCCTTGACGTCGCGGGAGTCGATCGTGAAGTCGCCGTCGCGCACGGCCTTCAGCGCGGCGAGATCGCCCGCCACGGATGAGTCGACGACCTCCCACTCGAGCCGTTGCCGCAAGAACGCCACCGCCTGCAGCGTGTGCCGTCTGGGGTGCGTGAGCAGGAAGCTCGCGTCGAACTGCCGATCCCCGGCCAGCGGCTTCTCCTGGGTGGTGGCGAGATCGATCTGCAGCAGCCGGGCCGCGTTCGCCCCCACGCTCGAGATGAGCCATACGCCCCGGTTGTCCGGCGTGAATCCCGCCACCCCGCCGAACGTCTCGTCGGCACTCTCGTGGCGCAGCAGGCGCCACGGCGCGCCCGCGCGGTCGCGCACGCGGATGTCCGTGCTCCCGTCCGGCAGGGACGCCTGGGCCACCCGAACCTGGAAGGCGTGGTCCGCCCCCCAGCCGGTGACGTCGCCGGGGTTCTCCGCGTCGAGCGTGGCCCGACCGCTCTTGAGATCCAGCCGGTAAGCGTCGTGGTAGCGCGGGTCGCGGTGGTTCCAGGCCACGAGGATCTGGTCGGGAAAGTCCGGGCTGACGGAGAGGATCTGGGTCTGCACGCTGTCGAACGGCGTCAGGTCGCGCGTGGTCTTGGTGGCGAGGTCCGTCTGATAGATGCGCCAGTTCTCGTCGCCCGCGTGCTCCTGGAGGTGCAGAATGTGCTTCGAGTCACCCTGCCAGAAGTAGGTGTAAATGGGCCGAGTCCGGTCGTGCGTCACCGGACGGTCATCCCGCTTGCCGACGGTGCGCACCCACACGTTCAGCACGCCGCTGTCCGGCGCGAGATAGGCGAGCAGCTGGCCATCGGGTGAGAGTTGCGGGCTGAGCTTCTCGGCGTTCCCGAAGAACACGCTGCGCGGAATCAGCGCAGGCTGCTGCGCCGGCGCTGGCAGCGCCGCGGCGACGGCGATCAGGAGGACCGGGAAGAACATAGCGGTGACCCGGGCGTGAGTGGTGCGCATGGGGCGCTCCTTCCTTGACGACAGGCTTGGGCGGCGGGAGCGACGGCAGATCGGGGGAAGATGCGCGCCGACCGCGGGGGTGGCAATGGGCAGGCTAGCGGGCCCGTGCCTCGAAGATCGCCCGCGCCTCGCCGAACTGGCGCAGCACCTCCTCTCGCTCCGCCCCGGTGTTCCACGCCGTGGCGGCCCGCGCCGCCGCCTCGAGCCGCCCGATCCAGCGCGCGAAGAACTCGGCATCTGCCGCGGATCGCACCAGCTGGTCCCCGACCTGCACGTAGATCGGGCTGGTGGCAGCGAACGGATAGCGGTCGAGGACCGGCAGTTCCGCACGATCGCTATACGCCCGGAGCAGGTACCAGCCGCTGTGCGCCACCGGAAGCGGGACGGTCCCGCTCGCGGCGGTGCCATCGCCCGCGAGTGGGATCGTCGCCACGGACGCGCCGTTGCCGATGATCTCCAGATGATCGATCGGCACGTTCGAGCGGAGGCTCACGCGCGCGGTGAGCCGGTGCGCCCCGGGGGGGAGCCGGATCTCGTCCCCGATGTCCCGCCCCCCGAGCGTGAACGCGAGCAGCGGCGCGTTGCTGACGAACGTCCGCCCGGCCTTGATCCCGGCGAGCCAGCGCGCATGATCGAGTGCCGCGCCGGTCTTCACGAAGACGCGCACCAGCCCGGGCGGGCCCCGCAAGCTGGCGAAGTTCGGAAACGCATCGGTCCCCGCCCCCGCCGGCAAGCGAAAACCGCAGTTCAACAGGCGATACCAGATCTCCGCCGTGATGCGGTGATCGCTATACCCCATCACCTCCACGTAGTCCACCTTGCCGAGGGCGACGTCCACGGGAAGCTCGTAGGTGAGCGGCTGCGCCGTGTCGGCCGGATCGGGCGGCGTGTCGAACGGGTGTACGTATCCGACGAGCGCGCCCTGGGCGTGCGCCAGGTCGGCGACGACCGCGTTCGTCGGGTTGAGACTCGCCGCAGCCGTGTTGGGATAGCCCGCGTACTCGGGAAGGAGATAGTGGTCGTTGAGACCGAGCAGCGCCGCGTGGCCCCAGTAGCTCGTGTGAAACTCCTGGCCGTGAACGAGCAGGAACCCCGGGCGGGATACCGGATCGGGATCGGTGCGGAAATAGCCGATGTCCGGGATTCGCTGCTCCTTGTTCACGATCAGGTTCTCAACGACGTGCAAGTCCTCGGCGCGTGCCTGGAACGCCAGGTGCGATGGTGTGTTGCGGTACGCCCCACCGTAATTCATGTGCACGTGTAAGTCGCCGCTCCACCATCCGCGCGCTGGGAGATCGGCGAGCCGCTCGAGCACGACGCGACGCGTGACGCGTCTGCCTGCCGGCACGACGACGTCCGCGCGGGCGATCGCGTATTCGGGGCCATGCGACACCTCCACCCGCACACGACCCGCCGGCACCGTCAGCTGGGCCGAGCCGCTCGAGTGGAAGTACGGGTATTCGAAGCCTCGCTCCGAGCGATCGAACGCCTCGTCGGCGTGCCGCCAGGCGTCATCGGGGGCATAGCCCCGCCCGTCAGGGCGGGTTACCGAAACCCGAGCGGCCATGCGATGCCCGCCATGGTCTACGATATCGACCCGCAGCGTCGCCATGGGCTCGCGGTAGCGTCGCTCTTTCGCCTCGATCCGTTGTCTCCGCCCGCCAGGAACGTCGACGACCCACAGCGACGTGTTCCCACCTTCATTCGAGATGTAGGCGATGTGCTTGCCGTCGTGGGACCAGCGCGGGGCCGTGGCGTCGAAGTCACCGTAGGTGATCGGAAAGGGGTCCCCGCCTTCGCTCGTCATTAGCCACAACTGATGCCACTGGCCGCCGAGGTAGGAGCTGTAGACGATGCGCCGGCCGTCGGGAGCCCAGTCGGGACGGGCTTTCCACGTGGTCTCTTCGTAGCGGACCTCGCGCGGCACCGCGCCCGGCCGCGCCGCCATGCGCCAGAATCCGCCCGTTCCGTGGATGTGGCCCCGGTTCGACACGAAGAGGAGCTCGCTGCCGTCCGGCGACCACGTCGGCGAGAGATAGTGGTCCCACCGGCTGTAGTAGTAGCGGGGGAGCCCGCTGTCCTGGTCCTCGGTCAAGCGGGTGATCGCGCCGCTCTGCGGGTTGGCGATGAAGATGTGCCAGCGCCGGTTGTACAGGGACGACACGAACGCGAGATGCCCGCCGTCGGGCGACCAGCGCGGCTCGACGTTCACCGCGCCGTTCGCCGTCAAGGCTCGCACGGTGCCGGCCGTCAGGTCGAGCAGCTCGAGCTCGATCGCGTCGTTGGCGTAGCGTGCGAAGGCGACCGCCCGGCCGTCGCTCGACCAGTCGGGCTGGTAGTCATACCCGGCCCCCGTCGTGAGCTGCTCGGCGACGGGGGAGCCGATGGGCTGGCGCCAGAGCCAGCCTTGCATCGAGTAGATCAGCGCCGTCCCATCCGGCGCCCAGGTCACCGCGCTCGGCCCGCTCGTCGCCTGGGGGATGTACATCTCCCGCCAGTAATAGGCGTGCGGCACGTCGACCTGCTTCAGGACCGGCTCCCGTTGGGCGGGTGCGGGGGAGGGGGACACCGCACCGCACAGCACGGCGACCGCTACCGCGGCGCGCCGAGCCATCGCTCGATCTGCTCGCGCAGCATCGGCAAAGGAATCGCGCCGTCCTGCAGCAGCCGATCGTGAAACGCCTTGACGTCGAACTTCGAGCCGAAGGCCTGCTCCGCGAGGGACCGCAGCCGGCGGATCTCCAGGCGCCCCAGGGCGTAGGACAGACCCTGCGCCGGCCACACGGGGTAGCGATCCACCGGCACCGCGGCACGGGCCTCCGAGACGCGCGTGTGGGCCTCGAGGTACTGGATGCCGTCGTCGCGCGTCCATCCGAACGCGTTGATCCCCGTGTCCACGACGAGCAGCGCGGCGGACAGGGTGAGATCGGCGAGCGCCCCGAGGCGCGTCGTGTCCGAGGAATAGATCCCCATCTCGTCGGCGAGCTGCTCGGCGTATTCCCCCCAGCCCTCGCCGAACCCCGGCGACCAGAAGTAGCGGGCGATCGCCGGGATAGCGGCGCCCCGCTCGAGCGCGATCGTCCCCTGCAAATGGTGTCCGGGGATCGTCTCATGGAAGGTGAGCGGCTCGACGTCCGCACGGGGCTTGTGCTTCGGGTCGTACGTGCTGAAGTAGAAGATCCCGGGGCGGCTGTTGTCCTCCGCCGGCGGGTCCCATTCGCCGACGCTCTCCCGCTCGCGGAACGCCGGATAGGATCGGATGACGACGGCCGCCCGTGGCAGGACGCCGAACCAGCGCGGCATCGCCAGCTGGGCCCGCTCCAGCGCCGCCTCGGCGAACGCCAGCATCGCTTCCCGCGATCGGAAGGCGTACTTGGAGTCGTTGCGCAGCCGCTTGAGCACCGGGGTGACGTCCCGCGACCCGAAGCTCCGTTCGGCGATCACTCGCATCTCCGCTTCGAGCTCGAGGACCGTTGCGCGACCCAGCCGGTGGATCGAGTCGGGAGAGAGCGCCAGTCCCGTCGTCGCCTGAATCGTTCCTCGATAACACGCCGCGCCGTTGGGATTCGCCGACACGCCGATCACCTTGCGCGCCCGCGGCAAGTACTCCTTGGCGAGGAATTGCCGGTACTGTCGTATCGTCGGCACGATGGCGTTCGAGATGAAGCGGCGCAGCTCGTCGCCGAACGCGGGCGTGGAATCGCGCAGCGCCGGATCATACAGCGGCGATCGATCGATCCGCTCGTCCAACAGCTGGTCGAGCTGCTTGATCACGATGCGCACGTTCCCCTGCGGCGCGGAAAAGCCCAATCGCAACCCCTCGCGCTGGTTCGCCATTTCGCTCGCGATGTACAGCGGAATCTCCCGCCATCGCGCCATGGCTTGCTGGCGTAGGTCCTCGGTTCCGACGGGCTGCACAGCGGCGAGGGACGTGATGATGGGCAGCCAGCCGCGGTTCACGTGACTCACGTTCCAGAGCTCGTACCGGCACGCCCGGGTCGCGACCGACGCCTCGAGTGACGCGCGCATGACGCCGTACGCCGTCCACTCGGGACGCCCTACGAGCGGGGCGGGATCGATGCGCCGGAGCTCCGCGAGCCACCGATCTTCCCGGGCCTGCCAGCGCCCACGGGTGACCGGCGAGTTGTCGGGCAGCCGGTCATGGCGGACGCCGGACGCGCCGTCGAGGGTGGCCTCGTCCGGATGACGCTCGAAGTAGGCGGCGAGGTAGGCGTCCGTGACCTTCCGCACTCGGGCGGCGAGGGAGTCGACGTCGGCCTGCGCGCCCAGACGCTGCGCCGCGGCGACGACGATCAGCAGGGCGACTGCGACGGCGCGCCTCATCCCTTGAGGTGCAGCCGCTTGGGGTCGAGCACGTCCCGGAGCAGCCGCAGCTCCGTCGCGGTCGGTGGATCGATGCGTCCCAGCCGCGGCCGACACCCGAGCGGCCACCCGACGCCGGACTGCACCTCGGACGCGTCCACTCCGGGATAGAGCGCCGCCAGGACGAGCTCACCGGTCGCCTCGTCCGCCTCCAGCACCGCCTTGTCGGTGATCACCTTGACCGGTCCCGCGCCCGGCATGCCGAGCTGCGTGCGCGGCACGCCACCGCTCAAGTGTCCGGGGCTCGTGATGAAGTCGACCCGTTCCGGAAAGGCGCGCGGCGAGAGCTTCGACACCACGAGCGTGCGCTGTGCATGGATCGCGATCTCCGCCGCCCCCCCGCTGCCGGGGAGCCGGACCGTCGGCCGCGCATACGCTCCGATGACGGTCGTGTTGATGTTGCCGTAGCGGTCGACCTGCGCGCCGCCGAGGAAGCCCACTTCGACCCTACCGTTTTGCAGCAGCAGCTGGAACACGTCCGCCATGCCGCAGACCATAAGGGAGCCCGTGACGAGCGCGGGATCGCCGATCGATACGGGCAGCCGCTCGGGCACGGCGCCCACGGCGCCCGCCTCGTAGATCAGCACGAGGCGCGGCGCGTGGGTGGCGCGCGCCAAGTTGCAGGCGAGGTTGGGAAGGCCGATCCCGACGAATACGACCTCCCCGTCGGCCAGCTCCCGCGCCGCGACGCTCGCCATCATCTCGTCGGGCGTGTACGCGGCGTCAGAACCCGTAATTCACCCCGGGACAAAATCGTGCTTCGGCTTTGAGTCGTGCGGTCAGTCCTGGGTGTTTGTCCAGGTACGCCGCCCGATCCGACACGCCGCGCACGCAGTCCTCGAGGTAGCGCTCGAGCGCGTCCGGATCGCGCGAGATCGCCTCCCACGCGACGTAGAAATCGTTGTCGCGATCGTAGTACCCCTGCGCGTATGACGGGTGCGCCCCCCACGGCTCCACCACGACCGCGTCCACGATCATGGCGGGGACGGCCGTGCGGTTGGGGTCGGAGCGGATCACGGCTTCCTCCACGAGCTCTTCGACCACCACGATAACGCGCGCCGAGGCGAACGCCGCCTCCTTCTGGACGCCCAAGAGGCCCCAGATCTGGGTGTTTCCCGAAGCGTCGGCGCGCTGCGCATGGATGACGGTCACGTCGGGGTTCAGCGCCGGTACGGTCGCCAGGGCCTCTCCGGTGTAGGGGCACGTGACCTGTCGGATGCGGGGGTTCGCGGCCGGCAGGTCGGTGCCCATGTAGTTGCGCATCGGCCAGAAGGGGAGGCGGGCCGCGCCCGCCGCGAAGCGCGCGACCATTCCGAAATGCGAATACTCCTCGATCTCGAGCGGCGGCCCACCCTTCCCTTCCACCGCGCGTCGGAACGCGTGCAGCGAGCCCACTCCGGGGTTTCCGGCCCATGAGAAAACGAGCTTCCGGGCGCAGCCCGCGGCAATCATCTGGTCATAAATCAAGTCGGGCGTGAGGCGGCACAGCGTGAGGTCGCGGCGACCTTGGCGGATGATCTCGTGGCCCGCGGCGAAGCAGATGAGATGGGTGAACCCCTCGATGACCACGGTGTCGCCGTCGTGGACGAAGCGGGCGACGGCGTCGCGCATGGACATGACCTTCGAGACGTCGGACATCAGACGTCAGACATCAGAGCGCCGGGAGTCAAGATCTGACGTCTGATGTCTGACGTCTGACGTCTGACATCTGACGTCATTCAATCCGCAATCTCCCGCAGACACTCATCGATAATGCGCAGCGCCGTATCCACGTCGTCCTCGTCCACCACCAGCGGCGGCGCGAGACGGAGCGTGCTCTTCCCCGCCCCGAGCAGCAGCAAGCCCTTCCGGAAGGCACGTTCCACCAGTTCGTGCGGGATCTCCGGCGCGGGCTCGCGCGTGGCGCGGTCCTTCACGAACTCGACGCCGATCATCAGGCCGCGCCCCCGGACGTCGCCGATCGCCGCGTATTTTTCCTGGAGGCGTCGCGTCCCGGCGAGCAGCCGCTCTCCCAACTTCGCGACGTTGGGGAGCAGCTCGCGTTCGACGACGTCCAGCGTCGCGAGGGCCGCGGCGCAGCACACCGGGTTGCCGCCGAACGTGCTGCCATGCGCGCCAGGCCGCCATCGCATGATCGATTCCTTGGCGATGATCGCCCCGATCGGCATGCCGCTGCCGAGGCCCTTCGCGGCCAGCACGACGTCGGGCTCGATCCCCTCGTACTCGCAAGCGAACATCTTTCCGGTCCGCCCAATGCCGCTCTGCACCTCGTCGCACACCAGCAGGATGCCGTGCCGGTCGCACAGCTCCCGCAGCGCCTTCAGGTAGCCGGGCGGCGGG
>DASPXE010000187.1:0-4106 GCA_035637455.1 Gemmatimonadales bacterium
CCGCCGTTGGTGAAGTCGCCGTACTGCGCCTCCCACAGCACCAGCGCGTCGGGCGCCGCGGCGGCGTAGCCGTATTCGAAGCCGAGGCACGCGAACTCGGAGAGCGGACTGTTGTGCAGCTCGAACGGCGCCCGCGCCGCCGGCAGGTTCTGGATCGGCCCATAGCGCTGGCCGTTCACCGTGTCGTGCAGCACGAGATGGCGCTGGCTGAATGTGCCCCGCTCGGTGTCCTGTCCGGTGAGCCGGATCGCGGTTCCCTCGACCAGGAGCGAGGCGAACGCGAGTGCCTCGGCGTGCGCCCACTCGATCGCGCCCTCCGTCAGGGCGCCGCGGCGGCGCTCGAGCTGCTTCTTGAGCTTGGGATTGACGCTGAACCCCGCAGGCACCACGAGCAGCTGCTCGTTCAGCCCCGACAGCACGGGGGAAGCGACGGTAGTGTCCGGCTCGGCGACTGGTTGCTGCGCACCGGAGATCCGCTGCGGCTCCTCCCCGGCGCCGGCCTCGGAAAGGTTTGCCTTCAACGATTGCTGGATCTCGCTCAGCCGCTGGTAGAACCGCTCCGCCTCCGTGTCGGCCTGCGCGACGTCCAGCACGCCCTCGCCCGCAAGCTGCTCGGCATAACGGCGCCGCACGGTCGGCGTCTGCTTGATCCGCTCGTACATGAGCGGCTGGGTGTAGGCCGGCTCGTCTCCCTCGTTGTGCCCGTGCCGGCGGTAGCCCACGACGTCGATGACGACGTCGGCGTGGAACTTGTCGCGGTACATCATCGCGAGCCGCACGGCCGCGAGGCACGCCTCGGGGTCGTCGGCGTTCACGTGGATGATCGGCGCATCGAACCCCTTGGCGAGATCGCTGGAGTAGTCGGTCGAGCGACCCTCCTTCGGGTCGGTGGTAAAGCCCACCTGGTTGTTGGCGATCAGGTGGATCGTGCCGCCGGTCGTGTAGCCCCTGAGGCGCGCCAGGTTGAACGTCTCGGCCACGACGCCCTGCGCCGCGAACGACGCGTCGCCGTGGATCAGCAACGGCAGCGCGACGGTGCCGTCGTGGATCGGGTCCTTGCCGCGGCGGTTCGTCTGGTTGGCGCGCGCGCGGCCTTCCACCACGGGGTTCACCGCCTCGAGGTGACTCGGATTGGGCGAGAGCGTGACGTTCACCGGCTTGCCCGACGCCGTCTGGTAGACGCCATCCGCGCCGTGGTGGTACTTCACGTCGCCCGTGCCCCCCTCAGGCGTGAGGGTCCCCTCCACGTGGCGCCCGCCCTCGAACTCGGCAAAGATCGTCTCATAGGGCAGCCCGACGATGTGCGCCAGCACGTTGAGGCGCCCGCGGTGCGCCATCCCCAGCACCACCCGACGCGCGCCGCTCACGCCGGCCAGCTCGATCGTCTGGTCGAGCATCGGCACGAGGGCATCGAGCCCCTCGATGGAGAAGCGCTTTTGCCCGAGGTACGCCTTGTGGAGGAAGCGCTCCAGCCCCTCCACCGCTGTGAGGCGTAACAGCAGCTTTTGCTTCTGCTCCGCCGCAAGCGGCGTGCGGTGCTGGCCGGACTCGATCACCTGCCGCAGCCACAGGCGCTCCACGTGGCTGCCGATGTGCTCGACCTCGTAGGCGATCGTGCCGCAGTACGTCTTCTGAAGCTCGGGGTACGCTTCGGCGAGCGTCCTGCCGGCGACGTAGATCCGCAGCACCTCGGCCGGAATCCGCGCCATGATCTCCGCGGTGAGGCCGAGCGGGCCGGGATCGAGCGCGGGATCGCCCGGCGGCTCCGAGCCCAGGGGGTCGAGCCGTGCCGCCATGTGGCCGAAGTTCCGGAACGCTTTCACCAAAGCCATCGCCGCGGCGACGTGCTTCAAGTCGGGGCTCGGGGCCCGCGGTTCGGGGCTGGGGAGTGCCCGCGCCATCGCCGTTCCGAGCCCCGAGTCCCGAACGCCGAGCCCCGTGATCGCCAGAGTCTCCGCCACCTGCTCGTAGAACCGCTCGTCTCCCTGCAGTAACGAGTCAAGCTTGCGCAGGAACATCCCCGACTCCGCGCCCTGGATCACGCGGTGGTCGTAGGTGCTCGTGAGCGTCATGACCTTGGCCGGGCCGATTTGGCGGATCGCGCCCGTGGCGATGATCGAGCCTTGGCCCTTCATGAGACGCGGCACCGAGGCGACGGTGCCGATCGTGCCGGGGTTGGTGAGCGTGATCGTGGCGCCCGCGAAGTCGTCGGGGAGCAGCTTGTTGGTGCGCGCCTTGTCGACCAGGGTCTCGTAGGTCGCGTGGAACGCCGCGAAGTCCATCCGCTCAGCGTGCTTGATCACCGGGACGACCAGGGCGCGACTCCGGTCCTTCTTCTCGACGTCCACTGCGAGCCCCAAGTTCACGCCCTGCGGGTCGAGGCGGTGCGGTTTCCCTTGGACCTCCTGGAACGCGTGCGTCATGACGGGGAGCTGCTGCGCCGCCCGCACGATCGCAAACCCGATCAGATGCGTGAAGGAGATCTTCTTGCCGCTCGCGGCGAGCCCGGCGTTCAGCTCCTTGCGGCGCGCGTCGAGCGTGTCGACCACAACCTCGCGGAACGACGTCGCAGTAGGCACGGACAGAGAGTCCGTCATGTTCTGGACGAGACGCGCCGCAGGACCGGTGATCGGCGTGAGGCCGGGGCTCGGGGCTTGCGCTTGCCTCCCGGGCCCGGGGTCCCGGGGACCGGGCCCCGCGACTTCCTCCCGGCTCGTGGGTATCACCGGCAGCTCGGTGAGCTTGCCGTTATCGAAGAGGTTCCGCCATTCTTCTCCGACCGAGGCGGGGTCGCGCAGGTACTGCTCATACATCACCTGCACGAAGGCCGCGTTGTGGGTGCCGAAGACGAATTCGCTCACGAAACAAATCTAACTAGACGTCAGACATCAGACGTCAGACAGCAGACGTCGGTATATTCAGCGAGCCATGTTCAGATGCAGCTTCTTGTTGCTGGTCCTGCTCCCGTGCAGCTCGGCTGCACCGCAGGCTCCGGGCCCGCTGCGCGAGCGGCTGGTGGCGCGGATCGCCCGGGCGCCCGCGACGGGAGTCGGCGTCTACTACACGAGCCTCACGCGCCCGGACTCGCTGCTCCTGGGCGCCAACCTCCGCTTCCACGCCGCGAGCACGATGAAGGTCCCGGTGATGATCCAGATCTTCCGCGACGCGGACCAGGGACTGCTGCGACTCGACGACTCGCTCGCCGTGCACGCCGCGTTCCCGTCGCTCGTGGACGGCTCACCGTTCGACGTGGACAAGGCAGACGACTCGGACTCGACCTTGTATCAGCGGGTGGGCGGCAAGGCGTCGATCCGCGAGCTGCTCGACCTGATGATCACGCGGTCGTCGAACCTCGCCACCAACCTCCTGATCGAGCGCGTCGGCGCCCCGCGGGCGCAGGCGTCTGCGCGGCTGCTCGGAGCGTGGTCGATACAAGTGTTGCGTGGTGTGGAAGACGGGAAGGCGTACCACGCGGGGCTCAACAACACGACCACCGCGCGCGACCTGGGCGCGCTGCTCGCCGCGATCGCTCAGAACCGGGCGGCGGGCCCGTCGTCGTGCGAGGAGATGCTCAAGATCCTCGGGCGCCAGGAGTTCAACGAGGGGATTCCGGTGGGCCTGCCGCCCGGGACGCGCGTGGCGCACAAGACCGGTTGGATCGGCGAGGTTGTCTATCACGACGCGGCGCTCGTGTACCCGCCGAGCGGGAGTTACGTGCTGGTCGTGCTGACGGGCGGCATTAAGGAGGACAGCGTCGCACACAATCTCGTGGCGGACCTGTCGCGGATGGTGTACGCGGCAGTCGCGGCGGCGCCATAGTCCCGGTTTAGGGCTGACCGAGCACCCGGACGGGCGCGGGACGGTCCGTTGTGGTACCGTCGCCGAGCTGGCCGTTCGAGTTTTGTCCCCAGCAGTACGCGGTGCCGGCGATGGCGAGCCCACAGCTGTGCGTGTCGCCTGCGGCCACCGACGCGAACCGGAGCCCGCCCGACACGGCGAGCGGCACGGTGCTGCACGGACTGCCGTCGCACGACTCAGGGGCTGGGGTAGTGCCGAGTCGACCGCCGCTGTCGTCCCCCCAACAGTACGCGCGGCCGTCGGTCGTG
>DASPXE010000188.1:0-41568 GCA_035637455.1 Gemmatimonadales bacterium
CCCCTCGGCTGGGCATAGAACCGCACCGGCAGCCGCTCGGTCGGCCAGTGGAACACGTCGCCGCCGGCGTCGAAGCCGTACGTCCCGGCTCGTGCTGGCGGCGTCGGCTCACCACACGCAAGCGGGAGCAGGGCGGCTGCCGCGGCGAGCGCGCGCCTCAGGGGGCGGCCCTCGCGGCGTGCAGGGCCAGCGCGACCCGATGCACCGTCCGGGCCGAGGTGAACCCTTCGCTGCGCAGCGCAGCAGTCATGAAGCGGTGCATATCGTAGCGTGCCTCGATCCCGAGCTGCCAGCGGCCGAGGACGCGAGGGCGGGCGTACGAAACGACAGCACCAGCGAGCGCGAGCACGCCGCCAGCTCCGCTCCGGAAGATTCCCGTTTCGCCGGCGGGAAGGTACTTGAGGCCGCCCACGTCGGCGCCGACTGCGCAGCCGCCGCGGAGCGGTCGCCGCAACCCCACGGTCAACGCGAGCACGCTGAGACGGCCCAACTCGGCCGACGTGCCGTCGGCGTCGTGGCGCTCGAGCTCGCTCGTCGAGAAATCGAGGGACGCCTGCGCCGTCCAGCGACGCTGGAGCGGCGCCGCCAGCGTGAGAGCGATCGCCGACGCCAGGGCGGGGCGCACGTCGAACGGCGTCACGATAAAGTCGTGGACGAGGGTGGATGTGTACCGCAGACCGACGGAAGGCTGGACGGACAACTGGGCGGGCAGACGGACGGCCGGACAGACGGACAGGAGGAGCGCTACAAGCAAGATTCTTCCGACCGCCCGTCCTCCTGTCCGCCTGCATCGCATCACGTCGCCTTGACCCTCCGCACCACCCACGCCAGTGCGAGCAGCAGCCCGTACATGCAGACGATCAGCGGCCCCGTGGGGAGGTCCGCTTTGTACGACACCCACAGACCGAGGAGCGAGGCGAGCGCGCCGGAACCCCAGGAGATGTACGCGAGCCGCCGCATGTCACGCGTGAACAGGAACGCGATGACCGCCGGCACGACGAGGAAGCTGAACACCATCAGCACGCCCGCCACCGGTACGGCGAGTGTAATAACGACGCCGAACGACAGGTAGAACAGGAAGTCCCACCAGCGGATCCTCCATCCCAGCCGCTCGGCCTCTTCGAGGTGGAACGAGATCGTCAAGAAGCGGTGCCGCAGGGCGTAGTGGAACACGCCGAGCGCGGCGTAGACCGCGGCCAGCTTGAGAATGGTGGGTTTGAAGTTGACCCAGAGAATGCTGCCCGTCAGGGTCTTCTCGATCGCCTCGCCGCCTCCCGGCACTTTGTTCGCGACGAGTACGGCTGCGGCTGAGGCGACCACGTACACGATCCCGATGAACGCCTCCTGCGGCACGCGCTGCTCTTCCCGGCGCGAGGTGCGCGTCAGGGCGAACAGCAGCGCGCCCACCGCGGTCGCAAACAGCGCGAACGCGTACGCCCAGTTCGAGTCTGCCTCGACGTGAATCAGCAGGGCCGATAGTCCACCGAGCGCCGCCATCTGGGCCAGCGACAGATCGACGAAGATGACCTCGCGCGCGATGACGTGCAGCCCGAGGTAGGACAGCATGGCGACGAGCACAATGCACGCTACGAACGGCGGGATCATCAGCTGGAAACCGGTCACGCGTCCTCCGCTCGACTCAGTTGGCTGCAGGCCCGCCGCCGCCGAAGGCGCGGGCCAGCTCCGTGATCCAGAGGTTCATGAGATCGAAATAGGTATTGATCCCCGGGGCGCCGTTCGTGTTGGACGGTACGATCACCGCTTTCGCCCCCGTCTTCTGCGCCACCTCGAGCACCTGATTCCGGTCGTAGTAGTTCGTCGAAAGCAGTACTTGGATGTGCTGATCCCGCATCTCGTTGATCACTTCGAGGACGTGCCCCGGCGTGGGCGGGATCCCCGGCTTGGGCTCGATGTAGTCAATGCAGGGGATTCCGTACTCTCGAGAGAAGTAGTCCCATTCCTTGTGATAACAGGCGACCGGTTTGCCGCGAAACGGCATCGCTTCCTTGAGCCACCCGCCCAACCGGTCGATCAGCGGCGCTCCCTGGTACTGCTTGGACTTGAGGAAGTCGAGCAGCTTCCCTTGCCGGTTCAAGTCGGCGAGGGCTCCGGCACCGAGCAGTTTCACCAGCTCGTCCCCGAAGAGCGCGCGGTAGATCCGCTCCTCGAAGTCCCTCTCGCGCCCGGAGAAATAGTCAGCGTTCTCAGGGGACACCCGCTTGAGGCCGGTGAGGATGTTGCGCGCGATCTGGACCGCGTTCATCGGGTCCGTCCAGATGTGGGGATTGCCGAACACGTGAATGTCGCCTTGCGCGCGCGAGAAGCTCGTGGGGACGTCGAGGAGATCGATCCCGGCGTAGGCGGCCACGTAGCCCGGACCGCCTTCGGTAACCTTGGGGTTGTTCGCCTTGTCGAGCAGCGCGGGAACCCACAGCTCGAGGTCGAGGCCGGTCGTTACGAACACATCCGCCTGCGACAACGTGGGCACGAAGCTCGGCTTCGGCTGCACATAGTGCGGGTTCTCGTCGCCGTTGGCGATCGAGGTCACCGTACCACGCTCTCCCACGATCTCGCGCGCGATCGCCGCGTATGTCGTGAGCGAGGTGACCACCTTCACGGGACCCGCTACCGCGCGTGGGCCACCATGGAATGCCAGGAGCAGCGCCAGATAAGGGAGCATGTCAGTAGGTCTCGTGTTTGTGTGGTCCGATGGCCCAGACTGCCTGAAGGACGAGTTGTTGTGAAGCCGCGCGGCCCGCAGGCTTTGCCCAGGCGTATTGCGCACGCAGCTCGACCCACTCACTCTCCCACAGCGTGAGCGACGGGGTGAGCTGCCGCGTGATCAAGGTCGAGACCGGGTCCTCGACGTAGTCGTAGCGTACGCCGGCGATCCAGCGCTGGCCAAGCTTGTAGGTGGTACCCGCGTACCAGCCAAGGTGCGTTGAACCGGTGCCGGCATCCTCCTTCCGCAACGCGTACAGCTCGGCCCGCAGCGTCCACTCGCGGTACAGCGCTCGGGCCGGGGGACGCCAGGTCATCCGGAAATCGAGGCCGCCGACCCTGGTGCGCAGACTCGAATCAGGGTTGGTGCCGTACAGCCCGGTGGCACCGATCTGCATGTAGGCGGAGCGAGTGAGTTGCCAGAAGTTGAGCAGGTGCACGAGGTAAGTCGGCCGTCCGCTGCCGCCGAACAACGCGTCGGTCGAGCTGCGTGTGACCTGGGCAGTCAGCTCGTGGGTGCCGAGCCCGCCGAATGCCCGGTACAGGGAAATCCCGGTGCCGGCGAGGCCGTCATCCCCCAGATACGCCCGCAGCGCCGGTGGATACTCCGTCTCCGGGAGCGCGTGCAGGTGCCAGCGGTTCAACTCGCCAAACTGCTGGCGGAACTTGCCGATGTCGAACCGGATGTGCCCGGGGAGTCCGGTCCAGTAGGCGTACCCTTCTTCCACGCTCACCTCGCCGTTCTCGAGGCTCACGAAGATTTTCGTGCTCGAGTACGGATCGAGCGCGGACTGGAATCCGACCTCGAACTCCCGGGGATCAAAGTTGTCCCGCTGGATGCCCGGGCGCTGCGCGGAGGCGCGGACGTCGCCCGTGACGCTGATCTCCGGGTTGAGCTGCGCCTGGTTGCGCTCGCGCCCAATGAACTTCGTCTGCCCGCTGGTGTCCGCCCTGCCGCGCAGGGTGTCCGTCCCCGCGGCGGCCGCGGCGGCAGCGCGCAATGCCGCCAGCTCGTCGACGGCGCCGGTATCCTTTGCAGCGCGTGCCGGCGCGATGCCCTGCTGGCGTCCGAGTGCGGCACGCAGGCTGTCGAGCCGCACCCGCAGCGCTCGCAGCTCCGCCGCGAGCGAATCGACCTGTCGCTGGACCGGCTGCTGCGCGCTGGCGCGCCTCGCGGCCCCCGCGAGCAGGCACGCGAGCGCGACGCTGAATGCGTAGCGATGGATAGTCATCTCCCTCGATTCCCCCCGTTCGATCGGCCGAACTTGGCGCCCGGCCGCGCAGGCGGCGGACGCGTGTGTCATGGCCGGCGTCGCGCAGCGACGCCGGGTCGGCTACGAACGCGAGGGAGGAGCGCGGGGTGGGGCGGTGAGGTGATCGGCGCAGGCGATCGGGGCGATCGCGAACCGCTCGCGCGGCCGCTCGGACGCGGTGGTCGCCGCGGGCTGCAGGCGCGGTTGCTGGGTGGTGACTCGCGTGGCGGCATAGTGGCACAGCACGCACCGCAGCTCATCATGCAGCGCCAGACAGCCGGAGCCGTGCTGCGCTTCGATGTGCGCCGGCGCGGTGAAGCGCTCCGAGGCGTGCGCCAGCGGCACGACGCCTCCCGCGATGCCTTGGATGACAAGCAGCAGCGCGGCCAGCGGAGCGGTCCGACGTGGGCGGTGCACCCGGGGTACGATCACCCTTCTCCTACGGTTTGCGCGGTGCGCCTGTTGGCACGCGCGTAGGCTCGCAGCCGTCGCAGCATCCGCCGGTCGTTCCGGACCGGATCGTCGCCCTTCGGCGTCTCGATAATCTTAATCACCGCCGCGAAGCGCGCGTCGCGCATGATCCGTCGAAACGGCTCGGGCCCGATCTCCCCTTCGCCGATCCACTCGTGGCGGTCGAGGCGCGAGCCCCGCGCGCCCTTGGAGTCGTTGAGGTGTAAGCACTTGAGCAAGGGGAGCCCCACCAGCCGGTCGAACTGTTGCCACACCTCGTCGATCTGCCCGACCACGTCATACCCCGCGGCATGGAGATGGGCCGTGTCGAGGCAGAACCCGACCCGCGCCCGGACGGCGGCCGGCAGCGCGTCGCGCAGCGCCTCGAGCTCCTCGAACGTCGACCCCAGCGCCGTTCCGGCGCCGGCGGTGCCCTCGATCAGCACGCCGACGTCGTCCGGCGCCGCCGTGAGACAGGCCGCGTAGGCGCGCGCGTTGCGGTCCATGCCGGCGGCGCGATCGTCCATGTAGTTGCCGGGGTGCGACACGACCCACGGGATCCCGAGCGCGTGGCAGCGCGCCAGCTCTCCGGCAAAACAGCGCATGCTGCGCGCCCGCAGCCGGTGGTCGGGCGAGGCGAGATTGATCAGATAGCTGTCGTGCGACACGGCGATCCGGATCCCGCTCGCCACGAGGCCGGTGCGGAACTGCGCGACGTCGGCGGCGTCCAGCACGGGCTCCCGCCATTGGCTGGGCGTCTTGGTGAAAACCTGAATGGCGGTGGCGCCGATCGCCAGCGCGCGGGCGGGCGCCGTCCCGACCCCACCTTGCGTCGAGACGTGTGCGCCCAGCAGGTCGTCTCGAGTCGGCTTCAGTTCCGGTCTCCTTCCGTGAACGCGAGCCGCGAGATGAGCGGCACGAACCGCACGCCCCCGGCGCGCCGCTCGTCGAGCCCGGCGGGCGTCCGCGTGAGTATGACCAGCTCCTGGGCGCCCAGGTCACCGATCGGAATGACCAGCCGCCCGCCCAACGCCAGCTGCTCGACCAGCGGTGGCGGCACGCCTGGCGCGGCGGCCGTCACCAGGATTCCCTCGAACGGGGCGCGTTCGGGCCAGCCGCGTGCGCCGTCGCCCAGCCGGGTCTCGATGTTCACGAGCCCCAGCCGGCGGAACCGCTCTTCGGCTTCGACGAGGAGATCGGGGAGCCGCTCGATCGTGCACACGCGCGCGCCCAGGTGCGCGAGGATCGCGGTCTGGTACCCCGATCCGGTACCGATCTCGAGCACCAGGTCGCCGCGCCGCACAGCGAGGCACTGGGTCATCAACGCGACGATGTACGGCTGGGAGATCGTCTGGCCGCTTCCGATGGGGAGCGGGGCGTCGTCGTAGGCGTCCTCGGCGAGGTGCGGCGGCAGGAACCACTCGCGCGGGACGCGCGCCAGCGCCGCGAGCAGCCGCCGGTCGGTGATGCCGCGGGCCGCGAGCTGGCTCGCCACCATGCGACGGCGCTGGCGGCGCGTCTCAGGCGCCGGGACGCTCACGTGCCGCGCTCCGCGGTTGCCGTCCCATACCGTGAACTATAGCTTGACACGCCTCCAAACGTGCGGGAGCCCGGTTGCCCGAGCCAACGCAGTTTCGCATCCTCCTCGTCGGCGACCCAGCCGCCCGGCCTGACGGCCTCGAGCGCTTCCTGGTCCGCGGCGGATTCCAGGTTACCGAGGCGGC
Source organism: Gemmatimonadales bacterium (assembly GCA_035637455.1). Lineage (GTDB taxonomy): Bacteria > Gemmatimonadota > Gemmatimonadetes > Gemmatimonadales > GWC2-71-9 > 20CM-4-69-16. Next base: position 6,149 of record DASPXE010000188.1, read on the forward strand.
GTATCCGCCCCCGGGCACGGACCGGCCCGACCAGCACGCGCCCGATCTGCTGATCTTCGCCGTGGGCGCCCGGGAGGCGCGGCTCTCGGATGCGGTACGCGACCTCGCCACCGCGCCCCGCTTCTCGGCAGTCCCCGTGATCGTCCTCGTGGCGGACGGCGGTGCCGACGCGGTGACGGATGCGCTCCAGGCCGGCGCCGAGGACGCGATGGCGAGCCCGGTGCACTTCGGTGAGCTCCGCGCCCGCATCGACGCCGACCTGCGCGTCCGGCGGGAGTTGCAGGAGGCGCGCGACGCGCTGCGCACGCGCGATCTCCTGTTCGACATCTTCCAGGAGGTCTCCGCCGCGCTGCGCGCCGACGAGATTTTCCAGACGCTCGTCCGGCGGGTCGGGCAGGCGTTCGGGTTGACGCACTGCTCCTTCGTGCTCACCGCCCCGGGCGAGGACCAGGGGCGCGTGGTCGCCGTCTACGAGAATCCGGCCATCCGCGACTTGCGGGTGGAGCTGGAGCGGTACCCTGAGATCCAGGAGGCCATCCGCACCGAGCGCCCGGTGATCATCCACGACGTGCGCGACCACCCGTTGTTCGACGCGACGCGGCGGCGTTGGGTGCAACAAGCGATTGAGGTGAACGTGCAGTCGGCCGTGGCGCTCCCCGTGTTCGTGCAGGGCCGGGCGGCCGGCGTGTTCTTCCTCCGGACGGTGCAAGGCGACCCGCGGCTTCGCCCCCAGGACGTGGCGTTCGCCAACACCATCGCGCAGGCGGCGGCCCGCGTGCTCGAGAACGAAGAGCGGCGCGCCGCGATCTACCGGCGCCAGATCAGCGCCGGGGTGACGGACGTCCTCACCGGCTGCGCCAGCCTCGACGCCCTGGACCGCCGGCTGCGCGACGAGTTCGAGCGCGCGCGTCGCTATTCACTGCGCTTCGCGGTCGTGGTCCTCGACATCGACCGGTTGCGGGACATCAACGAGCGGCTGGGCCAGCAGGCGGGGGACCGGGTGCTCGCCGAGGTCGGGGCGATGATGCAGCGCGAAATCCGCGCGCCCGATTTCGTGGCCCGCTATGGCGGCGACGAGTTCGCACTGATCCTGCCCGAGACGGACGGCCGGGGCGGCCGCCAGTTCATCGAGCGACTTCGTCTGGTGCTGGCGCGCCACACCTTCCCCGATCTTGGCCCCGGCCAGGTGCCGACGGTTTCGGCCGGCGTCGTCGCGTTCCCGCACTCGCAGGTGTTGCGGCCGGAAGATCTCTTCGCCCAGGTCGAGGCGGCACTCGAGCGGGGGAAGAAGACGGAGCCGGACCGGATCGGAGTCAGTCCAGAGTCTTCCTGAACCGTCGCACCGACAGCACGATCATGAGCGCCGCGAATCCCGCCAGCACCAACACTTCCTGCCACAGCGCCGCGAGGCCCACCCCCTTGAGCAGGATCCCGCGCAGCACCGTGAGGAAATGGGTGAGCGGCAGCAGCAGCCCGACCCACTGGAACACCTCTGGCATCGCCTGCCGCGGGAACATGAAGCCCGAGAGCAGGATGTTCGGCAGCACGAAGAAGAAGCTGACCTGCATCGCTTGCTGCTGAGTCCGGACCAGCGTCGAGATGAACAGGCCGAGCGCGAGGCTCGCGACCACGAAGATCAGCGCGATCGCGTACAGCAACACCACGTTCCCGGTGAGCGGCACGTCGAACACGAAGCGGCCGAGCGCGAGCACCGCGGTCATCTGGATTAGCCCCACGCCGACGTATGGCGCGATCTTGCCCAGCATCAACTCGGTCTTCGTGATGGGGGTGACGATGAGCTGCTCGAGCGTGCCGCGCTCCCGCTCGCGCACGATTGCCATGGAGGTGATGAGCACCATCGTGATCGTCAGGATCACGCCCACGAGGCCGGGCACGATGTAGTTTGGGCTGCGGAGCCCCGGATTGTAGCGCGGCCGCACGCGCACCTCGACCGGAACGCTCGCCCGCCCGGCCGCGTGCGACAGGATGGCGAGGTTGCGCACCTGGGCAACGCCGGCCGCGGCGTTGATCGCCGCTTGCGACGCGAGCGGGTCCCCGGCGTCCACGATGACCTGCAGAGTGGCGGTCGTGCCGCGGCCGAGCCGGCGGGGATAGTCGTAGGGGACGATGATCCCCGCCTGGGCGTCGCCCCGCGCGATGGCCCAGTCGAGCGCCGGCCGGTCGTCCACATGGGCCACGATCCGGAAGTTTCCCGTGTTCTGGAACGCGGCGATCACGTCGCGGCTCTCCGGGGTGCGCGATTGGTCGAGCACCACGGTCGCCAGATTCCGGACGTCGGTCTGGATCGCGTAGCCGAACAGCAAGAGCTGCGCGACCGGAATGGCAATCAGGATGCCGAGCGTCAGCCGGTCACGGCGCATCTGGACGAACTCCTTGCGGAACATCGGCCAGAAGCGGGACATCATCGCTCGTCCCGCTCCTGCAGGATGATGAACGCGTCCTCCAGTGTCTGCCCACCCACCTGCGCCGCCACCTCGCCCGGGGTGCCGAGCGCGATCAGGTGACCGCCGCTCATCATCGCGAGACGCCCGCAACGCTCCGCTTCGTCCATGTAATGGGTCGTGACGATGACCGTGGTGCCCTGGGTCGCGAGCTCGCTGATCGCGCGCCAGAAGTTGCGCCGGGCCGCGGGGTCGACGCCCGCCGTCGGTTCGTCGAGGAACAGCACCACCGGCCGGTGCAGGAGCGCGCACCCGAGCGCGAGCCGTTGCTTCCAGCCGCCCGACAGCTGGCTCCCGAGCTGGTCCAGTCGCCGGTCCAGTTCGAGAAACGCGATCACCTCGGAGCTACGGGCGGCCCGTGCGGCCTGCGGCAGGCCGTAGATCCCGCCGTAGAAGTCGAGGTTCTCGGCTACGGTGAGGTCTTCGTACAGCCCGAACTTCTGGGACATATAGCCAATGCGCTGCTTGACCTGCTCGGGCGCAACCGCCACGTCGATCCCCGCCACCAGAGCGGATCCCGTCGTCGGCTCGAGCAGCCCGCACAGCATGCGGATCGTCGTCGTCTTGCCCGAGCCGTTCGGTCCCAGCAGCCCGAATACCTCGCCCGGCTCGATGCGGAGGGTGAGTTGGCGTACGGCGACGAGGGTGCCGAACCGGCGCGTCAGATCCCGGGTCTCGACGGCGGCCTGACTCACGGCAACAGCGGGATCTCGATCGTGACCGGCATACCCGCTTTGACGCGTCCGCCTTCGTCTCCGCCGTCCGTCTGCACCTTGATCCCGAACACGAGGTCGGCCCGCTCCCGCTCGGTGAGCGCGGCGCGCGGGGTGAACTCGGCGCGCGGCGCGATCTCCACGATGCGGCCCGGATACGCCCGCGGGTCGCCGTCCAGGCGCACCGTCACGGCCGCGCCGACCTTCACCAGCGCCACGAACCGTTCACCCACATACGCGCGGATCCACGGCCGGTGCACCAGCCCCACCGACACGACCGGCATCCCGGCCGCGACCGCCTCGCCCCGCTCGGCGTAGCGGGTGAGCACGATTCCGTCGGAGGGGGCGACGATGGTGAGCTGATCGCGCACGGCGAGCGTGACGGCGAGGGCCGCGCCCGCCGCCGTGGACTCGCTCGCCGCCGCCCGCACCGCCGCGAGCCGCGCCGCCGCCGCGGCGGCGGCCGCCGTGAGTGCGTCGTACTGCTGCGGCGATACGATGTTCTGGTCGCGCAGCCGCTGCGCGCGCGCCAGGTCGTTTGCGGCGCGGACGCTGTCGGCGAGCGCGGCCGCGATTTCGTTCACGCGCAGCCCGGCCGCGCGGGCCTGCGCCCGGCGCTGGGTGATCAACGCCTCCAGCCCGGGCTGCTCGAGTACCGCGATCGTGTCGCCGCGGCGGACGGTGTCCCCCTCGTCCTTGAGGAGCCGGAGCAGGCGACCGGCGGCCAGCGGCGCGAGCTGCACCTCGCGGATCTCGACGGTGCCGTTCACCCGGAGCGCGCTTCCGTTCGAGTGGCAGCCGGCGACTGCGAACAGCAAGGCGTCGCGAAACCACGTCACGAACAAACGTCGCGGAGAACCGTGGCTCGCTGGACGCCTCTCCGCGACGACTCTCCGCGACGTTGTTCCGTGACGCCTCACGCTTACTTGTGACTCTTCAGCCAATTGATCGGATCGAGCGCGATCCCTCCCTGGCCGCGGATCTCGAAGTGGAGGTGCGGACCGCGGTCGCTCGACGCCCCGCCGACGTGGCCGATGATCTGCCCTTTGACCACGCGCTCCCCCTTTGCTACGGCGGCGTCGCTCAGATACCCGTAGAAGCTGTAGTAGCCGCCCCCGTGGTCGAGCAGCACCGACGTGAGGTAGGTGCCGAGCGGGCCGGCGAGACTCACGCCGCCGCTCGCGATGGCACGCACCGGCGTCCCCTCCGCAGCGGCGATGCCGATCCCGTGCCACGGGATGCGCGTATTGTTGGGCCCGACGGCGGTGCCGAACTGGTAGACGATCTTGCCGTCCACCGGCCAGTCGAGCTGGCCCAGGTCGGCGGTCGTGATCGACGCCGCGGCCCGGGCGACGCCGCGCGCCTCGGCTTCGCGGCGCGCGCGCTCGAGGGCGGCGACCCGGTCGTTCAGGCTCTTCTCGTCGCGCTCCAGTTGGGACAGTCGCTCCGCCGCCTCGCGCGCGCTGCGGCGGGTTTCCGCGAGCGAGGCCTCGCGCGTGTGCTCGAGCGCGAGGTAGCGCTGCAGCTCGTCGGTCCGCTCGTTCTTGCGGCGGCCCAGCGCGTCGCGCGCGTCCACCAGCGTCTGGCGCTCGCGCGCGATGCGGCGCTGCAGCTTGAACATGTCGTTCGTGAGCAGGCGATCTTGGCGACTGACGAGGTAGAGATACTTGTAGCGCGACAACAGGTCGCCGAAGCTCGCGGCGGTGAACAGCACCTGGTATGCGTACAGGGGCCCCCGCTTGTAGATGTCCACCAGCCGGCGCTCCAGCACGGCTCGCTTCTCTTCGAGCGCGTCCTGCGCCAGCAGCAGGTCCACGGTGGTCTTGTCGATCTGGACGGAGAGACCGCTGATCTGACGGTCGAGCTCATTCACGATGCGGTTCGTCGTTTCCTTCTGCCGCTCGAGGTTCGCCAGCTCGTCGGAGAGCGAGTGGGCCTGAGTGCGCAGCCGCTCGAGCTCCTGCTCGACCTGCGTCCGTTCTCGCCGGATGTCCTCGAGCCGCCTCTGGTTGTCTCTGAGTTGCTGATCGAAGGGGGCGGGGCGCTGTCCGGCGAGAGACGTCGCGAGAACGGCGTAACAGAAAGACGTCACGAGAAGACGTCGCGAGGAACCGTGGTCGACGTCCCTCCGTGACGTCGTTTCGTGACGTCTGTTCGTGACGATTCTTCGTGACGTTGCTTCATGACGTTTCATACGCGCCGCAGGTGCCTTCCCACCGACGCCGCACTCCCAAAGAACCCAATCAGCATCCCGAACCCGACAATCGCGACCGCCTGCTCCTGCGAGAAGAACTCGGCGTGAATCAACCGGCGGTTGATGAGCGCGTAGGCGCCGTAGGAGAGCGCGACCGCGGCCAGCCCGCCGAGCATTCCCTTGAGCGCGCCCTGGAGCAGAAACGGGCGTCGCACGAAGCCGTCGGTCGCGCCCACCAGGCGCATGATGGCGATCTCGCGGCTGCGCTGCAGCACCGCCATCCGAATCGTCGTGCCGATGATGATGATGGCGACGACCGCGAACGCGGCGCCCACCACGAGCCCCACCGCGGCGGCGATCTGGCGCAGCCGGTCGACGTTCGCCACCCAGTCGCGCCCGTACCGGACGTCGTCCACGAAGCCGAAGCCGCGTAGCCGCTCGGCGACCGCGTTCACGTGCTCCACGTCGCGGAAGCCGGGCTTGAGCTTCACCTCGATCGAGGCAGGGAGGGGGTTGCGCTCCAGCTCCTGCAGCACGTCGCGGAACTCCACGAGCTCCGCGCGGGCACGGGCGAGCGCTTGATCCTCGCTCACGTACGTGGCCGCCTGCACTTCGGGGAACGCCTCGATGTCCTTCTCCGCCAGCGTGATGGTTTCGATCGGCGCGCCCGGGAGCAGGTAGGCGACGATCTCCACCCGCTCCGCCACGTCGCGCAGCGCCTGTTGCAGGTTCACCGCGACGAGCCCGAACAGTCCGACGACGAACAGCGAGAAGGCGATCGTGGTGACGGAGAGGGTGGAGAGGAGCGGGGCGCGCCGGAACGCGAGCAGCGCCTCGCGGATCACGAGGTTCACGGGCTGGCGGCCTGGTCGCGCGGCTCGTCTACCGCGGAGTCGTACACCAGGGCACCCTCCTGCAGCTCGATCACGCGATACGGCGCCTGCCGCACGAGGTCGAGATCGTGCGTCGCCATGACCACAGCGGTGCCGCTCGCGTTGATGTCACGCAGCAGCTGGAACACGCCGCGCGTGGCACGCTCGTCGAGATTGCCCGTGGGCTCGTCAGCGAGGAGGACCGTGGGCTCGTTCACGAGGGCGCGCGCGATCGCGACGCGTTGCTGCTCGCCCCCCGACAGCTCGCGGGGGTAGGCGTGGGCCTTGGCGGCGAGGCCCACCTGCGTGAGCACCCGCATCACGCGCGCGGGGATCGACGCGCGCCGCGCTCCGGTCACCTCGAGCGCGAATGCCACGTTCTCTTCCGCCGTGCGGTCCTCCAGCAGCCGGAAGTCCTGGAAGACGATGCCGAGCCGCCGGCGCAGCTTCGGAATGTCCCTGCGGCGCGCCTCGGCGAGGGTGAAGCCCGAGACGCGCACTTCGCCGCTCGTCACGGGTTCCTCCGCGTAGACCAGTTTGAGGACCGTGGATTTCCCGGCGCCGGAATGACCGGTGAGAAATACGAACTCGCCCTTCGCGATGTGAAACGAAACGTCCTTCAGGGCGAGCCCCCCTTTTGGGAAGGCCTTGAAGACATTCGTGAACTTGATCACTTACAGCTGCGCCAGGGCCTGGGCGAAGTCCGCGATGATGTCGTCGGCGTCCTCCAGTCCGATGGAAAATCTCAGGAAGCCGTCCGGAATGCCAGCCCGGGACCGCTCCTCCGGTGTGAGGCTCGCATGGGACGTGAGCCGCGGTTCGGACACCAACGTCTCCACGCCGCCCAGGCTGGGCGCGTGCGCTGCGACCGTGAGCGCCCGCAGGAACCGCTCCGCCGCCCGGGCGCCCCCCTTCAGCTCCACCGCCAGCATACCCCCGAACCCGTTCATCAGCCGCTTCGCGTCCGCGTGGTCGGGATGGGAGGGGAGCCCGGGGTGATGCACCGCGCCGAACTGCGGCTGCTTGCCGCACCACTCCGCCACGCGCAGCGCCGTGGCGTTGTGGCGCTCGACGCGCACCGCCAAGGTCTTCATACCGCGGTCGATCAACCACGCCGCCATCGGATCGATGGCCTGGCCCCACACCTGCATCAGCTTGCGCACCTCCTCGATCACGGACTCGGTCCCCGCCACCGCTCCGGCGATCACGTCGGTGTGCCCGTTCAAGTACTTCGTAGCGCTGTGGATCACCACATCGGCGCCGTGCTCGAGCGGCCGGAAGTTGATCGGCGTCGCGAACGTCGAATCCACGAGCAGGGCGAGTCCTTCGGTCTTACACAACGTCGCGATCGGCTCGAGGTCGAGCACCCGCAGCAGCGGGTTGGTCGGGGTCTCCACGAAGATGGCGCGCGTGTTCTTCTTGAGGGCGCGTTTCCAGGTGCGGGACTCGAGCGGGCTCAGGAACGATACGTCGATGCCGAAGCGACCGAACTCCTGCGCGAACAGGCGATGCACGCCGCCGTAGATCCATTCGCTCGACAACAGGTGGTCGCCCGGCCGTAACACCGCGAGGTGGGACAGAGCGATGGCGCCCATCCCGCTCGCGACGAAAATCGCCGCCTCCGCGCCCTCGAGCGCGGCGAGGCGCTTCGCGATGGCCGTCTGGTTGGGGTTGTTGCCGTAGCGCGTGTACAGGACTTCCGCGGTCGAACCGACCGGATTCGTGAAGGTGCTACTCTGGTACAGCGGCGTCACCACTGGTGCCCAGTCGGGCCGGACCTCCGGGTCGCCGTGAATCGCCCGCGTCGAGAAGCCGAGGCGGCGCTTCACGCGAGCGTCAGGGCGTAACTGCCTCCGGGCGTGCGCGCCGCAAAGCGTCGGGCGACGAGCTCGTCCAGCAGCGCGGCCGCCGCCTCGGCCGCCCCGAGGACCTCCAGAGTCCGGTCCGGCTGCTCGATCAGCGCCGCGAGGCCGTGGCCGGACAGGACCGGCTCGATCGCTTCGCGATGCCCGTCCGTGATCCCCGACAGCACGAGCACCGCTGGCCGGTCGCGCAACAGCTTCGCCACGATCTCGTCGGCGCATGAGTAGTCGATACAGCCGACGCCGGTGAAGTCCATGCGGGCGATCGTCACCTCGCCCGTCCGCCCCCGTCCCGCGATCGCCTGCTCGATCCGCTCGCGCACCACGCGGCCCGTCGGACGCGTGACCAAGTCCGCGTAGACGCCCGAGACGGACGCCTGGAGCACCGCGTGCATGTCGATGTACTGTATCACCGCTCGGCGGACCCCTGTTCAGGGATGATGATGAGCACCTGCGCGCCCGGGAAGGGCGGCAGGCCGTCTTTCAGGGGGACATCGTCGTCCCACTTCGGCACGATCGCGATGCGGGCCGTGCCGCTCCGAATCGCGATCTTCCCGTCCCAGCGGACGAGATACCGCCGGATCCCGGCGAGTCCCTGGCCACGGCCGGGGTCGCGAAACCGGCTCACCCCCTGCACCAACGCCGCTTCCAGCGCCGCCGCGTCGCCCCAGCGGTCGCCGAACCGCTTGCCTTGGGTCGGCTCGAGGGAGTGCCGGAATCCCACGCCCGCGTCGGCCACCGCGATCACGACCACGCGCCGGGCCAACTTGCGACGCCAGTGGTATGCCTGCACCGCCACCCACCCGCCCGTGCCGGCGTGTTCTACAATATTCTGACATGCCTCCGAAAGCGCCATAGCGAAGCCCATCGTCGCCTTCGGATCGAGGCTCAGCTCGGACGCCAGGATGGCAGAGGCGCGCTGCTGGATCTTGCTGACCACCGCGTGCACGTCCTCGGCCGCGCGCACCGGCGTCACGGGCAACAACACTTCGCTTTCCTCCGCCGCTCTCGCCCGCGGTACCTTGCCGTGGATCTCGAACAGCTCGGCGGCCTCCCGGAAGAAGCCCGCTCGGGCCCAGTAGCTCAGCACGTCGGCGTTGGTTGGCGCGGTGAGCAGCGGCCGCTCGACCGTTCCCGCAGCGGCCGCGCGCCGGGCGGCCTGCCCCGCGGCGAGCAGCCCCACCAGGCCGTAGGGCGACGCCCATTCCGCGGCGTGCGCGTCGAACAGGAGTCGCTCGTCATCCTTGTTTGCATCGGCGAACACCCCAGCGAACTGGTCGAACGAGCGGTCGTCGAACTGCGCGGGCACCTCGACGAGGCGCGTCATGCCGTCGTCAGTTTGCCGAGCAGGTGATCTCGCAGCCCGGTCGCGCCGCGGTAGGTCACGTTGCGGGCGCCCATCCGCGTGCCCCGCTGCAACGCCTCTTCCAGCGGCGCTCCGGCGAGCAACGACGCGACGACCGTCGCCCCGAACACGTCGCCGCAGCCGGTGGGGTCGCCGGCGTCGAACGCCGGGCCGCCTGGGGCGGCGATCCGCGCCGTGCGCACCGGCCGCCCCGTGAAATACGCCGCCCCCCTGGCACCCAGCGTGACGAGCAGGGTCTGGCACCCCTGCGCCAGCGCGGCGGCGGCGGCCGCGAGCGGATCGTCCCCCAACTGCTTCATCTCCGCCTCGTTGAGCTGCGCCACGTCGAAGCAGCCGAACCAGGCTGGCGCGTCGGGGAGCGGCTGCGGGACGCGCGTCCCGTCCGACTCTTTGCCGAGGAAGAGGCTGTGCAGGTCGGCGTAGATGAACTTGCGGAAGCCGCGGCGCAGGAACTGCGCCGTCTCGACCGTCATCTCATAGCCGGAGATGAAGTTCAGGTAGAGGGCGTCCAGGTCCGCCACCTGAGGCCCGAGCTCTGGCCAGGTCCACGGGGGCACGCCGCCCGTCATCTGCTCGCAGCGGCGCTCCGACGTGTAGTACCGCAGGGTGACCCGGTTGTTGACCTCCGGCACCTCCATGAAGCGCGTGCCGGGCGCTAGGTGCCGCAGCGTGCGCAAGAAGGCGTTCGCCTTCCCAGCCAGGTCCCGTCCGACCTTGACCATGGGCACCATCAGCCAGTCGTCCGGCAGCGTAGCGTCGAGGGCGGCAAAGGCGTACGAGATCCCGCCCCATTCCTCGACCGCCGGCTGCGCGGGGTCCCGACCATAGATAGTGTCCCACACCATGGAGCCGATGACGCCCAGTCGCCTCACACGCGGCCCCACGTCCGCTGTATGAAGACGGCGGCGGCGCCGTAGACGCCCGCCGTGCCGGTGAGCTCCCCGGGCACGATGCGGCACGCGTCGACGGCGGGCTTGAAGGCCCGGCGCTTTACTTCGCCGCGCAGCGGCGCGAACAGCTTCTCGCCGGCCAGCGTCACGCCGCCGCAGATCACCACCACCTCGGGGTTGAAGATATTGATGATATTGGCGACGCCCGTCCCGAGGAACTTCGCAGTGTCGTGGACAACTTCCAGCGCGTATTCGTCGCCGTCGTGCGCCGCTTCGTACACGATCTGTGCGGTGATTTTGGACAGATCGCCATTGACGTAGCGCGGGAGAGAGGTGTCGGCACCGGTCTCGATTCCCTCGATCGCCCGCGCCGCGATCGCAGGCCCCGACGCGTAGGCCTCGAGGCAGCCGTCGTTGCCGCACTTGCAGCGCCGACCGTTGGAATCGATAGACATGTGGCCGATCTCGCCCGCGACGTCCGAGACCCCGCGGTAGATCCCTCCCCCGAGCACGATGCCGCCCCCGATCCCCGTGCCGATCGTGAGCCCGACGACGTGGTTCGCGCCGCGCGCGGCACCGCGCCACCACTCGCCGAAGATCGCGCAGTTGGCGTCGTTGTCGAGCATCGCCGGCTTCCCGAGGGCGTGCGTCAGCCGGTCGCGCAACGGGAAGTTTGTCCAGCCGAGGTTCGGCGTGAGGAGCACGATGCCGGTCTTCGTGTTGAGCGGGCCCGGCGAGCCGATCCCCACGCCGGCGATCTCCTTGCCGCGCGCTGCTTCCATGGACGCGCGCGTGAGCTTCACGATCCGGTCGAGCACGGCTTCCGCGCCCTGCTCCGGAATCGTCGGCGCCGAGACGAGCCCCAACAGCTCTGAGCCGTCCTCGGCCACCGTGCCGACGACGATGTTGGTACCGCCGATGTCAATTCCGACGATGTAGCGCACCGGTCTCCTCGATGGCGAGCAGGACGTCCTCGACCGACAGCGATTTCATGCACAAATGATGACCCAGCGGGCAGCTCGGCGGTCCGTGCGCCGAGCAGGGGCGGCACGGCAGCCCGTCGAGCTGAACCACCCGGTCATGCGGGCCGCGCGGCCCGAACCCGAACGCCGGCACCGTGGAGCCGAAGATCGCCACTGTCGGCGTGCCGACCGCCTGCGCAAAATGCAGCGGCGCGCTGTCGTTGGTCACCAGCACGGCGGCTCGACGGATCACTTCGACTGATTCCCGAAGGGTGAGCCTACCGCAAGCGTTGACCGCCCGTCCGCCTGACCGCCTGACCACCGCCGTTGTCCCCTCCCCGAGCGCCGCGTCTTCCGGTCCGCCCACCACCACGATCGCGGCCCGCTCCGCTAGGCGCTCCGCCACGGCGTCGTAGTACGGCCAGCGCTTGCTGCCCCAGATCGAACCGGGCGCAAGCGCCACGAAGGGCTCCCCGACGCCATGCTCTCGCAGAAACTGCTCTGTCACCGTCCGGTCGGAGATGGTCAGGAGCAGCGACGGACGCTGCGGTCTGGCGTCCCCCCCCGCCGCGGCCAGGGCGAGCAGGCGGTCGATCTCGTGATCGGTCGTAGCGCGCTGCCGCACCTCGGTGTACAGCAGGGGCCAACCGTCGCGGAATCCCACTCGCTTCGGGATCCGTGCCAGCCAGGCGAGCACCGCGGTGCGAAGCGAACGATGAGGAAGATACGCCGCCTCGTAGCGCTCCGCCCGGAGCGTCCGGGCGAGCCGAAGCAGCTGGCCGAGCCCCTGGTCCTTCGCCCGCTTGTCGTAGGGGATCACGCGGCGTACGGCCGGATGGGTCTCGAGCAGGGGTGCAGCGGCGGGGGTCGTGACGACGTCCACGGGGCCGTGTCGCTGCGCGAGCGCTTCGAGCAGCGGCGTCGTGAGCACGACGTCTCCGAGGAAGGCCGTCTGGATGACGAGGCTAGTCAACCTGGAGGACCGCGAGAAAGGCTTCCTGCGGAATCTCCACCGTCCCCACCTGCTTCATGCGCTTCTTCCCCTCCTTCTGCTTCTCGAGCAGTTTGCGCTTCCGAGTGACGTCGCCGCCGTAGCACTTGGCTGTGACGTTCTTGCGCAGCGGGCGGATCGACTCGCGCGCGATCACCTTCGTGGCGATCGCGGCCTGGATCACGACCTCGAACAGCTGGCGCGGGATGAGCTCCTTGAGCTTTTCAGCGATCTTGCGGCCCCACTCGTACGCCTTGTCGCGGTGGATGATGACCGAGAACGCATCCACCGCCTCGCCGTTCAGGAGCATGTCGAGCTTTACGAGGTCGGCGGGACGGTACTCCAGGAACTCGTAGTCCAGCGATGCGTAACCGCGGGAGATGGTCTTCAGCTTGTCGTAGAAGTCGAGGATGATCTCGCCCAACGGGAACTCCCAGCTGAACTCGACGCGCGTCGGGTCCACGTAGTGCATGCCCCGGTACACCCCACGCCGCTCCTGGCCGAGCTTCATGATCGCACCGATGTATTCGGCGGGCGCGAGAATCCGCGCTTTGACGTAGGGCTCCTCGATGTGGTCCACTTCGGAGCCGTGCGGCATGAGGCTCGGGTTCTCGACCACGTCCACCGTGCCGTCCGTGCGGTGCACGTGGTATTCCACGTTGGGCACGGTGCTGATCAAGTCCAGGTTGAACTCCCGCTCGAGCCGCTCGCGCACGATCTCCATGTGGAGCAGGCCGAGGAAGCCGCAGCGGAACCCGAAGCCGAGCGCCACCGACGACTCCGGCTCGTAGTGGAGCGAGGCATCGTTGAGCTGCAGCTTCGCGAGCGCGTCGCGCAGCTCTTCGAACTGCTCGGCGTTGGTCGGGTACAGTCCAGCGAACACCATCGACTTGATGTCACGATAGCCCGGCAGCAGAGGGATGTCCCGGTGCTCGGCTTCGAGCACCGTGTCGCCGGAGCGCGTATCCCGTACGCCCCGGGTGTTGGCGACGAAGTAGCCCACTTCGCCCGCCTCCAGCAGTTCGGTGGGCTTGTGACCGAGCTGCAGGTAGCCGACCTCGTCCACCTCGTATACGTCGTCCTTATGGGCCCCGAACGCGATCTTCATCCCCGGCGTGACCACGCCGTCGACCACCCGTATGCTCGGGATCGCGCCGCGGTAGCGGTCATAGTACGAGTCGAAGATCAGCGCCCGCAGCGGCGCCTCGCGATTGCCCCGCGGCGCCGGTACGCGCCGCACGACCGCTTCGAGCAGCTCGGGCACGTTCGTGCCCTCCTTCGCCGAGATGCGCAGGATCTCCTCCGGCTTCGCCCCGATGAGGTCGTGGAGCTCCCGCGCCCGGCGGTCGGGCTCCGCACCCGGCAGGTCGATCTTGTTGAGGACCGGAATGATCTCGAGTCCCGCGTCCAGGGCGAGGAACAGGTTGGAGATCGTCTGCGCCTGGATCCCCTGGGACGCGTCTACGACGAGGATCGCCCCCTCGCACGCGGCCAAAGAGCGCGACACCTCATACGTGAAGTCCACATGCCCGGGTGTGTCGATGAGGTTCAGCTCGTAGACCTGGCCGTCCCGGGCGTGGTAGCTCATCCGCACCGCATTCAGCTTGATCGTGATGCCGCGCTCGCGCTCGAGATCCATCGTGTCGAGCACCTGTTCCCGCATGAGGCGCTTGTCGAGCGTCCCGGTGAGCTCGATGAGCCGGTCGGCCAGCGTCGACTTCCCGTGGTCGATGTGGGCCACGATACAGAAGTTGCGGATGTGGTCTTGGCGCATGTGCGGGGGAAATATAGCCCTGAGACGTCAGGCGTCAGACGTCAGACGTCAGACGTCAGAGAAGCTGCCCCCTGATATCTGATGTCTGACGTCTGATGTCTCTAGATTAGTTTTCAGTCCTTGCCTCCGATCACCGGCTGGTTCGACCCCGCCCCCAAGGGCGGCTACCTGCGACTCGCGGCGAATAGCTACCTGCCGGCGAAAGGCGACCCGTCGGTGCGCCTCCCCGGCTTGCGGCGGGGCGATCTGCTCACGCTCGAGGACGGGCGGGTGCTGCGCGTCAACGGCGCGCCGCCGGGCGCCGGGCTCGCCGACCGTCCGGAGTTCGCGAAGCTCGGCGCGGTCCACCCGTCGCGGCCGCTGTTGCTCGAGACGCCCAAGGCCTCGGGCCCGCGTACCGCGGAGATCCAGCGCGTGGTGGATCTGGTGTGCCCGTTCGGCTTCGGGCAGCGGGCGCTCATCGTCTCCCCGCCGAAAGCCGGAAAGACCGTGATGCTCCAGGCGGTGGCCGAAGGAGTCACCCTCAACCACCCGGAGGCGATCCTCCTCATCTTGTTGGTGGACGAGCGGCCCGAGGAGGTCAGCGAGATGATCGATTGGGGCCGCGGCGAGGTGATCGCATCCAGCTTCGACCTGCCACACGAGCGTCACGTGGCGGTGGCCGACATGGTGTTCGAGCACGCGCGCCGCCAGGTCGAGCTCGGCAAAGACGTGGTGATCGTGCTCGACTCGCTTACCCGCCTCGCCCGCTCGCATAACACGACCGGACGATCGAGCGGCCGCACGATGTCCGGCGGCCTCGACGCCAACGCGCTGGCCAAGCCCAAGGCTCTGTTCGGCGCCGCGCGAGCGGTGCCCAACGGCGGGTCCCTCACCATCGTCGCGACCGCCCTGGTCGAGACCGACAGCCGCATGGACGACGTGATCTTCGAGGAGTTCAAGGGAACCGGCAACGCCGAGCTGCGTCTCGCCCGCGAGCTCGCCGATCGGCGGATCTATCCGGCGGTCGATATCGCCGCGAGCGGTACGCGGCGCGAGGAGCTCCTCGCCGACCCCGCCACCGTGGAGGCGAAACAAAAACTCCGGCGGGGCCTGGTGGGGCTCCCGCCGGAGAAGGCGGTGGACGTCCTGCTGGCGCAGCTCAGACGGACGAAGACGAACCAGGAGCTGCTGGCCCCGGCGCCATAGCGGTCAGTTCGCGCCTCCCACGATCTGCTTGTAGCTGTCCGGGTTCCACTTGGGCCGCTCGCCCGCGCTCGCCACCTCGAGGCCAAGGTAGAACACGAGCTTGACGATCCGGGCCTCCTTCTCCGCGTCGATCTTGGCCGGAGAGTCGCTCGCCTGATGATAGTCCGGGTGCGTCCCGTTGAAGAAGAACAGAATGGGGACGCCTTTCCTCGCGAAGTTGTAGTGATCCGAGCGGAAGTAGAAGCGCTCCTGCGGCCAGATGTCGTCGATCGGTGTCATCCGCAGCTCGGGGTGGGCCGCCGCCACGCGGTCGAGCGTGGCGCCGAGGTTCGAGTGCTCCTTACCGATCACGACGATCGTGTCCTTCCAGTTGCGACCGACCATGTCGCTGTTCAGGTCGGCCACCACGTTGGCGAGCGGGACCGTCGGGTGCTCCGAAAAGAACTGGCTGCCCCAGAGGCCGCGCTCTTCGCCGCTCACGGTCATGAAGGCGAGCGAGCGCTTGGGATGGGGAGCGAGCTTCGCGAATGCCGCGGCCATCTCGATCACGGCGGTCGTTCCCGACGCGTCGTCGTCGGCGCCGTTACAGATCGAGTCGGCGCCCTGGGCGACGCAGCCTTCCCCCGCCCCGGGCGTCCCGATGTGATCCATGTGTCCTGTGAAGAAGACGTACTCGCTCTTGAGCTTGGGGTCACTACCCTCCAGGACCCCGATCACGTTGGGCGCCGAGGCGCGGACGAGCTCGCGCTGCTTCACCAGGTAGGTGATCGTGATGGCGGGGAGCCGGCGGGCGCTCCAGCCGCTGGTCTGTGCGCGCAGCGTCGGCGGGTCGATGCCCAGCGCCGCCGCCGCCGTGGGGTCGCGGATCTCGAAGGAGCCCGCGGCGAGCTCGGTGTCCGCGGGTACGCCTTCGAGCGTGAGCGAGGGAAGCGTGGTTCGAGCCATGCGGTTCTGCCACTGTGCGTCGGGTCGATTGGATATCACCATCCACCCAATTGCGCCGGCGCGGAGTGCCGCCATCACCCATGCCGGATTGATCGAAACCCCCTGGGCCGTCGCCGTGCCGAGGATCGCCGCCCAGGCACCCCGCACCTCCGCGCCCGCCAGCGGGTTTGCCGAGTCGGGCGTGCCCGTGAACAGCACCACCGGTCCGCTGATCTCACGCGTCGGCAGCGGCGTGAACCGCAACAGGTAGGCATCGACGCCGGGCTTCAGTGTCGCGGGCGTCGCGCCGGCGATGCGGATGGTACTGGTGGCCGTATCCACGACCCGCTGGGCGACGGTGTAGCGCTGCAGGTAGCCGCCGTTATCGCCGGCCGGCTTCAATCCGGACCGGCGGAACTGGTCGGCGACATAGCTCGCCACTTGCTCAAGCTGCGGGCTCGGCGTCGCGCGGCCGAGCATGGAGTCGTCCGCGAGGACGCCGATGTGGTGCCCCACAGCCGCGGCCGTGATCGAGTTTACGGCGCGCTGGACGGTCGCCGGAGTCTGCGCCGCGAGGACGCATGGGACGAGCAACGCACCGAGACCGAACAGCTGACGCACGGATGGGCTCCTGTGAAGGAAAGGGACCGAAAGCTAACGCGCCCGACCAGGTGGGACTATGGTCGGGCGCGTCGCGCTGTTGTAGGCCGGACTACGGCTTACGCCGCTTGAGCTCCGGCTCGTTCTTGGGCTTCTCTCGCGGCGCATCGCGCTTCGGCTCCGCGCGCGGCTCGCTGCGCGGCGGCGCGGGAGGCGGGGGTGACGCCGCGGGGGGCTGAACCCGCGATGGTGTGGAGGGTGCGGGCTGCGGCCGGCCTTCGGGCGGTCGCTGCAGCTCGACGCGCGGCCGCTCGGGAGCGACGGCCGCCGGCGGCTCGGTCCGAACGCGGTCCGGGCGGAACACCTCGGGCCGCACTTCCTGGCCCGGCCGCTCGCGCCGCTCGGGCCGATCGGGAGTGCTCGGGGTGTCCGGCCGACCAGGACGGTCGGGCCGCTCCGGGTGCTCGGGGTGCTCGGGATGCTCCGGATGCTCCGGGTGATCGGGGCGGCGGCGCCCGATGCGGTCGTCGTCGGTGTGCGGCGGCTCGCCGGTGATCGGGCGCTCGCGTGGGCGCTCGATGGTGGGGGGCCCGCCACCGGTGATAGGACGCTGCCGCGGCTGAATGTTCGGGGGGGGGATGCTACCGCCCAGGTCACGTCCACGCACCCCCACGTCGCGCCGGCGGTCATCGTTCACCGGGCGCTGTGGGACGCGGGTAACGAAGAGGCTGGAACCCTGCCGGTCCTTGAAGATGAAGCGGGGCGCCGGCCGCAGCGGCCGAGTAAACACCACCCGGGTGCCGCCGTAGTACCGGTAGGGGTAGTAGTACGGATCATCGAACACCACGATCCGGAAACGGACGCAGGTGTAGTCGTACGGGCTCCAGTAGGGATAGCTCACGTACGTATGGCAGTCGTAGCACAGGAAGCGCGGGTAATCGTAGTGTTGCTGCACATAGTACGGCGCGATGTCGTAGTCCCAGTCGGCGTAGCCGTCCGGGACGATGCGCTGGGCGAGGTCGGTGAGGGCGACATACGGGTCGCCGCGGACGCGCCCATCCGCGATAACCCGATAATCCCAATGATCTTCGCTCTTGATGGCGTCGTAAACGAAGGGATCAGCGGCCGCGACGGCGAAGATGTAGCCAACGCCGGGGTAGTCGTCGACGTAGAATGCATCGCGCGAGGAGCGCTGCTCGACTTCGTAGTCACGGCCCCCGCGTGCGAAATTGTCGTCCCACGGCTCGCGCGGATACAGGACCCGCACCCGGCCATCGGTGTCGACTCGGAAGAGGGTGACGTAGGCGTCTTGTTCGGTGCGGAAGGAGACCCGCGCCGCCTGCCCGCTGGCATAAGGATCGTCCCCGCGGTTGGTCCAGACCTCGATGCGGGGACGGTAATAGAAGGAAGCCGGCTGTGGCGTCGGCGGCCGGCCGGAAACCGTCAGCAAGCTGAAGAACCCCAAGGTGGCGAACATACGCTGTCCTCCCGGCGGTGCAGGGGGCACGGACTATGCCAGGTCGCCGGCTGCTCGGGACGCTCCTAAGTGCCTGTGAATAATGGCGTTGCCGTGGTGAGACGGAGATCACCCACCCGCTGTTGTCCTCTACCCCGGACAGTCGGCCGCTCATTAGCTTCCGCCACCCATGGCTGACGTCAGGCGCATCGATTTGCTGGATCCGGCTGAGGTGGCCCGCCTGGGCGGCATCGAGATCGTGGCGCAAGGAGTGGTCGAGGGTTTCCTCGCCGGGATCCACCGCTCGCCGTTCCGCGGATTTTCGGTTGAATTCACCGAGCATCGCGCGTACCAACCGGGCGACGAGCCGCGCTATCTCGACTGGAAGATCCTGGCGCGGTCCGACCGGCTGTTCGTGAAGCAGTTCGAGGAAGAGACGAACCTGCGCGCGATGCTCCTCGTGGACGCGAGCCGCTCGATGGCGTGGCGGGGCGCGCCGACCCGACTCACGAAGCGGGCGTACGCCGACCGCCTCGCGGCGGCCCTCGCGCTGATTCTGCTGCGGCAGCGCGACGCCACGGGGTTGATCACGTTCGACGAGGCGGTGCGCCAGGTAATTCCCGCCCGCGTGAAGACGGGGCAGTGGATGAGACTGATCCGCGGGCTGCTCGACACGCCGGATGGCCGCGGCACGGCCGCCCAGACGGCGCTGTTGCACCTCACGGCGCTGCTGGCGCGCCGCGGCCTGGTGGTGCTCGTGTCCGACCTGCTGTTCGACCGGACCCTCGCGCTCACGGCGCTCCGGTACCTGCGCCACCGCGGCCACAACGTCATCGTGTTCCACCTGATGGACCCGGCGGAAGCCGAGCTGTCGGGTCCACCGGAGGTGCGGTTCCGGGATCCCGAGTCTCCGGCGAGCGTGGTGGTGCGACCGCGCGAGCTCGCCCGCGCCTATGCCGAGACGGTGCGGCGAGAGGTCTCGGCGTGGCGCACCGCGTGTCGACGGCACGGCATCGCGTATCACCACGTGCTGACCGACTTGCCGTTCGGCATGGCGCTCCGTCTCCTCGCGTGACCTTTCTGCATCCGCTGGCGCTCATCGGGCTCGCCGCCGCGGCGATCCCCGCGCTGCTGCATCTGCTCGAGCGGCGCGTGCCCCCCGAAGCGGAGTTTCCACCGATCCGTTACTTGAGCGAGGCCGAGCGGCAGAACGCGCGGCGCCTGAAGCTGCGGCATCTGCTGCTCCTGATTCTGCGGACGGCACTGATCGCGTTGATCGTGATGGCCGCGGCGCGGCCGCTCGTACGGTCCCGTGCCGCCGGTGGGGGAGGGGTGCACGAGCCGACGGCGCTGGTACTGATCCTCGATAACTCTCCGTCCTCCGGAGCGGTCGTGGATGGGCGCCCGCTGCTCGCGCGCTTGAAGAGCGTGGCGCGGGCGTCGATCGCCCGTGCCGGATCGGGGGATCGCGTGTGGCTGATGCTGGCCGACGGCGTAGCACGGGCCGGCTCCCGCGAAGCGCTGCTCGCGACCGTGGACAGCGTAGAGCCCGGCTGGCGGCGCCTCGACCTCACCACGGCGGTGGCGCGGGCGACCCGGCTGGTGGACGCGGAGCCCCTCCCCGGGCGCGAGGTGGAGGTGGTGAGCGATCTGCAGCGCACAGCCTTCGGGGAGGGGCGGGCGGACATACCGCGCGGTGTTCGGGTGCTCGCGCTCGCGCCGCCGGGCCAGGTGGTGGCGAACCGGGGCGTCGCGCAAGCGCGCGTCACAGACGGTGCGGTTGCGATCACCTTGGCGGGCACTCCCGGTGGCGGCCCGGCGCCGGTGACGGTGCGCCTGCGAGCGACGGCGAGTCCCGTGGGGCGGAGTCGCGACGTGGGACGGGCGCTTGCCTCGACGGGGTCGAGCGCTTCGGTACCGCTGCCGAGCATGGCGCCCGGCTGGTGGATCGGAGAGGCGGTGCTCGACCCCGACGAGCTGCGCGCTGACGACCGCCGAGCGTTCGTGTGGCGTGTCTCGCCTCCCGCCCGCGTGCGCGCCGACCCGAGCGCAGGGCCGTTCGTGACGGCGGCGCTCGCTGTGCTCACGCAGGGGAAACGCGTCGCCGAGGGAACGGACGTCTCGCTGGGGGAGCGGCTGCAGGGTGACGCCGGGAAGAGCGTGCTGCTCCCGCCCGCCGACCCCGCGCTTGTCGGTCAGGCGAATCGCGCGCTCGCGGCGCGCGGCGTGCGCTGGCGGTTCGGCGCCTCCGCCACCCCGGGACCGGTCGCGACGTCGCGTCTCGCCGGCATCAACGGGATTCCGGTGGCGCGGCGCTATCGGCTCGAGGAGGGAGACACGACGACCGTGATTGCCACCGTGAACGGCGATCCCTGGCTGGTGCGGGACGGTGACGTGGTGCTGCTGGGCAGCCGCCTCGACACAGTGTGGACCGCGCTGCCCGCGTCCCCCGCATTCGTGCCGTTCGTGGATGCGCTCGTGAACCACCTGGCGCGGGGCGAGGCCCCGATAGGGGAAGAGGAGGGCTCCCCCGGCGTCCTCTTCCAGGTGCACGGGGCCGACACGGTCGGGGCGACGGTGTCCGGGCCGGATGGTCGCGAGTCCGATCTGACGCCCGCTAGAGCTGACGTCGTGCGCCGCGCCATCGGAGCCGAGGTGCAAGATGAGGCGCAATTCGCCGCGGAGCGGTTCGCCGGCACGCGTCGGGCGGACGTGAGCGGCCTGCTGCTCGCGCTCGCGCTGCTCGTCGCGGCGGTGGAGCTTGGGGTCGCGACGCGCGCCCGTTGATGTCGCTCGACTTCCTGCTCGATCAGTTCGACGATCTCCCGGCGACCCGCGCGCTCGCCGCGAGGCTCCCGGGCCCGGGATCCCGGGTCCCGGTGGCTGGGCTCCCCGGCTCGAGTCCAGCCCTGCTCGTCGCGGCGCTGGCGCGCCGACTCCCCCAGCGAGTGTTCGTCGTGGTCACGGCGACGCCGACGGACGCCGAGCGCTGGCTCGCGGACGCCCGCGCCCTCGCGGGTGATGTGGCGGCGCTGTATCCGCAGCGGGAGGCGCTCGGCGCCGAGGAACCGCACCTCGAGATCGCGGGCGAGCGCATCGAGACGGTCGAGTCGCTGCTGTCGGGAAGGGTCCGGATTCTGATCACGACGGCGCGTGCCACCGCGGAGCGCACGGGGGTGCCGGCGGCGCTCGAAGCGACGCGGCTGGTGCTGCAGGCGGGCGACGGGCCCCGGGCCCTGGGCCCCGGCGGTCTCACCGAGATCGTCCGCCGGCTGGGTGAGATGGGGTACGATCGCGTCCCCACGGTGACCGAGGTCGCGCAATTCAGCGTGCGCGGTGGCATCCTCGACGTGTATGGGTTCGGGATGGCGTCGCCGGCGCGGGTCGAGTGGTGGGGTGACGAGGTGGTGTCGCTGCGCACGTTCGATCTTGACTCGCAGCGCTCGGGGGAGCCGATCGAGCGGGTCACGATACTGCCGGTGAGCACCGAGGGGGCCACGACCACCGTGGGGGTGCAGCATGCTGCGTCCCTGCAGCGACAGTCCTTGCTCGACCTCCTCCCTAGCGATGCGCTGCTCGTGTTGGAACAGGAATCCGCTCTGGCGCAGGAGGTGGATCGCGCGTGGGCGGAGGCAGAGCATCACCTCGAGATCGCGCGGCGGCTGGGCGAAGAGCCGCCGGCGCGAGCGGAGCTGTTCGTCGCTCCCGAGCGCTGGCGTGGCGAGCTGGCGGCATTCGGCAGTCTCGCTCTCAACGCGCCGGACGTGGCGACGCGGTTCCCGCTCACCCCGCCCGAGTCCGTGGACCGCGACATCAAGCGACTACGCCGGCTGGTGGCGGCCGGCCCGCCGACGGTGATCCTGTGCGACAACGAGGGCCAGCTCGAGCGGCTGGAGGAGCTGCTCGGCACGGAGGCCGCGACGCTGGCGATCGGCGCGCTCGACGGCGGGTTCGTCCTGCCGGCGCTCCGCGTGCTGACCGACCACGAGATCTTTCGGCGCGCACGCCGCCTGCGGCGGCCGCGGCGTTACCGTGAGGCGTCCCCGACGGCGGCGGCCCGTGCGCTGCAGGCGGGAGACTACGTGGTGCACCTCGAACACGGGATCGGGCTGTATCGCGGGATCCAGACGATCGCGGTCGGCTCGGAGGGCGGGACGCTCGAGGTGGCGGTCGTCGAATACGAAGGCGGCGATCGGCTCAACGTCCCGCTCTACCGGCTGGATCAGCTCGAGCCCTACCGCGCCGCCGGGAACGGTGACACCCCGCCGCCCAAGCTGCACCGTCTCGGGGCGACCACGTGGCAGCGCCAGCGAGACAAGACCCGGGCCGCCATCCGGCAGATGGCGGCCGAGCTCCTCGATCTGTACGGGCGCCGCCAGCTCGCGACCGGGTTCGCATTCCTGCCCGACACCGCGTGGCAGCGCGAGTTGGAATCGGCCTTCCTGTACGAAGACACGCCCGACCAACGTCGCGCCGCTGAGGAGGTGAAGCGCGACATGGAGCGCGCCCGGCCGATGGACCGGCTGCTGGTCGGCGACGTCGGCTACGGCAAGACGGAAGTCGCGCTGCGGGCCGCGTTCAAGGCGGTGCAAGCGGGCAAACAGGTCGCGGTGCTCGCCCCCACCACGATCCTCGCCGAGCAACACGGGCGCACCTTCCGAGAGCGGCTCGCCGATTACCCGGTCCGGATCGAGGTGCTCTCGCGGTTCCGCAATCCCAGGGACACGCAGCGAGTCGTCCAGGGCTTGGAGCAGGGCAGCGTGGACCTGGTGATCGGCACCCACCGGCTGCTCTCCCGCGACGTCAGGTTTCACGACCTGGGGCTGTTGATCGTGGACGAGGAGCACCGATTCGGGGTCCGGCACAAGGAGCGGCTGAAAGCGCTGAAGCTCGCGGTGGACGTGCTGACGCTCACCGCGACGCCGATCCCACGCACGCTGCACCTGTCGCTCGCCGGACTGCGCGACCTGACGCTGCTCGAGACGCCGCCCAAGGACCGCTCGCCGGTGCTGACGTTTATCGAGCCGTGGGACGACGCGCTGATCGAGGAGGCGCTGGCGCGGGAGCTCGATCGGGCGGGGCAGGTGTATTTCGTGCATAACCGCATCGAGACGATCGATACGATCGCCGAGCGTGTGCGGGCGCTCGGCCCGCCGCGGGCGCGTATCGCGGTGGCGCATGGCCGGCTCAAGGAGGCGGAGCTCGACGACGTGATGGCGCGGTTCGTGCGGGCCGAAGTGGACATCCTCGTGTCCACGATGATCGTGGAGTCGGGACTCGACGTCCCGAACGCGAACACGATGATCGTGAACCGGGCGGATCAGCTCGGTCTGGCGCAGTTGTACCAGCTGCGGGGGCGTGTGGGACGCAGCCACCGCCGCGCCTACTGCTATCTGCTCGCGCCGGATCTCGTGGATGCGGACGCCGAGGAGCGGCTACGTGTCCTGGAGCATCACACGGACCTGGGCTCCGGTTATCGCATCGCGCTGCGCGACCTCGAGCTGCGCGGTGCCGGGAACCTGCTGGGCGGCGAGCAATCGGGCCATGCGCAGGCCGTCGGCTTCGACATGTATTTGCGGTGGCTCCAGGAAACCGTCGACGCTTTGAAAGGTGGAGAGGGCGTAGCGGGCAGCGCGACGTTCGCGCCGCCAGAGGTCATCCTGGACCGACCCGCTCATCTGCCGGACGCCTACGTGCCCGACGCGGCGGCGAAGCTCGATCTGTATCGGCGGCTGGCGCGGGCCGGGCGGCCGTGCGAGATTCAAGCGGTGCGCGAGGAGTTGCGCGACCGGTTCGGCCCCCTCCCCGACGACGCGCAACGCTTGCTTCTCGTGTCCGAGCTCCGCGCCCTCGGCGCCCAGGCGGGACTGGAGCTGGTCCTCGTCAAAGGCGACGAGGCGCGGCTTACGTTTCGGCGGGACGCGCATCCGCGCCTCGCCGGGCTGACGGCGGCGCTCGATGCCGTGCAGTTCGAGGCCGAGGTGCGGCGCCCGGCGCCGCTCTCCCTGCGGCTGCGCCGGCTGGGCGGCGAAGCCATTGGCCCCGGTCTCGTGCGGGCCCTCACAGCGGTTCTGCGGGACTCTCACGACTAAAGGAGACGGGATGCGACGGTCGGGTTTGGTAGTCGCCGTGTTGACGCTCGCGGGGTGCGGCGCTCTACGGGATGCGTTTTCCGCCCACCCCGAAGTGGCCGGGACTGCGGCGGGGCAGACCCTGACCGTGGCGCGCCTGGCCGAGCTGGCCGGCCGAGCCAAGAAGGTGCCGCTGCGCCCGGAAGCGGTCTCGGGGCTCACCACGGTCTACCTCGACTACGCGGTGTTCGCGGTGGCGCTCGCCCGCGGCCGCAACATGGACGATTCGGCGCTGGTGCTGGAGGCCAACTGGCCCAACGTTGCGCAGCTGCGGTGGGAGCATTACCACGATCACCTGGTCGCAGCCCGCGCGAAGCTCACAGCGGACCAGACCGACTCGGCGTACCACGCCGGCGACGTCCGCCTGTTCCAGCACATCCTCGTGAGCGTCCCCCCGAGCGCCGCGTCCAAAGTCGAGCAGGACAAGAAGCAGCAGGCGGAAGGACTGCTCCGCCAGGTGCAGGCACAGCGCGGCGCCAACTTCAGCCAGCTGGCGAAGCGCTACTCGGAGGATCCCGGGTCGAAGTCGCGCGGCGGCTACCTCAGTGCCGTGGGGCGCGGCCGCTTCGTCCCGGCATTCGACACCGTGGCGTGGCGGCTCGCGCCGGGTGCGATGAGCGGGCTGGTGCGGTCGCCGTTCGGATTTCACATCATTCGCCGCCCACCGCTCGAGGAGGTGCGCGACTCGTTCCGCACGGAGCTCGAGACGGCCATGGCGGTGCACTTCGACTCGGCGTACATCGACAGTCTCGGCGCGCAGCGCGACTTGAAGGTCCAGGGCGGGGCCGCGGCGCTCGTACGCCAGGCGATCCAGGAGGTCGCGCCGTCGACCGAGGACCGCCGCACGCTCGCCACCTACCGCGGAGGCGTCTTTCGCGTGCGAGACCTGGCGCGGTGGCTGTTCGCCGTCGACCAGCGCGATGTGAGCAGCATCGGCATGGCGAGCGACGCCCAGCTCAGCGAGTTCGTCCGCCGTCTCGCGCAGCGCGAGCTGCTGCTGCGGGAGGTCGACTCAGCCGGCGTGCAGCTCACGCCTGAGGACTGGCGGGGGCTCCAGACCGAGCACGATTCGGTACTGACGATCCTGCAGACCTTGCTCGCGCTCTCACCGCGAGTGCTCAAGGATTCCGCGGCGACGGAGCCGGCGCGCATCGCGCTGGCGACCCGGCACGTGAACGATTACCTCGATCGGGTCTTCGAGCAGGGGGCGGCGCAGTTCTTTCCGGTGCCCCCGTTTCTCGCGATGGCGCTGCGCCCAGGGCAAGGGTGGTCCGTCAACGAGGCGGGGCTGGCGCAGGCGCTGGAGCGCGCGCAGGCGATTCGCGCGCAGCGTGATTCCGCCAGCCGGGGCAGCGGCACCGGTCTCAAGCCCGCGCCGGGGCCGGCGCCCGCGCCGCCGGCCGACAGCGCGAAGCAGCGGGTGCGGCGGTAACATGCGCGGCGTCGGCGTGACACTGCTCGGGCTCGCCCTCGGTGTCGGCGGTGCCGTGCGCGCGGCGGGCCAAGGCGAGCTGGCCTCGACGCGGCCCGTCGACCGCATCGTGGCGATTGTAGGGTCGAAGCCGATCCTCGCGTCGCAGGTGGAGGAGCAGCTCGTGCTGGCCCAGGCGCAGGGCATGACGCTCCCCACCGATTCCGCCGGCCGGGCCGCGGCGCGGCGCCAGGTGCTCAGTCAGATGGTGGACGAGGAGCTGGTGGTCCAGCAGGCAGAGCGCGACACCACGATCAAGGTCACCGACCAGGAAGTCCAGGACCAGGTCGAGCAGACCGTGCAGAACGTCCGGAAGCAATTCACGTCGATCACCGAGTTTCAAGCGCAGCTCCGCGCCGCCCAATTCCTGTCGGAGGAAGAATGGCGCCGCTGGCTGGCGGATCAGCAGCGCCGCGGGATTCTGCAGAAGCGCTTGCTCGATCAGCTGCGGGAGAAGGGAAAGTTGCGGCCGATCCCCCCCACGGATGCGCAGATGCGACAGTTCTGGGAGGAGAACCGCGCGCAGCAGCCGAAGCGTCCGGCAGCGATCTCCTTCCGGCAGATCGTCGTCACACCGCAGGCGGACTCGTCCGCGAAAGCGCGGGCGCGCCAGCTCGCGGAGTCGCTGGTGGTGGTGCTGCGGCGCGGCGCCAACTTCGCGGACGTGGCAAAGAAATACTCCGCCGACAGCGCCTCGCGGGAGCAGGGCGGCGAGCTGGGGTGGTTCCGCCGTGCCGTGATGGTCAAGGGATTCGAGGACATCGCCTTCCGCCTCCGGCCGGGCGAGATCTCCGATCCGGTCGAGACCGAGTTCGGCTACCACATCATCCAGGTGGAGCGCGTCCAGCCGGCGGAGGTGCTGGCGCGCCACGTGCTCCTCGCCCCGAGCATCTCCGCTGCGCAGATCGCGCGGGCGCGTCGCGTCGCCGATTCGGTGCACGACGCCCTCGCCGCGGGCGCGTCGTTCGACTCGCTGGCGCGCCGCTATGGAGATCCCGAGGAGGGCAAGATCGTGCCCGAGCTGCCCCTGACCCAGCTGCCGCCGGACTACCAGCACGCGATCGGCAACGACACCGTCCCCGGCTTGAAGCCGGTCTTCGAAGTGGGGGCGGACTCGAAGCGGCCCAAGTTCGTCGTGTTCGAGCTCACCAAGCGCCTGCCCGAGGGTGAGTTGAGCTTCGATGACGTGAAGGACCGGATCCGCGAGAACATGGGCCAGCAGCTCGCTGTGCAGCACTATCTCGAGATCCTGCGCCGTACGACCTACGTCGACATCCGCCCCTGACGCTGTGGCCCGCCGTCCGCGTCTCGCCGTCACGCTCGGCGACCCGCGCGGCATCGGGCCGGAAGTGGTAGCCAAGGCCCTCGCGCTCGGACCGCTGCACGCGGACGTCGTGCTACTCGGGAGTCGGGAGCGGGACGCGGCGTCTGCCGATGTCGCCGGCCGGATTGCCGGCGAGGCAGTCGCAGAGGCTGTCCGCCTGGCGCTGGCCGGGGAAGCGGACGCGGTCGTCACGGGGCCGGTGCACAAGCACGCCTTGTATCTCGCCGGGTTCCGCTACCCCGGCCTCACCGAGTTCCTGGCGCATCTGGCGGGCGACCGCGACGTGGCGATGATGCTCACCACGCCTGGGCTCCGTGTGGTACTCGTCACCACCCATCTGCCTCTGCGCGACGTGCCGCGCGCCGTGACGACCGAGCGCGTCGTGCGCACCGGCCGGATCACGGAGGCGGCGCTGCGGGAGTGGTGGGGGATCGCCCGGCCGCGGCTCGCGGTGTGCGCGCTCAACCCGCACGCCGGCGAATCAGGTCTGTTCGGCGACGAAGACGATCGCGTGCTGCGCCCGGCGGCCGAAGCCCTCGCTGCGGCGGGCCCCCTCCCCGCCGACACCGTCTTCGTGCGGGCGCTCCGCGGGGAATTCGACGCCGTCCTCACACCGTATCACGACGTCGGGATGACGGCGGTAAAGGTCGCCGGCTTCGGCAAAGGTGTGAACGTCACTCTCGGGCTGCCGTTTCCGCGAACGGCCCCCGATCACGGGACCGCGCTGGATATTGCAGGAAAGGACATCGCCGACCCGGGCTCGATGAGGGCCGCCCTCGAGCTGGCGGTCGAGCTGGCGGGGCGCGCACGTCGCGGTTAGGGGGAACGTGCCGTCGTGCCGTCGTGTAACGCCTTCAGCAGCCGCTGATGTTCTTCGAGTCGCAGCTTCTGACTCGCCCGATTCACCACCAGTACGGCGCCGACGTCCAGGATCTGCGCGCGCTCGACGAGGCCATTGTCACGCAGGGTGCGACCGGTGTCGACCAGGTCCACGATCCAGTGCGACAGGCCGAGCAGCGGGGCCACCTCGACGCTGCCACTCACCCCGATCACCTGCACGCCCAGGCCCGTTTCAGCGAAGAAGGCGCGCGTCAACCGGGGGTACTTCGTCGCGACGCGTGGCGTGACGCCGCCGGTGAGGGTCGGGTACGGGACCGCGGTCGGGCTCGCGACGACCATGCGACACCGGCCGAAGCCGAGCGCGAGCGGCTCGAGCACGTCGGCCTCGGTTTCTCGCAGCACGTCGGTGCCCGTGATCCCGACGTCTGCCGCGCCCGACTCCACGTACACCGGGACGTCGGCGGGCTTCACGAACAGCACCGACAGCGACCCGTCCGACGACGGTACGAGCAGCTTCCGGTTGGTAGCGGGCTCCGCCACGGCCGCGCCGATGTTCCGGAGCAGGGCGAGGGACGGCTCGAGCAGGCGCCCCTTGGCGAGCGCCATCTTGAGAATGGTCCGCGCGGTCACTGCGCCGCCGCGGCCAGCGCATCGAGGTCCAGCGCGAGCCCGACCGCGGGGAGGGGCCGGCCGAAGCGGCCCATCAGGTCGTCATAGCGGCCGCCGGCTCCGACCGCCGTCCCCGCTCCCGCGACGAAGATCTCGAAGTGGATGCCCGTGTAGTAGTCGAGACCGCGAACCTCGCCGAAGTCGTACACGACGTGACGTCGCTCGCTCTCGGACAGGGCGGTGTCGATCGCCTCGAGCCGCGCGATCGCATCGTTCGGTCCGGGCGCGGTGTCGATCACCCGGGCGGCGCGGTCCAGCGCCTCGCGCCGGCCGATGATGAACGGCAATTCGGTCAGCGGGCCGGGCGCGGCGGCGGCGAGTCCGGCGGCGTCTTTCCGGTCGATCAGACGCCGCACCGCAACGCGCTCGTCGAGTGGGAGGGCCGCGAGCGCAGGCGCGAGGGCGCCGACGTGGCCCAGGTTCAGCTGAAATTCTGCGACACCAGCGGAGCCCACCAGCGCGAGCGCGAGCCGCAGCACCTCGACGTCCGCCCCCACGCCGCCTTCCCCCAGCAGCTCACCGCCCACCTGGAGGATCTCGCGCGGCCGGCGCCCTTCCCGCTCGGGGTCCTGGCGGAATACCTTGCCGGCGTAGGAGAGGCGCAGCGGCGTCGGCCGGTCGGCGAGCTTGGTGGCGGCGAGGCGCGCCACGCTGGCAGTGAAGTCGTAGCGCAGCGCCAGCAGCTTGCCGTCCAAGTCGAGGAAGCGAATCAGCCGGTCCGCGATGTCCGCCGCCCCGCCGCCGGCACGCACGAAGACCTCGGCGTACTCGAAGGTGGGCGGGATGATCTCCTCGTAGCCGGCCCGCTCGAGCCGCTCGAGCATGCGGCCCTGGAGCACGCGCCGGCGACGCACCGCGTCGCCCGCGAGATCGAGCGCGCCCGGCGGAATGGGGGCGATGGAGGAACTCCGGGTCATTGCGCCGCTCCCTCACCGGCGGCGCGCTGGAGCAGGCGTGCAGCGCCGACTCGGCGGCCGTCCATTTCCACGATCTCGAACGCCGCGCCCTTCACGGCTACGTGGTCGCCGACCTTGGGAAGCCGGCCGAGCGTGCCGAACAGGTAGCCGCCGATCGTGGTGTAGCTCGTCTCGTCGAGGTCGAGGCCGTACGTCTGGTTCACGTCGCGCAGTGGCATGGCGCCGGGCAGCAAGGGCGCGCCCTCTCCCGGCGCCGCACGGGTGTCTGCGCTGGGGCGGTCGTACTCGTCGTAGATCTGCCCGACGATCTCCTCGAGCAGGTCCTCCATCGTGACCAGCCCCGCAGTGCCGCCGAACTCGTCGAGCACGATGGCGAGGTGAATCTTCTGCCGCTTCATGTCCGCCAGCACGTCCTCCACCTCGCGGGTACGGGGCACGAACACGGCTGGCCGGAGGATGGCGCGGAGCGAGCCGCCCTTCGCCGATCGGAGCCCCGCGAGGATGTCCTTCGCGTGGACGAGGCCGACGATGTCGTCGAGCGTCTCGCGGTACACGGGGTAGCGGGAGCGCCCGGCGACGGCGACCTGATCCGCTGCCTCTTCGAGCGTGAGGTCGATCGGCAGCGCGACGATGTCGGTGCGGGGGGTCATCACCTCGCGTGCCGTCTTCTCGCTGAACTCGAACACGCCTTCGAGGAGGCGCGCGTCGTCGGCCGCGAGGCGCCCGGTCTTGCGGCTCTGCTCGACGAGCATCCGGATTTCCTCGGGGGAGTGGATCCGCTCGAGCTCGGCGGTCGTGCTCCGGATCCCCAGCAGCCGCACGACGCGGTTGGCGCTCCAGTTGAGCAGGTCGGTGAACGGCCGCGTGATCCAGGAGAAGAAGATCAGCGGCGCTGCGATCCAGCGGCTCGTCCCCTCGGGATACGTGATGGCCCAGGCTTTGGGCGCCTGCTCGCCGAACACCACGTGGAGGAAGGAAATCACCGCCACGGCGACGGTCGACGCGACGCCGCCCCGCGTGAGGAAGCCGAGTGCGGAGGGCAGCGCGGCGAACCAGTCGTGGAACAGGTGGGCCACGGTGTCTTGGGCCACGTAGCCGAGCAGGATCGAGGCGACAGTGATGCCGAGCTGTGCGGCCGAGAGCTGCCGGTAGAGATCTTGCAACGCCGACTGGACGGTCTTAGCCTTCCGGTCGCCGCGCCGCACCAGGGCGTCGATGCGCGTGCGCCGCGCGGCGACGAGCGCGAACTCCGCCGCGACGAAGAACGCGTTGGCGAGGACCAGCAGCACGACTGCGATGAGGCGCATGCCGATCGACTGCGACAGAGGCCCGGGCATAGAGGCGGGAACATAGCCGGTGCTCACTCGACTTCAAGCGCCGCCGTATGATGTGCTGGCGCCCCACCTGCCGCGGATCGGCGGGGCCGACCCTGACACCGCGCGCGCCGTGCGCGCGATCCTGGACGACGTGCGCGCCTCCCGCGACGCGGCCGTGCGCGAGCACACGCAGCGGCTCGACGGCGTGGACCTGCCGCCGGAGCAGTGGGAGGTGCCCAGTGTCCGGTGTCAGGACGCACTCGACACCATCCCTCGCGCAGTTCGCGCGGCTCTGGAAATGGCCGTGCGGCGCGTGCGGGACTATCACGCCCGCCAGGCCGATGAGGGCTTTCTCGAGCGCGACGCGCACGGCACCGAGATAGGAATGCGGGTGGTGCCGCTCGATCGGGTGGGGCTGTACGTCCCCGGGGGCAAGGCCGCTTATCCCTCGACCGTAATCATGAATGCGGTCCCCGCGGTCGTCGCCGGAGTGGCGGAGATCGTGATGGTCACGCCGCCCGGCCGCGGGGGCGAGACGCCCGGCGTCGTGCTGGCCGCCGCGCGCCTGGCCGGAGTGGATCGGGTGTTCCGGATCGGCGGTCCGCAGGCGATCGCCGCGCTGGCCTACGGCACGCGCACGATCCCGCGGGTCGATAAGATCGTGGGTCCGGGCAACCGGTTCGTGACTGAGGCGAAACGGCAGGTGGCAGGGGAGGTCGGGATCGATATGCTGGCGGGACCGACCGAAGTGCTCATCATCGCCGACGAGACCGCGGACGTGCGCTTCGTCGCGGCCGACATGATCGCCCAGGCCGAGCACGATGAAGACGCCTGCGCCTGGTGCGTCACCACGAGCACGGCGCTGGCGGATGCGCTCGAAGCTGAAGTGGCGCGCCAGGTCGCCCGCGCGCCGAGGAAGGCGATCGTCGAGCGCTCGCTCGCCGGACACGGCGTGGTGGTGGTGGTTCCCGATCTGGACAGTGCCGTCGAAGTCGCCAACCGGCGCGCGCCTGAGCACCTCGAGGTCCTGACGCGCGACCCGTGGCCCATGGCGCGCCGCATCCGACACGCCGGAGCGATCTTCGTCGGCGCCGCGACGCCCGAGCCGGTGGGCGACTACCTCGCCGGTCCGTCCCACGTGTTGCCC
This sequence comes from Gemmatimonadales bacterium, assembly GCA_035637455.1. Lineage (GTDB taxonomy): Bacteria > Gemmatimonadota > Gemmatimonadetes > Gemmatimonadales > GWC2-71-9 > 20CM-4-69-16. Next base: position 38,218 of record DASPXE010000188.1, read on the forward strand.
ACCGGCGGAACCGCCCGGTATGTTTCGCCCTTGGGGGTGTACGATTTCGTGAAGCGCATCAGCGTGATCGGGTACGCCGAGCGACAGCTCGCGGAGGATGCCGCGCACATCATCACGCTGGCGGAAGCGGAGGGACTGTTCGGACATGCGGAGGCGGTGCGGATGCGGACATCGGACGTCAGACATCAGACGTCAGATGTTCGCCAGGATCTCTGATATCTGATGTCTGACCTCTGATGTCCGCTCTCCCCCTCGAAGTCCAGTGCACCCACCGCGCGCCGCTGCGCGCCGAAAGCCGGCGTCGCCTGGCGGTCGTGCTGGGGATCTCGGCGGTGGTGATGGTCGCCGAGGCCGTGGGCGGCTGGGTGGCGCACTCGCTGGCGCTGCTCGCGGACGCGGGTCACATGCTCGCCGATGTCGGGGCGCTGGGGCTCTCGCTGGGCGTCGCGTACCTGGCCCAACGCCCCGTCACGGCGGAGCGCACCTTCGGACTACTGCGGCTCGAGATCCTGGCCGCGCTGGTGAACGGCGCGGCCTTGCTGGCGATCTCCATCGGCGTCGCGATCGAGGCGCTGCACCGGCTGAGTGACCCCGCGCCAGTCCAGGGTGGACTGGTCGCTGCCGTCGCCGGGCTTGGGCTCGTCGCCAACGTCGCGGGAGCGGCGCTCCTGCACCGAGGCCACAACCACTCGCTCAACGAGCGGGGTGCGTATCTCCACCTGCTGAGCGACGCCCTCGGCTCGGGCGGGGCGCTCGCCGCGGGTGCGATCATCCTGACGACCGGCTGGATCGCCGCCGACCCGCTGATCTCGATCTTCATCTCCCTGCTGATCCTCGCCAGCGCGTGGCGCCTCGTGAAGGAGAGCGCCGACGTGCTGCTCGAGGCCGCGCCGGCCCACATCGCGCTCTCTGAGGTGCACGACTGCATCGCCACGGTCCCTGGTGTAGCGTCGATTCACGACCTGCATGTGTGGACCGTAACGAGCGGGGTGATCGCCATGAGCGGGCACCTGGTGGTACAGAACCCGGCCGACAACCAGCGCGTACTGGAAGCGGTGCAAGACCGCCTGGGGGGGATGGGGATCCGCCACGTGACGGTGCAGATGGAGCGGGACCAGACCTGCGAGTAAGTCCTTGTGTGACTTCCCCGCTTGTCTTTTCCGAGCCCCCTTCCTATACTGCGCCCCTCACATACCTCGCCCCTCACATAGGCACAGGCAGGACGTAGCCCCTTGCAGATTCGCAACATCGCCATCATCGCCCATGTCGACCATGGGAAGACCACGCTGGTGGACCAGATGCTCCGCCAGGCGGGGGTGTTCCGCGCCAACCAGCAGGTAGGTGAGCGGGTGCTCGACTCGAACCCGCTGGAGCGCGAGCGGGGGATCACCATCCTGGCGAAGAACACGGCAGTACGCTGGGGCGACACCAAGATCAACATCGTGGACACCCCGGGGCATGCGGACTTCGGAGGCGAAGTGGAGCGGATCCTCCGGATGGTGGACGGCTTCCTGCTGCTGGTGGATGCCGCCGACGGGCCGATGCCGCAGACCAAGTTTGTGGCGGGGAAGGCGTTGGCCCTGGGGTTGAAGCCGATCGTGCTGGTCAACAAGATCGACCGCCAGGACGCGGAGCCGCTGCGGGTGCACGACGAGGTGCTGGAGCTGTTTCTGGAGCTGGACGCGACGCCCGAGCAATTCAACTGCCCTTTCCTTTATACATCGAGCCGGGCGGGCACGGCGACCTTCGACCTCCAGGCGCCGGGGACCGATCTGAAGGCCTTGTTCGACACGATCCTGAGCACGATCCCGGCGCCCCGGGCGGACGTGAGCGGGCCGCTGCAGATGCTGGTTTCGACGCTCGACTATTCGTCGTATCTGGGCCGGATCGCGATCGGGCGGATCGAGCGGGGGCGGATGCGGGTAGGCGACACCGTCGCGCTGCTGCCGCTGGGCGCCCCTGGGCCTCTGGGAGACGGAGCCTACGAGCAAGCGCGCGTCGTGAAGCTGTTCGGCTTCGAGGGGCTGGAACGGGTGGAGCTGCAGGAGGCCGAGGCGGGCGAAATCGTGGCGCTCGCCGGGTTGGCCGGCGTCGAGATCGGGAAGACGATCACGGCGCCGGACCACCTCGAGCGGCTGGCGGGCATCGCAGTCGAGGAGCCGACGATCTCGGTGGACTGCAAGGTCAATGACTCCCCCTTCGCCGGGCGGGAGGGGAAGTTCGTCACCGGCCGGCAGTTGCGGGAGCGCCTGTTCCGGGAGCTGGAGCGCAACGTGGCCCTGCGGGTGGAGGAGACGGATGATCCCCAGACGTTCACCGTATCGGGCCGGGGAGAGCTGCACCTCGGCGTGTTGATGGAAACGATGCGGCGCGAGGGGTATGAGTTCCAGGTGAGCCGGCCGCGCATCATCCCGCGTGAGGGGCCGAACGGGGAGCAGCTGGAGCCGTATGAGGAGCTGATGATCGACTGTCCCGAGGTGTACCTGGGCGTGGCGATGGAAAAGCTCGGCCCCCGCCGGGCGACGCTGCTCGACATGAAGAACCCGGGAGTGGGGACCGTCCGGATGCGGTTCAAAGTGCCGGCCCGGGGCTTGCTGGGGTACCGCTCCGAGTTCTTGACGGACACACGGGGGACGGGAATCATGCATCACCGCTTCTACGACTACGGGCCGTGGGCGGGGCCGATCTCGGGGCGGAGCCGGGGCGTGATGGTCGCCGACCGGCAGGGGGTGGCGGTGGCGTACGCGCTCTTCAATTTGCAAGAGCGCGGCACGATGTTTGTGAAGCCCGGCGACCCGGTGTACGAAGGCATGATCGTGGGGGAGAACGCCCGGACCGACGACATGGACGTAAATCCGTCGAAGGAGAAGAAGCTGACGAACATGCGGACCACCGCGTCGGACGAGATGATCATACTCGAGCCGCCGCGGCAGATCACCTTGGAGCTCGCGCTCGAATACATTGAGGACGACGAATTAATCGAAGTGACGCCGTCGTCCATCAGGTTGCGCAAGCGGGCCCTGGGCGCCACGGAGCGCCGCAAGCTCGCTCGAAACGCGCGGGCCGAGGAGTCGTAAGGCAGCGCCGGATCGCTCGTTCAAACCATCAACCGCAACCTCAGCTGGGGGTGACGATGTTGTCCCGTGAGACGTCGGACTGGTCGCTCAAGCGTCGCAGCGACAGTCTCGACGACGAGGAGTTCGAAGACTTCGAAGAGGACAAGGACCTGGACGAGGACTTCGACGACGAGCTGGAGGAGGACGAGCTCGACGAGGAGGATCTGGACGACCTCGACGAATACGACGACCTGGACGACGAGTTCGACGACGAAGAGGACGAGGAGTTTCGGCC
>DASPXE010000189.1:0-15439 GCA_035637455.1 Gemmatimonadales bacterium
CTCAGAAATCCGATGCAAACGCCATGTACAGCTGCGGGCGCCGCGCCGCCCCGGAGGGAGGATCGGCGAGCGGTACGGCGACGCCGAGCCGGAGCTGCACCAGGAAGTCGTAGTTCAACATCAGGTCGCCGGCGAGCTCGACGCCGGCCGAGCGAAGCCGCGTGAGCCGCGGCGCCGCGCCCGGGTCCCAGGCATCCCCGGCGTCGCCGAATATGTTGAGCCACAGCTTGTCGGCGCCGAACGGGAGGTGGCCGAGCGGCGCGCCGACGAGCGCGAGCGGCAGGCGGTACTCCACCGTCGCGGTCGCGGCGCGCCGCCCCCGCAGCTCGCCGCTGCGATAGCCCCGCACCGGAAAATCGCGCGTCGCGCCGAGCGCCTGGCCGAACGTGAGACCCAGGGCGCCCGACGACACACCGCCCGCCTTGAAGAGCTCGCCCAGCGGCCCGCCGGTGGCCCCGGCGGCGAGACGGAGGGCGAGCACATGGTGCGCGAACCCCCCGACGCCCGGGACATGAGCATACAGGCCGAGCCGCGAGCGAGCCTCGCTCGACCACCGGGCGCCACCCGCCTCAGCCCGCCGTCGATACAGCGCCGACCAGCTGAACCCGTCCTGCCGCGAGACGGCGAGCGGTGCGGACACAACGTGCGTCAGGGCGAACGTCGCCGACCCGCCCACCAGATCGTGACCGGCGCAGCCCGGGCAGATGTCGCTGAGCGAGGTATCGGGGATCGTGACGAAGCGCGTGCTCTTGAACTCCGCGGCCAGGCGCACGCTCGCGAAGGTGCGCCACCGCCGCGCGACGAACGACATGCCGAGGGCGGCCTCCTGCGTACGCTCAGAAAGGATGACCGCGGCGAGCACATCGTCCCAGGTGCTCGACGCCGAAGCGTCGAGCGTCGGGTTTCCCAGGCCGCTCCATAGGGCGGCGAACGACCCGAGTGCGCGGAACGGCTGCGGCGCGACGAGGCCGGTGGCGAGGTAGGTGAACCGGCCGACGACATCGGCGCCGGCGGTGGCGCCGCCCCAGAACCGTCCGCTCGGCCCCGCATCGAGGAACAGCGGCACCCAGAAATGCGGCCGGAGCGAGGGCCATGCCGCATAGCCTGTCTCACGCGTTGCCACCGCCGGCGCGGAGTCGAACGCGACCGGCCGGTCGGCCGCCACGGGCGGCCCGGCCTCTCCGCCCGGCGCGCGCCGTAGCTCCCAGCCGCCGGCCGCGAGCGTGGCGTACAACAGCGTCCCGTCGGCGAGCGCCGTGGGCGCCCGGGCGCCCAGCGGCTCTGCCGTGAGGGGCTCGGCGCCAGTCGAGTCGCGCCAGCGGTACACTTGCGGGAATCCGGTCGGGTCGGTGACGAACAACAGGTCGCCTCCAGGCGTCCACGTCGGATCGGTGATCACGCCGGCCGACTCCCGCAACACCGTGCCGGCCTCGGGTGCATCGGCCGGCCAGCGCAGCAGCGCCCAGTGCCCGTTCGCGTTCCGCGTGCCCGCCACCCAGTGCCCGTCGGGAGAGGGCACGACCTCGCCCCACGTCACGCTCCCACCGGCAGGCCCGGGCGGAACGGGCAGCGCCGGGCGATTGCCGGCTGGGAGGAGCGCGATCACGGACAAGCGGCCCCCGCCGGCGCGAGGCGAGACGAGCCTCGCCCCGTGCGTCACGCGGCGCCATTGCCCGCCGGGCAGCCACCGGTACAGGTCGCTGTGCGCCTGCCAGCGGGATGTCCAGTCGAGCTGCGCGACGACGAGCGTGTCGCCGAGCCAGTCGTAGCTGACCTCGGCGTTCACGCGGTGCGTGCGCAGGACGTGGAACCCCGTCGCGTCGAGCACCCGCAGTTCGCTCGGCCCCTTACCGTCGTCGCGCAGGTACGCGACGTACCGGCCGTCGGGTGACGCTTGTGGCACCGGCTCGGTGCGGAGTGCGCGGTCGATGACGCGGGCGGTGGTGGCGGTCGCCCCCACCTGGGACGGAGGTCGAGTCGCCCTGGGCCATTCCGCCTGCAGCGAGCGACCGGGAGCGACGCGAGCGATCTGCCGCCCCACCCGATACGGGATCAGCTGGGCGGACGTCGCCTCCACGAACCGCGGCACGACGGAGTCCCCCGTTTGGCCCGCGAGGTAATGGAAGAAGCGGCTGCCGTACGCGTACGGTACGAGTCCGTCCGCCCACCGGGTGAAGAACACCGCATTCCATGGCGAACGCGACGCGCCCGCGGCGCGATCGGCCGCGAGCAGCTGCGTGTGCAAGCTTCCCGTCACCCGCCCGCCGTTGGTGAACTTCGACTCGTAGTAGACCGCCAGGCCTTCGGTCACCCAACTGGGCTGATACTCGTTGGGAAACAGACCGGGGACGCGGCCGAAGACCGCCTGCAAACCGCCCCAGAAGCCCCGCACCCGGTCGAGGTGAAAGACGTGGGTGAGCTCGTGCGTGGTGACGAGCCGGAGCCAGCTGTCATAGTGCTGCAACCCGGGCTCCGTGGCCGGGGGCGGGAGGAAGACATAGATGCGGTCGGACGGGAAGACGAGCGTCGCGCCGTTCGCCGCGTCGATGTCGTCCACAAGCGTCAGGTCGACCACTTGGCGCGGCGGGTGAAGCTCGGACGCGAGCAGCCGGTACGCACGTTCGGCCTCCCGCGCGGCGACGTCTGCTACGTCTCGGTAAGCCGGGCGGAAGTGAACGCGAAAATGGGGCGCGTGGAGGGTGCGCCAGGGGCCCGAGGGATCTTGAGCTTCGGCGCGGGGAGCGAGCATGGTCAAGAGAAGAATGCGGAGTGCGGAATGCGGAATGCGGAATATAAGTGGGAGGTCGAGCGCGCGCCTCGAGCCTTCCCTAAAACTCCGCGCTCCGCATTCCGCACTCCGCACTCTCACGGCTCCCTCGCCCGCTCGCGCAAGAACGCCTCGATCCCCCGAACCAGCCCTCGCGCATAGCGCGCTCGCCCCTCCTCGCTCAGCAACATCGCTTCCTGCTCGGGGACCATGATGAAGAGGCCCTCGGTGAGCGCCGCCGGCATCCAGGTCGGACGCACGAGCGCATAGTCGCCCCGGCCCACGCCGAGGTCCCGCAGCCCGAGCTCCGCGACCAGGGCGCGCTCGAGCGCGCGCGCCAGGGGGGCGCTGCGAGGATGGAAGTAGTAGACGCTGGTGCCGTTATTCACGAACGGATTCACGCCATCCGGGAGCGCGTTGGCGTGAATCGAGACGAGCAGGTCCGCATCGTGCACCTCCGCGAAGTGGGTGCGCGGGAACAGCTCGACGGGCGTCGAGTCGGTACGCGTGAGCAGCACGGTCGCGCCTGCCCGCTCGAGCAGCGCCTTCGCGGTGTACGCGACGGCGAGGGTCGCCACCGGCTCCCACAGACCGGTCGGACCCTTGGCACCGACCGGAGGATGGCCTGGGTCGAGCACGATCACGCGCCCCCTCAGGGGTCGGTCCGGATCGATCTCCGGCGGACGCCGTACCTCGAGCAGCAGGTCCCGCCCGTCGAACCGCGTCCGGTAGCCCCAGACGCGACGCGCTAACTCGACGGTGATCGTCACCTCGTCCGCCGCGGGCTGGGCATAGCTCATACGGGTGACGAGCGGATCGGTTCCGCCGTACTGCATCCAGTTGATGTCCGACGCCACGCCATAGAGCCGGAGCGTCAGGCTCCGCTCCTGCTCCGTGACCTGGAACGGCAGCTTCCCTGGGAGTGGCACGCGCAAGGTCACCGACGCCGGGCCGGGCTGGAGCCGCACCGACCCGACTACGCCCCCAGGCGGCGGGGTGCCCGCCGGAAGCGGTATCACGTCGGCGGCGTTCACCCATACGGCCGAGCTCTTCGAGAGCTGGAGGCGCACCTGATCGTTCCAGCGCCCCGAAAACACGGCCGTGGTCCCGGTGGGGAAGAACCAGTTGTACGTCCCCCCCGGCACCGACTTTCCTGGCGTCATGCTGTCCGTCGTGCCGGTGCGCACCGTGTCGTCGTTGAGCGCGATGACGGTGGGAAACGTCATGTCCACGAGGCCGACCGTGAGCGGCCAGCGAGCGGTCGCGCTGTCTCGTCCCACCGCCACGTCGAGGGTCGCACAGGCGCTCTTGCCGTCCCGGCACAGCGCCGCGGCCGGCAGCCACGCGACGTAGCGGTCGGCCGCAGGGGGGAGGCGGTACGCCGCCGTGGTCGTGGCAAACGCCCTCACACCCCACGCGGGCTCCGCGGGAAGGGTGTCGGGAACGAACGGGATGGTGGCGCCCCACGGCAGCCGCAGCTGCACCGCGGCGCCGGGCGCCGCGCGCACGGCGAGCCGGATCCCTTCGCTGAGCGGCAGCGCGAGCGTGCCCGAGGGTGCGAAGCTCGTCGTATCGATCCACGCGGCGCGGCCCGCCGGCGGGCGGTAGCGGGGCGCGATCCGCGCGATCACATCCTGCAGTGCAGAATCGCCTGGCTCGCGGGCCACGAGTCGGAAGACGGCGATCGTGTCGTCGGGGAGTGGCACCCAGGCGAGCCACGCGCCGGTTGCGAGGACTGGCACGGGCGTCCCGTCGACGGTCAGGCTCGCCGGTCCCGCACCGCCACGCACCGCGCCGAACAGGAATGAGGAGTCGTGTGTTTGAATGATGTCCGTGGGGCCGGGATACACGACGCTGACGTGCAGCGATTCCCTCCCGGGCGCCGGCGTGGCGCGCGGGCGTGCGGGCGCGACGCCGGGGCGCGCGCTCGCGCACCCGGCGATGCACAGCACCAGAGCTGCACCGAGCCATCGCACGGCGCGCAAGGTAGCATTGACCCTTTCGATGCGTCAATTTGCCCAATAGATTGGCAGGCCGTGCTTTTGCGCCATGTGGAGCAGCTCTTCCGGTGACCGTCTGTGCCTACTGCGGCCGCGAAAACGACGCCGGCGCGCAGTTCTGCATGGACTGCGGCAAGCCTATGGGTACTTCCACGGGTGTGCAGGCGGCGGCGGCGGGTTCGGCGCTGCCCGGGACGCGGGTCGTGGCCCCGCCGGTTGTCGCCCCGACGCGCCCTGAGGCCCTCACATGTCACTTCTGCGGGGGCCGCGCGAGCGGCCTGCTGCCTTTCTGTCCGCACTGCGGACGCCGCCTCACCGCTCCGGGGTCGGGCCCGAGCTGCGCGCGCTGCGGGTCGCCGGTCGCCGCCGGGACGAAGTTCTGCCCCACGTGTGGGGCACCGCTCGTCGGGCTGGCGCCCGCGCGCCGCTCGCCGGCAGTGGGGGCGGAGCCGCGGCCGGGAGCGACGATCGTGCTCGTGCTGCTCGATGACAACGGCGCCGCCGTCCAGCGCTTCGAGCGCCGCAGCCCCGACACCACGATCGGCCGCCAGGACGGTGATATCCGCTTCCCCGATGACGTGTTCCTCTCGCCGCTGCATGCGAAGATCTCCTGGGAACAGGACGCGCTCGTGGTCCGCGACTTGGGCAGCCGGAACGGCACGTGGGTGTTCCTCGAGTCGGCGCATCGCCTCGCCGACGGCGACCTGCTGCTGATCGGCTCACAGGTGATCCGGTTCCGACGACTCGGGTATCCGGGACCGCACCCGCCGGACGCCGACGCGACGCGCCGCATGGGGAGCCTGATTCCGAGCGCCGACATCGCGAGCCTGACCCAGCTGCGCTCCGACGGCAGCGCGCGCGACGTGATTCAGCTCTCCCCCGGGCGGGACGTGGCCATCGGCCGCGAACAGGGCGACTGGATCTTCCCTTACGATCCTTCGATGAGCGCACGCCACGTGACGATCCGCTCGGAAGATGCCGACTTCGTCGTGGTAGACGCCAACAGCCGCAACGGCGTCGCGCTCGCCGCCCGGGCCGATATCCCGCTGCGCCACAACTCGCGCGTCCTGGTCGGCGACAAGCTGCTGCGCATCGAGCTTCCGACATGAAGACCTGTCCCGTCTGCTCGACCGAATACCCCGACGACGTGCGGTTCTGTCCGAACGACGGGCAGACGCTGCGGTCGTCGGCGCCTGGGCAGGATCTCGTCGGGCAGGTCGTGGCCGACCGCTACCACGTCCTCAAGAAGCTCGGCGAGGGGGGCATGGGGCAGGTGTATCTCGCCGAGCACGTGAAGATGGGGCGGAAGAGCGCCATCAAGGTGCTGAACCCCACGATGGTCTACGACCCCGACGCCGTGGCGCGCTTCAATCGCGAAGCGGCCAACGCGAGCCGCATCAGCCACCCCAGCGTCTGTGCCATCTACGACTTCGGCGAGACGGCGGAGGGCCTGATCTACCTCGCGATGGAGTTCGTCGAGGGAGAGCCGCTCACCGACGTGCTCGAGCGCGAGGGCGCCCTCCCAGTGACCCGGGCGGTGAACATCTTCGTCCAGGTGGCGGACGCACTGCAGGCCGCGCACGATATCGGCATCGTGCACCGCGACTTGAAGCCCGACAACATCATGCTCGCCCGGGGCCGCGACGGCTCGGACGTAGTGAAGGTCGTGGATTTCGGAATCGCGAAGGCCGTGGCGGGCGACGACAGCCAGAAGGTGACGAAGACCGGGCTGGTCATCGGCACGCCCGAGTTCATGAGCCCCGAGCAGCTGTCGGGGGACACGCTGGACGGCCGCAGCGACATCTACTCGCTCGCACTGGTGCTCTTCAAGATGGTGACGGGGAAACTGCCCTTCGCGGCGAGCACGGTGCAAGAGACGATGATCCAGCGGCTCACCGACGAGCCGCTCAAACTCGCGGCCGCGCGACCCGATCTGCGCTTCCCGCCCGGCCTGCAGGCGACGCTCGATGCGGCGCTCACTCGCAGCCCGGTAGATCGGTACCGGTCGGCCGCGAAGTTCGCGTCCGACGTGGCGGGCGTGACAGGGCTGACGCGCGGCAGCTCCGGCATCCCCCTTCCGGTGACTCGGGGGGACGCCGACGAACGCACCAAACTCCTTGTCTCCCTGTCGGCGGCGGCGCTCCAGGGACCCCCGCCGACACCGGTGTCTCTGCCAAAGAAGCGCTCCCTCGTACCCGTCATCGTGGGCGCCGTTGTCGTCCTGGCTGGGGGCGGGGCCGCGATGCTGGTGTTCGGCGGCGGCCGCCGAGCCGACAACGCCGCGGCCCTGGACACCGTGACGCGGGTCGCCGCGCCCCCCCCCGTGGACACCACCCCGCGCCAGCCGGTGCAGCCCGCGCGGCGCACCGCGGCCAGGATTCCGCCGGTCATTCGTCGAAAGCCTAAGATCGACGTCGCCCGCGCGCACGAGCTGCTCGACGATATCCTGTTCAAGCTGGAGCCTCGGACCGCCGCCATGGTCTTGGACTCCGCGCGACACATCTACAATACGCCCGACGTCACTCTCACGGACAAAGCGCTCGCCGCGTTCGTCGTCGGCAATGCGTATTTCCAGGCGAATGAACGCGAGAAAGGATGCGACTGGGTAAAGACCGCCGTGCAGCTCGACCCAGCGTCGCGGTCGTATCGCAACGTCCTTGCCCAGTGCCAAGGCTGACCATGTTCGGACGCTCTCCCAAGGCCGTCAAGATCCAGGTCTTCGCCAAGACCGACTTGGGGAAGACGCGCGACCACAACGAGGACCGCTTCCTCGTCGCGGATCTCACGCGTGGTGAGGCGTCGCTCCAGCCGGCGGTGCGAGAGCACGAGGTGGGCGAGCGCGGCTCGCTGTTCATCGTGGCCGACGGGATGGGCGGCGCCGCCGCGGGCGAGCTCGCCAGCGAAATGGCCACCGAGACCATCTACGAACAGATGACCCGGATGTGGGGGAACGAGAAGGACGTCACGCCGCAACGGTTCGCCTACCGGCTGAAGGAGGCGGTCGAGGTGGCCAACAGCCACATCCACTCGTACGCCAAGGCGCACCCCGAAGTCCGTGGGATGGGCACCACCACCACGGCCGTCGGCATCCTGAACGACCACGTCTACCTCACGCAAGTCGGCGACAGCCGGGCCTACTTGATCCGCGATGGGCAAGCCGTGCAACTCACGCGGGACCAGTCGCTGATGCAGCGACTCGTGGAAGCGGGTGAGCTCACCGAAGAAGAGGCCGCGCGCAGCGAGCGACGCAACATCATCCTCCAGGCACTCGGCCCGGATCCCAAGGTGAAGGTGGACCTCACCTACCAGGAAGTCCGCAGGGGCGACATCCTCGTGCTCTGCTCAGACGGTCTCTCGGGCCAGGTCAAGAGAGAGGAGATCGCCGAGATCGTGACCCGGGAACGGGATCTCCAGACGGCGTGCGACCGCCTCATCGCGCTCGCCAACGAGCGGGGCGGGCCGGACAACGTCACCGTGGTCATCGCGCGGTTCGACGGCGACGGACTGCGCTCGGCGGCGGCCGGCGAGGAGGTGGGCCACCAGGTCTACCCGCTGATCGACACCGAGACGAGCACCGAGCCCGTGCCCGTGTACCGGGGCAGCCGGCCGCCGGTGCCCGCGCGCGAGAATCGCTGGCGCGTCGTCGCGGCGGCCGTGCTCGCGGCGGCTGCGGTGGCCGTCGCCCTGTATCTCGCCACGCGGAGCCAGTGACCGCTCAGTTCAAGTTCCTCTCGGGCGCGCGCGCCGGGCAGGTCGAGACTTTCCGCAAGGCCTACATCGGGCTCGGTCGGCACCCTCTGTCGGACGTTCGCTTTGACGCCGAGCGCGACCTCGACGTCTCCTCGCGCCACGCCGCCATCGTGCGCCACGGCGCGACATTCCGGGTGCGCGACCTGGGCTCAAAGAACGGCACCTTCGTCAACGGCGCGCGCGTCACGGACGACGTGGTCCTGCAGGACGGCGACGTCATCGGATTCGGGCCCAAGGGGCCGGCGGTGGAGTTCCGGGTGCTCGCGGCGGCCGGTGCGGCCGGCGGGTCGGGCATGGACGAGGTCTCGGCAGGCGCGCGCGTGCCGGCGGAGCGCAGCGCCGCGCCGCGCGATCAGTTCCAAGCCGTCCCGCCGGCAGACGCCGGACGCCGGTCGAGTGCTGCCGTGCGCATCGTGGCGGAAGTCGCGCGGCTGCGGCGCACGACCAAGGTGCTGATCGGCCTGCTGGCGCTAGTGGTCACGGGGTTCGGGTGGAGCCAGTGGACGGCCGCGCGCGACGCCCGCGAGCTCGCCGGGCTCCAGGCCCGCGCCGACAGTTTGAACCAGGAAGCCCAGCGCCTGCTCTCGCGCTTCCAGTCCGAGCTGCAGAGCGTCAAGGACGCGCTGCGCGAGTCGCACGCCGAGGTAGCGCGGTTGCGGGGCGAGCTCGCCGCGGCGAGCTCGGGCGGCGACGTGCACTCGGTCGCGCGGCTGCGTGCCCAGCTCGACACGGCGGCCGCGCGCCAGCGTGGCATCGCGGGCGCAGCGGCGGTCGATTACCGCGCCATTTCGCGCAACAATCAGGACGCGGTCGCGCTGCTGGTCGTCAAATACTCCGACGTCGAGCTGTTCACCGGGACCGCCTTCGCCGTGGACTCGCAGGGCACGCTGGTCACCAACAAGCACCTGCTCGTGGGCGAAACGGGTGACCGCCGGCCGCTCGCGATCGCCGTCAAGTTCTCGGGCTCGAAGCAGTGGTTCGCGGGGCGGGTCATCGGCGTCGCCGATACGGCGGACGTCGGGGTGCTGCAAGTCGACGTGCGCGGCGGCACGCCGCGCGTGCTCGGCTTCGCCCGCGACGCGAACAGCCCGCAGCGGGGCGACCCCGTCGCCATCATGGGCTATCCGCTGGGCGAGGACCTGCCCATGGAGCGCCAGGGCCCGAGCGCCGTGGTGGCGGACCCCACGCTCACCGTGGGCACGGTGAGCAAGGTGCTGTCGAACGTCGTGCAGGTGGACGGCTACGGTGCGCCGGGCTCGTCGGGGAGCCCGATCTTCGATCGTGAAGGCCGCGTCGTCGCGGTGCTGTACGGGGGCAATCGGGAGTCGCAGGGAAAGATCATCTACGCGGTCCCGGCCAGCGCCGTCATCGCGTACTTGACCCAGATCGCGACGAAATAGGAAGCGTCACGGAAAGACGTCACGAGAATATGTCACGGAACAGCGTCACGGAGGTCCGTCAACGGTGTTTCGTGACGTCCTTCCGCGACGCCGTTTCGTGACGCCTTTCCGTGACGCCTCTCAGTGCAACCGCTCCGTTACCCATCTTGCAGCCGCTCTCTGCATTAAGGGCTGCCCGTGCCAGCCGCATACGACGGGCGCCCGGCCGGGGATCTGGCGCGCGAGCCGCGGATGCCCGAACAGCACCACCAGCTGGGCACTGGGAGTCAAGCGCCGGAGCGCGGCAAGCGAGCGCGGGCCGAGATCGGCGCGTCCCTTCCACGAACGCGGTTCGGCATACACCAGGATGATACGTTGCACGTTGCCCGTGGCACGTCGCACGACGGCCACCCCGTCCTCGCGCAGCGTCTGGTGGAAGACGTCGCGGGGGCCGACCGTGTACGGGCCCCCCACGTCGTCGTCGACGATCTCCACTGCCAGCGGCGCCCGGAGGCGCGGGGCCTCGCCCCGCAGCAGATGTGCGGCGCGATCCGCCAGCCCGTCCGCGAACGCGCCATGCACCGCGACATCGGGCAGCCCCTGGTCGGCGCCCGCCGCCCAGGTCGCGACGGCGGCTTCGTAGCGCGCCAGCGCCTCGTCCGCGCGGGCCGTGGGGATGTCGGACCCGATCGCTCGGTCCAGCGCCGCGATCACGCTCCGGACGTCCTCCACGTACAAGAGCGCGTCGCACCCAGCCGCGACCGCCGTGACAGTGGCGGCGGGGACCGGCTGCGCCGCACTGGCGCCGGCCATGATCAGCGCATCCGTCACGACCAGCCCAGCGAAGTTGAGCGGGTCGCGGAGATAGCCGAGTATGTCGGGCGAGAAGCTCGCCGCCCGACCCGATGCGTCCCACGCGGGGAACGCCACGAATGCGCTCATCACGCTCCCCACGCCTGCCCGGATCGCGTACTCGAAGGGCGTGACGTCGAACTGCTGCAGCTCGGCAGCGGGCGTCGTGACCAGTGGCAGGGTTTCGTGTGAATCTCGCGTGGTGCGGCCGTGGCCCGGGTAGTGCTTGGCGCAGCCCAACACACCGTGCTCTTGCAGCCCGCGGATCCAGACGGCCGCGTGCTCGCCGGCGCGCATAGGATCCGCGCCGAACGAGCGAGTCTGCACGATCGGGTTCTTGGCCTCCAAGTCCAGGTCGCACACGGGCGCGAACGCCCAGTTGATCCCGACCGACCGCGCCTCGGACCCGGTGATCACGCCGCAGCCGCGCGTCGCGTCGAGGTCAGCCAGGTAGCCGAGCGCGGCGGGTGGCGGCAGCTCGGTGAGCCCCTGCACCTGCTGGGCGACCCCCCGCTCCAGATCGGCGCCGAGCAACAACGGGCGCCCCGCCTGGCGCCGCAGCTCGCCGGTGAGCGCGGTGACCGTCGCGCGCGTTCCGCCGAAGATGATGAAGCCGCCGACCCCGGCGGCGAGAGCGGCGTCGATCTTTGCCTGCTCGTGGTCGAAACTCTGGCGCCGCCACCGCAGCGCCGGGAAGACGAGCCGGGCGAGCGAGCCGCTCACGCGGGGGTGACGTGGCCGAGCACTCGCGGGCCGCGGGCTCCGGTCGCCGCCGGGAGGTTGCCGGGCTTGCCGCAGACTGTCAGGAACCCGAGAAAGGCGAACGCCAGCGCCTCCTTCGCCTCACCGTCGAAGAAGAGCCGATCGAACGGCAGCAGCGGCCGCGGGCGCACGCGGGCGGCGAGCAGCTCGACGAGCACGGGGTTGCGGGCGCCGCCGCCCGAAATCACGAGCTCGATCTCCGGACCGGTGGGGGGCGGCGTCCACCGCTCGAGCGCCTGGGCGATCGTTTCTGCGGTGAGCGCCGTGGCGGTAGCCACGGCGTCGTTGTCGGAGCCGCCCGCCTGCCGCACCAGCCCGATCAGGCGGTCGGCGAACTCGATCCCGAAACGCTCGCGCCCCGTGCTCTTGGGCGGCGGCTGAGCGAAGTAGGCATCGGCGAGCAGCGCGTCGAGCACCTTGCGGCGGGGCTTGCCGCGGCGTGCGCGCGCGCCGTCCCGGTCGAACGGCGTGTCGGGGTCGAGGCGGCGGGTCACGGCGTCGATCACCGCCACTCCTGGCCCCGTGTCGAAGGCGAGGGCACCTTCGGCCATGCCCCGGCGCGGCACCCAGGTGACGTTCGCGATCCCGCCGATGTTGAGCAGCAGCCGACCGCGCTCGGGATGCCCGAACAGCATTACGTCCGCGAGCGGTACGAGTGGCGCACCCTGCCCGCCCGCGGCCACGTCGCGCGAGCGAAAGTCGCTCACCACCCGTACACCCACGCGCTCGGCGATCACCGCCGGATCTCCCAGCTGCAGCGTGGCGCGGCCGGGCTCGTGCCAGATCGTCTGACCATGCGAGGCGACGAACGCCAAGTCCTTGGGTGTGGTCTTGGTTCCGGCGAGGAGCTGGAGGATCGCGCCGGCGAAGCGCTCGCCCAACGCGACGTGGAGCAGCGTGAGATCCTTCGAGCCGCCGCGCGCGATGGCGTCGATTATCTGCGCGCGCTCCGGCGCGGCGTAGGGCTCCTGGCGGAAGGCGATCAGCTCCGCCTCGAGGGGAGCATCGCTCAGCCGCACGAGCGCCGTGGAGACGCCATCGAGCGACGTGCCCGACATCACTCCGACGGCGAGGCAGCTCGTCACCGCGGGCGCACCGCCGGCGGGTCGCCGGCCGCCCCGCGCACGAACCCACCCGTCTGTTCGAGCAGCCGTTCGGCCTCGGCCTTGCCCACGCGCCGCCTCACCATCACGATCGCCAGCTTAACGCTGCCCCCGGCGGCCTCGATCGCGCGCCCTGCTGCCGCGCGGTCGACGCCGCCGCATTCCATGACGATGCGCTCCCCGCGGTCCCGTAGCTTGTCGCTCCACGACATCAAGTCCACCATCAGGTTGCCGTACGCGCGCCCCTGCCGGATCATCGCGGCGGTCGAGATGGTGTTGAGCACGAGCTTGGTCGCGGTCCCCGCCTTCATGCGGGTGGACCCCGTGAGCGCCTCGGGGCCGACCTTGGGGAGGATCAACACGTCGCAGGTTTCGGCCAGGACCTGCGGCGGATCGGAGCACGAGAGGAGGCCGGTCACCGCACCGAGCGTTTGCGCGCGGCCGAGCGCCGCCCGCACGAACGGCGTCGTCCCGCTCGCCGCGATCCCGAGGACGAAGTCCCTCGGCGTGACCCGGGCATCGTCCATAGCGCGGGCGCCCGCGTTCACGTCGTCCTCGGCGCCTTCCAAGCCCTTCACGAGCGCCTGCAGCCCCCCGGCGATAATGCCCACCACCATCTCGGGCGGCGTGCCGAACGTCGGCGGGCACTCGCTCGCGTCGAGCACGCCGAGCCGGCCCGATGTGCCCGCCCCCACGTAGACCAACCGCCCACCCTGCTTGAAAGCCTCGACCACGAGGTCGATCGCCCGCGCGATCTCGGCGCGCACGGCGCGCACCGCCGCCGCAACCGTGGCGTCCTCGGTGTTGATCAGGTCGACGATCTCCAGCGTCGCGGCGACGTCGATGCGCTCGGTGCGGGGGTTCCGCTGCTCGGTGAGGCGCGGGTCGAGGAAGTCGGGGGCGGTCATGAGGGTGTCAGGTGGCCCCAAGTTAGGCGTTGACCCAAACTCGGGTCAACGTGCACAATTCACCATGCGCCAGATCCCGCTTGCCGCCCCCGCCGCCCTCGCTGTGCTCGCCGCCTGTGGCGGCTCGCGGCCGCCCGAGACGATCCCCGCGCCCCCGCCTGCCGCGGCCGCCGCGCCGGCCGCCCGCCCCACGGCTCCGGGCGCGCGCGCCGACGCGGTCGTCACGGGCCGGCCGATCATCCCGGATACGTGGTCGCTCACCGGCAAGGGAGTCCCGCAGTCGGGGCACCGCGCCATGGTCGTGTCGGGTCATCCGGTCGCGAGCCACGTCGGGATCGAGATCATCAAGCAGGGCGGTAACGCCGTCGACGCCGCGGTGGCGGTCGGGTTCGCGCTCGCGGTCGTGCTCCCCGAGGCGGGCAACCTCGGCGGCGGCGGGTTCATCGTGTACCGCGACACCACCGGTCGCGTGCGCGCGCTGGACTACCGCGAGATGGCGCCCGGCCGGGCCACCCGCGACATGTACATCGACTCGACCGGCAACCCCACCAAGCAGAGCCTGACCGGTCACCTCGCGTCGGGCGTCCCCGGCAGCGTGGCCGGGATGTACGAAGCCTGGAAGAACGCCGGACGCCTGCCCTGGGCGAAGCTGCTCGCCCCGGCGATTCGCCTCGCCCGCGAGCACACCCTCGACGTCGCGCGCAGCCGGTCGATCGCGGAAGAGGCTGAGCGGCTGGCGCTGTTCCCGGCATCCGCGAAGCAGTTCCTCGTAGATGGCCACGCGCCCGCGCGCGGCACGAAGTTCCACCAACCCGACCTCGCGCACACGCTGCAGCTCATCGCGGACTCCGGACCAAGCGTGTTCTACACCGGCCAGGTCGCGGACCTGATCGTCGCCGAGATGCAGCGCGGCCACGGGCTCATCTCCAAGGACGACCTCAAGCGCTATACGCCGAAGTGGCGCACCCCCGTCGAGATCACCTATCGTGGCTACGCGATCTACTCGATGCCGCCCGCGAGCTCGGGCGGCGTCACGCTGGGCGAGATCCTGAACATCATGGAGGGCTACGATACGCTGCCCCCCTTCGGCAGCTCGGGCTACGTCCACCTCGAAGCCGAAGCGATGCGGCGCGCCTTCATGGACCGCAACCACTGGCTCGGCGACCCCGACTTCGTCGACATGCCGCTCGAGCGGCTGCTGTCGAAGTCGTACGCCGCGGAGCTGCGTGCCCAGATCCTGCCGGACCACGCCACGCCCACGCCCCCGGTCACCACATCGGGGAACGAGGGCACTGAGACGACGCATTACTCCATCGTCGACGCCGACGGCAACGCGGCCGCGGTCACGACGACGTTGAACGGGGGCTTCGGCAGCGCGGTCACCGTCGCGGGCGCGGGGTTCCTCCTCAACAACGAGATGGACGACTTTACCACCGCGCCCGGGAAGCCGAACATGTACGGGCTGATCCAGGGCGATGCCAACGCTATCGCGCCCGGGAAGCGCATGCTGTCGGCGATGACGCCGTCGATCGTGCTGGGACGAGACGGTCGCGTGTTCATGGTGCTGGGGACGCCGGGCGGCCCGACCATCATCAATAGCGTGTATCAGGTGATCGTGAACGTGGTGGACCACGGTATGTCACTGACGGACGCGGTGGCTGCCCCGCGCGTGCACCAGCAGGCGCTCCCGGACGTGGTCTTCTACGAGCGTGGCGGGCTCGCCGAGACGACGCTCGACGGCCTGCGCACCATGGGCTACCAGCTGCGCGAGCGAGGTCGCATGGGTGACATCGCGGCCATCGAACGAACCGCCGCCGGCTGGGTCGGGGTGGCCGATCCCAGACGGGGCGGCGGCGCGCTAGGGTACTGAAGGGCACGGCATGCCGTGCCCTTACCGCGTCAGGCGACCCGCTTCACC
>DASPXE010000190.1:0-1533 GCA_035637455.1 Gemmatimonadales bacterium
AGCGGACTCGGTTCCATCTGTTACGCGGTCGCCGTCCCGGTGCTGTTGCGTAGGGCGGTCAGGAGT
This sequence comes from Gemmatimonadales bacterium, assembly GCA_035637455.1. Classification (GTDB taxonomy): domain Bacteria; phylum Gemmatimonadota; class Gemmatimonadetes; order Gemmatimonadales; family GWC2-71-9; genus 20CM-4-69-16. The sequence goes on from DASPXE010000190.1 coordinate 67, forward strand.
GGCTCGGTCAGGATGGTCATCTCGCGCGGCGGTCGCGGGCATCCGCGCTGCAGCCAGTCGGTGGCCACGCCGAGGAGGGCGCCCGCGACGAACGCTGCGGGTACGTCGCGCGACGCGTCCGCTGGGTCGGCCGCGCCCCGTTCTGGGCTGTCGTCCGTCGCGGGAAGGCGCGGGTAGAGGCGGGCCGCCTCCGTGGTGCGCCGGCGTACGTGGTCGATGACGCGTGCGCTCCCGGTCGGCCCCAACAGGCTGCGATAGAGGGCCGCGTGCTCGGCGAAATGCGTGAAGAACGCGGTCAGTGCGGGACTCGGATCCTCTCGGGGATCCGAGGGTTTCGCCGGGGCGGGGTCGACCGTGGTGAGGGAGGCGAGCAGGTCGTCGATCATGGACGCGCAGGCGGCCTCGGCCAGCTCGTGCACGTCCCGATAGTGGTCGTAGAACGTCGAGCGGCTCACGTCGGCGCGGTCGACGACATCGGCGACGCCGATCTCGGACAGGTCCTGCTCTGCGACGAGCTCGATCAGGGCGCGTTGCAGGCTCGCCCGTGTCCGCCGCACGCGCCGGTCGCCAGTGGATGCCCTGCCGTTGTCGGTCATGGACACGTACTCAGCATACACGATCCCTGGTCAGACGTAGCTTTTCCATTATGCGTTGACAAACCTACGTATGTATGTAATCCTACGACTGTAGCCTAACCTAGTTCAAGGAGTCGAACATGAACCTCTTCACCTTCAGGACTACGACCCATCCAACGACGCCCGCAGGTATTGGAAGGAGCAACGTCATGCCCGCTACCAAGCGCCGCGCACTGATCCTCATCTCGTCTGGCCGCCAGCTGCCGCTGGTCGCGCCGGCCGAGGTCACGTCGATCTCGACCGGGTTCTTCCTGGTCGAGATGGCCCAGGTGCTCAAGGAGTTCGAGAACGACTACGAGTTCACCTTCGCCACCCCTGACGGCAACGCCCCGCAACTCGACATCAACGGCATGGCCCTGTCCGTGCAATCCATCGAGAAGACCGGCTTCAAGACCCTGCCCATGCGCATGCAGCAGCGCCGCCGCTCGTTCGACGTCAGCAGCTTCCGGGCGCGCCACCCCGAGCTGGTCGCCCGCCGCGAGCAGGAAGTCCGGCTGCTGGAGCGGCACGTGGGCCGGATCCCGGTCTCCGAACTACTGCCCAACAGCGAGCCGGAGCTCGCCGAGTACCGCCCCGAACTGATCCGCCGCGTCGACAAGCTGCCCGAGGGCACCTTCCACTCGCTGCAGGAACTCGTCTTGCGCCACCGCGACCCGGCCGACCCGTTCACCTTCGCCGACTTCGACTTCATCCACGCCCCCGGCGGTCACGCCCCGATGGTCGACTTCCGTGACGACCCGTGGCTCGGCGAAACCCTCCACGTGGCCCGGGAGAACGGCGTCACCATCTCGTTGATCTGCCACGCGCCCGTGGCGGTGACCTCCACCCGGCA
>DASPXE010000191.1:0-1913 GCA_035637455.1 Gemmatimonadales bacterium
GGGTCGTCCCGGCGTCTGAGCGCCTGAGTTGCGGCGCGCCAGGCGGCATGCAACGTGAGCGGCGAGTACACGGGAACCTGGCGCCACAGCGGCCCGCGGCGCGCGCCGGAGGCCCCCGACGCTACGACGTCGTGACCTCGCTGGGGCCGCCAGCGCGGCACCAGCTCCGCGAGCCGGTTCATGGCAGCTGCCGGGCGAGCAACGGACCGATGCCGTTCGTGACGGCGAGCGGCAGGCGCCGCCACACCGCCGCCGCCAGCCGGTAGGCGGGGCGCTCGGGCGACGGCGTGGCGGCGACGTTGCGCGCCGACCACTGCAGCCACGGCAGCGGGACGTCCGCGCCGCCCCACTGCTGCTTGAACCGGTGCGTGCCGCTGCCGGCCGTGCAGCGGCCGAAATCGAACACCCGCATGCCCCGCGCGATCATCTGCTCCATGAACGACCAGTACAGCAGCATGTTCGGCGCGCTGCGGTTGTGTTCGCGCAGCGACGACGCCCACGTCATCTCGAACTCGTCGCGCCACGCGAACCCGCAGCCCGCGGCGATCGGCTGCGCGCCCCGGTATACGGCTCCGAACACGACCAGCCCGCCGAATGTCGTGGCGAGACGCTCGAAGAACGCGCGCGGCAACACCGGCGTGCCCAGGCTGCGCATGTTGCGCGCCAAGACGTCGTAAAAGGCGTCGAGCTGCTCCGGCCCGAACCGCGTGGTCAGTCCTTCGCGCCGTGGGCGCTTGATCTGGCTCCGCAACTTCGGATCGAATGCGCCCCACAGGGCCGCGGGGGAGTCCGGAAGCTCAAGCCGCACCGTGAGCTTGCGCTGTGACAGGCGCAGCTCGGACGACACGACATGTCGCGTGCGGAGCTCCAGGAGATCGACCCCAAGCTGCCGGGCAAGCGCAGCCGCGTGCTCGGCTAGCGTCGCCATCGCGTCCGGCGACCCTACGGGTCCGCCCGCGTTCAGAAACGGGAGCGAGACGAGGTAGTCGCCGAACAGCGGACTGCGCACGCGTACTAGGGGCAGAATGCCGCGCCACGCTCCCGCATCGTCGCACGCGACCGTGTAGAGGCACTCGTGCCCCAGCACGTTCTCCATGACCGCGCGCCATCCGGCCAGGTGACAGAACGTGCCCCCGGGAGCGGCCGCGGCGAACGCGTCCCACATCGAGAGGCTGCCGTCCAATGGCGCGAGCGACATCATACCCGGACCAGCGAATCGGCCAACTGAGGAAGGGTTTCCGCGATCGCGGTGAAGCGGAATTCCCCGAACAGACGCTCGAGCCGCCGGAGCGTGCGGCGCAGCCCGCCGTAATGCCGTACCCGCGTCAACCAGGAAACCCCGAGGCGCGGCTGCTCCGGATCGATCTCCCAGGGATGGATGTAGAACGTGCCCGGCGCGCCGCGCCGCGCGCAATCCCGCAGCGCCGCGCGGACGAGGGCGTACGGGAGCAGCCGGAAATACGCGCCGCCGCCCGCCGGAAGGTTCGCGCCCCAGCGCCGCAGCGTGGTCGGCGGCACTTCGGCGATGCGACCCACCGGCCGCTCCAGCCAGTGCGGGTCGCGGTGGCCGTTGGCATAGCCGTAGCCTGGCCGGCGCACGGGGAACAGGCTCGAGTCGTAGCGGTAGCCCTCCTCGATGAGGACATCGAGCGCCCACTCGCGACCTGGCACGATCGAAAAGCTCGGGGCGCGGAACCCGAGCACCGGCGCGCCGATCAGGTCCTCGAGCACGTACTTTGCGCGCCTTACGGAATCGCGGAATGCTGAAGGCGACTGGTCGGTGACGCGGGCATGATCCCAGCTGTGCGACGCGACCTCGTGGCCCGCGCGCGCGATCCGCTGCACGAGGTCGGGATGCCGCTCCGCCACCCAGCCGACGACGAAGAACGTGCCCCGGGCCTCGTGGCGCGCCA
>DASPXE010000192.1:0-12247 GCA_035637455.1 Gemmatimonadales bacterium
TCGAGCTCGCCGGCGACCTGATGTTGAACTACGACTTCCTGGTGCAGCTCCGGCTCGGCGTCGCCGTACCGCTCGCCGATCCTCCCTCCGGGGCGGCGCGGCGCCCGCAGCTGTACATGGCGTTTGCATCGGATTTCTGAGCGAGAGCGGCGGGTCAGGTATTCCCGCCCCAAGGGTGGGTTCGGCGCAGCATAACGCTGAAGCGTGGTGTGCTTTAGCACAGTGTCGTGCCGAGCCCAGGCTTTAGCCTGGGAACTGGACGCATGAACCCGTTCTCGTTCCTGGACGCATGAACCCGTTCTTGTTGCCGGGCGCATGAACCCAGTTCTCGTTGCCGGGATATAATTGAAGCATGCGGCGCTCACTGTTCGTCCTTCTTGCTTTACCCGTTAGTCTCGCCCTACGCCTGACCGCCCAGTCACCCACCGAGCGCGCCGCGATCGAGGCGCTGCGGGACTCGCTCGCGCGCGTGACCGATTCGTTGTCGTTGAAGCGACTCGAGGCCGCGATGATCCAGGTGGCGAAGCAACACCGCGACGACCCGCTCGTCCACGTCCGGCTCGGGTTCATCGCCCACCGGCTGGGAGAGACCGCCAACACCAAGTCACATTACGACGACGCAGCCGGGGAGTTCGAATGGGCCGCGGAGCTCCGGCCCGACTGGCCCTACCCCTGGTATGGGCTGGGGCTCGCCGAGCTGGCGCAGGGCGAGCACGCCGTGCTCGCGATCGAAAACCTGCGCCAGCAGCTCGGCAAGGACTATCTGAGCAAAGCGGCGCGGGCGCTGGCGCGGGCCACGCAGGCCGACCCGAGCTTCGCGCAGGCCAGCATCGACCTCGCCAACGCGGCGCTGGCCCAGCGCATCCAGCCACGGCTCGAGGTGGCGCTGCAGGCGGTGCGGCTCGCGGCGGCGTCACCCGCGGGGGGAAACGCGCAGATCCAGCTGGCGCGGGGCCGGGTGGAGCGGGAGGTCGGCGAAGCGGACTCGGCGCTGGCGGCGTTCCAGGCCTACCTCGGCGTCGGTGGCGACTCCGGGCTGGGCCTGCTCGAGCTTGCGCGGAGCTACTACTACGCGCAACGACCGACCGACGGGTGGCGGACCTATTTCGCCGGGGCGCGCCTGGCGCGGTCGCCGGAGGCGCTGGCGTTGTATCGCGCCGACCTGGGCGTGGTGGCGCACCCTGACGAGCTGGCGCCGTTCGACGGCTTCACTGCCCCCGGCCCGCGGGCGGCGTGGCTCGAGCGGTTTTGGCTGCAGCGCGACGTGGCCGAAGCGCGTGAGCCGGGCGAGCGGCTGACCGAGCACTACCGCCGCTGGTTCTACGCCTGGCACAACTTCCGGCTCGTGAGCCGGCATCGGCACTACGACATCACCGAGCGCTACCGCGCCGATCAGCGCGACTTCGACGACCGCGGCGTCATCTATCTGCGCCACGGCTCGCCCGACAAGCGTGCGACCTACCCCCGCGTGCTGGACCGGCTCGAGCCGAACGAGACGTGGCTGTACCGGCGGCCCGACGGCGATCTGATCTTTCACTTCGTCGCGCGCGAGGACGTCCAGGACTACAAGCTGGTGGAGAGTCTGGCCGACGCGCTGTCTACGGGCTTCCGCGGCGCGCTGGCGCTCACCGGCCGGCGCGGCCTCGATCCCCTAACCAGCGACTTGTTCGCCTCGCGGGCGGACATCAATCCGCTGTACGCTCGATTGGGAAACACCCTCGGCTCGGCGAACGCGGCGGGCGTGCTCGCCGCCGAGCGTAGCCTGGGCCAGCGCAGCATCACCGTGGGCACGACCACCGATAGCTACCGCCGGACGTTCACCACGCCGCTCGAGGTGCTGGCGTCGGACTTCGTCGTCGGCGCGCGCGGTCACACCGGACAGGAGCTGCACGTCGTGTTCGCTATTCCGGGCCAGCGCCTGACGCCGGCCGGGGACTCGACGCGCGTCCTCTATCCCGTCGCGTTCCGGTTGGTCGTCTCGGACAGCCTCGACAACCTGGTGGCGCGACTCGATACGACCCGGGTGTTCGCCGCCGCGGCGCCGCTCCGTCAGGGCGCTTATCTCACCGGGCAGGTCGCGCTTGCGGTCCCGCCGGGGGCGTACCGCTATCGGTTGCTGGTCCAAGAGCCGGGCAGCGACGCGGGCGACCTCGTGATCCGTGACTCGATCGCCGTCGGCACGCTCGACGGCGCGCGCTTCGCCGCGAGCGACCTCGTGCTCGGCCGCCAGGGCTCGGGGCTCGCGTGGACGACCGGGTCGGACACGGTGCCGCTGAACCCGCTGGGCCGCTTCGCCGAGGGCGGCTCGGCCGAGCTGTATTACGAGGTGTACGGGCTTGCGTCGGGGGCGCCGTACCACACCATCGTCCGGCTCGAGCGCGACAGGCGTCGCTCGTTGTTTCACCGGCTGTTCGGTGGCGGACAAGCGCCGGTCTTGTTCGAGTTCGACGCGCCTGCCGACGGTCCCGTCACGCGGGTGCGTCGCGCGCTCGATCTGCGCGACGCGTCCAAGGGGAGCTACGTTCTCGCCGTCGAGATCCGCGACCCCGCGACCGCCACGTCGCTCGTGCGCCGTCGCCAGTTCGTCATTGTGTCGCGCTAGTCGGTTGACACCCGCTCCGACGCGCCCGTAAGTTTCCGCGACTCCTCGGAAACAATGGATGTATTGCTCCCGCTGCGGCACTCAGAACGACGACGCCAGTAAGTTCTGCCGCTCCTGCGGCCTGGATCTCGCGGCGACGCCGATCCAGAATACGCAAGAGCTGACCGAGCTCGAGCTCGTGCGGGAGCAGCTCAAGGACGAGTACGAGATCCTCGACGAGCTCGGTCGGGGCGGCATGGCCATCGTCTTCAAGGCGCGCGAGAAACAGCTGGAGCGCGAGGTCGCCATCAAGGTCCTGCCGTTCTCGCTCGCGTTCGACAAGGAATTCGTCGAGCGGTTTCAGCGTGAGGCTCGCACCTCGGCGAAGCTCGAGCACCCCAGCATCATCCCGATCTACCGGGTCGGCAAGTCCGGCCGGGTGATCTACTTCGTCATGAAGTTTCTGCGCGGCAAGCCGCTCGCGTCCGTCCTCGCGGCGCGCGGCTCGCTTCCCCCCGCCGAGATCCGCCAGGTCCTCGTGCAGGTCGCGCGCGCGCTCGCCTACGCGCATAAGGGCGGCATCGTGCATCGCGACATCAAGCCCGACAACATCATGTTCGACGAGCACGGCCAGGCCGTCGTGACGGACTTCGGCATCGCCAAGGCGGCGACGGGCGGAAAGCTCACGGGCACGGGCATGTCGATCGGCACCCCGCACTACATGAGCCCCGAACAGGCCCGCGCGCAGCAACTCGACGGGCGCAGCGACATCTACTCGCTCGGCGTCGTCGCCTACCAATGCCTCACCGGCAGCGTGCCGTTCGACGGCGAGGACTCCTTCTCCATCGGCTACAAGCACATCATGGAGGAGGTGCCCACGCCGCCGCTCGAGACCTACGACCAGCGCACGCTGTTCGAGCTCGTCCGGAAGATGATGGCCAAGGTCCCAGACGATCGCTTCCAGACCGCCGACGATCTGGTCCAGGCGCTGGAAGCGGGCGGCGGATTCGCGGCCGTCGGGCTCGCGACCGCGCCGACCCGAGCGATCCCGTCGCTCGCGGGCGCCCGCATCGCCGGCGCGCCCACCACGCCGCTGCCGGGCGCGCCGATGGGAGCGCGGCTCGCTGCCTCCGTCGAGCACCACCGCTCCGTGGGCGCGGGGATCGCCCTCTGGGTCGTCGTCGTCGTCGTGGCGCTCGGCGCCCCGGGCCTGTATGCCTACAAGAAGGGTCTGCTCTTCTTCGCGCGCGCCGCGGTGCCCGACTCGGTGACCGCCACCCTCCGGGACACGCTCGCGCAGCGGCTGCTGGGGGACACGGGCGCGTCCGGCGCCGCTCCGGACACGGCTGCCACGCGGCCCGCGGCGGGCGAAACGACGCACCCGCCCGTCGCGCCGGGAACACCGGGGCGGCTCACGCTGCAGGGCCTGCCGGCAGGCGCCCGCGTCACGCTCAACGGGCAGCCGTTCCGTGGTCAGGGGGACGTGCCCCCCGGCACGTACGCGCTCGCCGTGCGGGCCGCGGGGTTCGCGCCGTACGAGCGGCCGGTCGTGATCACCCCGGGCGCGCCGTTGAGCGTCAAAGTCGAGCTCGAGCCTGCCACCGTTGGCGGGGGGGAAAGTGGGACGGGCCCGTGCGACGCGCCCGGGCCCGAGTACAACCACGGCAAGATCTGCTTCGACACACCGCCCGTCCCGCTCTCCGCCACGCGCATCCCGATCCCCGCCGACGCGCCGATGCTGCCACGCCAGGCCATCCTCCTGATCCATGTCTCGCGCGACGGCGCCACGCTCGAGGCCCGCGTGTTCGGCCCCTCCAACCTCGCTACCTTCAACGATCAAGCCATGGACATGGCGAGTAACCTGCGTTGGAACCCCGCGCAGAAGAACGGTGAGCCGGTCGACGCGTGGGTGCAGTGGCGGTTCGAACCGGTGAGGCAGTAATCCACATCCACGCGACTGCATTCATCGCCCCGGGCGCAGTAGTGCTGGGGGACGTGACACTGGGCGCGCGCGCCAGCGTGTGGTATGGCGCCGTGCTGCGCGGCGACATGGCGCCGATCATGGTAGGTGAGGCGACGAACCTGCAGGACGGCACCATCGTCCATGTGGACGAAGGGAAGCCCGCGCGAATCGGCGCCCGGGTCGGGGTGGGCCACCGGGCCATCCTGCACGGCTGCACCGTGGAGGACGACTGCCTGATCGGCATGGGCAGCATTCTCCTGAACGACGTGCACGTCGGCACAGGGAGCGTCGTGGCTGCCGGTGCGGTGGTGCCCGAGGGAACCCGGGTGCCGCCGGGGTCGTTGCTGGTCGGTGTGCCTGCCCGCGTGGCGCGACGCGTGGACGACGCCCTGCGGGAGCGGATCCGGGTCACGTGGGAGCATTATGTAGCGGAAGCGGAGCGGCATCGCGCGGGCCGGTTCCCGATCGTGCGAGCAGGTTTGTGATGTGAATTGCTGAAAAGCGTTGTACCGGCAGCGCTCTCGCCTGTGTTGCCCCGACGTGCCACCCGGCCTACCTTGCTGCTCCACGTTTTTTGTTTTGCGCGCTGTTAAATTCACACATAGCACGCGCTTTGTGAGCAAGCTCACACCGCAGAGGGACGAGCCGGCATGACTGCTTCCACCCGCAAGGGGACGCTCGATCTGAGCCCCAACGCCATCACCGTGCTCGAGCGGCGCTACCTGGTGAAGGACGACCAGGGCAGGCCGGTCGAGCAACCCGAAGACCTGTTCTGGCGGGTGGCCCGCACCGTCGCCGAGCCGGACGGCCGCTACGGCGCCTCCGACAAGGCCGTCGAGGGCCTCGCCGAGACGTTCTTCGAGCTGATGGCGACGCGCGTGTGGATGCCGAACTCCCCCACTCTCATGAACGCCGGTCGACCGTTGGGGCAGCTGTCTGCCTGCTTCGTGCTGCCGGTGGACGATTGCCTCTCGAACGGCCAGAGCGGCATCTACGACACGCTCCGCGCCATGGCCCTGGTGCACCAGTCGGGGGGCGGGACCGGCTTTTCGTTCTCGCGCCTGCGCCCCAAGAACGACGTGGTCCGCTCGACGATGGGAGTGGCCTCGGGCCCGGTGTCGTTCATGAAGCTGTACGACGCCTCGACCGACGTGGTCAAGCAAGGCGGCACCCGCCGCGGCGCGAACATGGGCATCCTGCGGGTGGACCATCCCGACATCCTCGAGTTCATCGCCTGCAAGGACGACCTCACCCAGGTGACGAACTTCAACATCTCGGTCGCCGTCACGGACGCGTTCATGCGGGCGGTCGAGGAGGGCACGAGCTACGACCTGATCCACCCTCGCCATGGCGCGGTGGTAGGTCAGCTCGACGCCCGTGACGTGTTTCGCAAGATCGTCCACGGCGCCTGGAAGACGGGCGAGCCGGGGGTGTACTTCATCGACCGCGCCAACCACTACAACCCGGTCCCTCGTCTCGGCAGCTACGAGGCGACGAACCCCTGCGGCGAGCAGCCGCTGCTCCCCTACGATGTGTGCAACCTGGGGTCCATCAACGTCGGCGTGTTCGCGCGGGACGGGGACGTGGATTGGGATCGCCTGCGCACGGCGGTGCACCTCTGCACCCACTTTCTCGACAATGTGATCGACGCGAACCGCTATCCGCTCGCGGAGATCGACGACCTCGCGAAGCGCATCCGGCGCATCGGGCTCGGCGTGATGGGGTGGGCAGACCTGCTGGTACGGCTCGGGCTGCCCTACGACTCGGACGAGGGCGTGGCGCTCGGCCGCCGGCTCATGGAGTTCGTGGACGAAGAGGCGAAGGTGGCGTCGGAGCAGCTGGCCGAGCAGCGGGGGGTCTTCGCGGAGTGGGAGCAATCGATCTGGGGGCCGGACGCGACCTGCGCCCGCGGCCCGCGGGGCGAGCGGGTGCGCCCCATGCGCCGGCTCCGCAACTGCAACCTCACCACGGTGGCGCCCACGGGGACGATCTCGATCATCGCGGGGTGCTCTTCGGGGATCGAGCCGCTGTTCGCAGTCGCGTTCATGCGCAACCAGGCTGGCGTGCTGATGCCCGACGTCAACGAGGATTTCGTGCGCCTCGCGCGGCACGAAGGCTGGTACTCGGACGCCCTCATGCAGCGGATCGCCGCAGCGGGTCACATCCACTTCGACGAGGTCCCTGCGAAGTGGCAGCGCGTGTTCGTGACGGCGCACGACGTGACCCCCGAGTGGCACATCCAGATGCAGGCCGCCTTCCAGGAGTTCACCGACTCGGCGATCTCCAAGACCTGCAACTTCGCGAACGACGCGACCGAGGACTATGTCGAGAAGATCTACCGCTACGCCGACAAGCTCGGCTGCAAGGGCGTGACGGTGTACCGCGACGCATCGCGCGAGATGCAGGTGCTCTCCACCGGCGCCACCGCCAAGAAGGTCAAGGAGCTGGCGACGGGTGCGGTCGCGGACGACGCCCCGCGCCAGCTCGCCGAAGCCCTGGGTCGGGTCGCCGAGCTCGACGCCGAGCTGGAGCGCACGCGCGCGCGGCTGCACGATGCCGAGGCGGAGAACCTCCAGCGCCGCGCCAAGCGCTCGCGTCCCGACCTGCTCAAGGGGTCCACCCGACGGGTCGAGACCCCGCTGGGCACGATGTACGTGACCATCACGGAGGACGACAAGGGGCAAGCGTTCGAGGTGTTCATCTCGCTCGGCAAGGCCGGTGGTGCGCTGATGGCGGACGTGGAGGCGATCGGGCGCCTGATCTCGCTCGCGCTGCGCTCCGGCATTCCGATGACGGAGATCTACCGCCAGCTGCGCGGCATTTCGTCCGACCGGGCGGTGGGTCTGGGCCCGAGCAAGGTGCTTTCGGTGCCCGACGCGATCGGCATCGCGATCGAGAAGTGGATGCAGGACAAGCAGGGCGTGCAACAGGACCTGCTCGGCGCGGCGGCGCTCCCAGCGCGCGAGGTGGTCCCGGGGCAGGGTGGCCCGGTCGCGGTGCGCGCGGGGGCGCCGCAACAGGAATTCATCGGCGCCTGTCCCGACTGCGGGTCGCAGCTCGCTTTCGCCGAGGGCTGCGCCAAGTGTCACGTGTGCGGGTTCTCGGAGTGCGGCTGAGCCGCGCTCACTTCTCGAACATCAGCTCCTTCGCCCGCTGCGTGGCCTTCACCACGGCCTTGATCAGGGTCACGCGCAGCTTCCCCTCCTCCAGCTCGAGGATGCCGTCGATGGTGCAGCCCGCCGGCGTGGTGACGGCGTCCTTGAGCAGGGCAGGGTGATCACCGGTTTCGAGGGCGACCTTGGCCGCGCCGAGCAGCGTTTGCGCCGCTAACAGGGTCGCCACGTCCCGTGGTAGACCGACCTTCACGCCGGCTTCCGCCAGCGACTCGAGAATGATGTAAACGAACGCCGGTCCGCTGGCGGAGAGTCCGGTCACCGCATCCATGTGCTTCTCGTCCACCACTACGGTGCGCCCCACGGTGTCGAACAGCTCGCGGGCCGCCTGGAGGTGGGCGTCGGTCGCGTGGCTGCCCCGACAGATTCCCGTCATGCCGGCGCCCACCTGGCACGGGGTGTTCGGCATCGCGCGCACCACCGGCACTCCTCGCTCGAGTCGCCCCTCGATGTAGCTGGTGGGCACCGAGGCCGCCGCGGACACGATCAGCTTCGCCGGCGTGACGTCGGCGCGGATCTCGTCGAGCAGGTCGCCCACATTCTGGGGCTTGACTGCGATCAGGATGACGTCCCCCGCACGCGCCGCGGCGCGGTTGTCCGTGCCGACCGTCACGGGCAGGTGCGCGCTCAGCGCGCGGGCCCGTTCCACGTGGCGCACGGTGGCGCAGGCGCTGCCCGGGGAGACGCCGGCCTTCAACAGGCCCTGGAGCAGGATGGTTCCGATCTTCCCCAATCCCAGCACCGCCACGCGTTGGTTCGTCATAGCCACCTCATCGCAGGTCGTCTGCGAGCAGCGTCGCCGCGTCGGTCTTCGCGTCGCGGTACTTGACGATCACCGGAGTGTAGAGCGAGACACCCCAGCGACCGGCGACCGATCCTGGCGCGGCTCGCGCGCCGGGCACCACCACAGCGCCGGCGGGAATCTCGAGCGAGCGTTCCGCGGTGCGCCGATATACCTGCTCGCGCACCAGGTCATACACGGCAGTCGAGCCGGTGAGGATCGTTCCCGCGGCGAGCACCGCTCGGTCGCGCACGATCGTGCCGTCGTAGACGCCGCACCCTCCGCCTACCAGCACATCGTCCTCGATGATCACAGGCAGCGCACCGACCGGCTCCAGCACGCCGCCGATCTGCGCGGCCGCCGACAGATGCACTCGCTTCCCGATCTGCGCGCACGAGCCGACCAGGGCGTGACTGTCGATCATGGTGGCTGCGTCGACGTAGGCCCCCACGTTCACGTACATCGGCGGCATGCACACCACACCGGGCGCCAGGTAGGCCCCGTCGCGGACGCTGGAGCCACCCGGTACGATGCGCACCCGGTCGGCGAGCGTGGTGGGCCGCACGGGATAGGTGTCCTTGTCAAAGAAGCGCAAGTTGGGATGCGGCGACATGTCGACCAGCGCCCCCATCCGAAAGCCGACGAGGATGCCGCGCTTCACCCATGCGTTGACGCACCACGTCCCGTCCGCGGTTCGTTCGGCCGCGCGAATCTCACCGCGGGCGAGGCCGGCCCGAAACTCGGCGAACAGCGCCCGGTCGGCGTCGCTGTAGCTCTGGGGCTCCGCTGCGGCCAGTGCCTCGACGCGATCACGCAGCGACATGCGCCGCGCCTTGCAGGAGGCCAAGCTCCGAGAGCGCCGTGCGGAGGCGGGCGCGGGTTTGCTCCTGGACGGGCACCAGAGGCAGGCGATAGTGCTCCTCGAGTAGCCCCAGCGCCGCCAGCGCGGCCTTCACGGGCCCCGGGTTCGACTCGATGAAGTTTGCTTCCATCAGCGGCAGTAGCCGGTAGTGCAGCGCTCGCGCGGCCGCCCACTCGCCTCGGAGCGCGAGCTCGGTGAGGCGCGCCATCAAGTCGGGCGCCTCGTTCGAGACCACCGACACCACACCGTCGGCGCCCAGCGCGATGAGCGGCAACGTCACGGCGTCGTCGCCCGAAAGCACCCGGAAGTTCGGGGGCCGGTCGCGCAGGATGGCCATGATCTGCTGGAGATCTCCCGAGGCCTCCTTGGTGCCGACGATGTTGTCGCGCTCCCGGGCGAGAGTCAGGGTCGTCGCGGCCGAGATGTTCGACGCCGTGCGACCGGGCACGTTGTACAGCAGGACCGGCAGGTCGTCCACCGCCTCGGCGACCGCCCGGAAGTGCGCCACGAGGCCCGCTTGGGTCGGCTTGTTGTAGTAAGGCGCCACCACCAGGATCGCATCCGCGCCGGCCGCGCGGGCGGCCCGCGCCCGCTCGATTGTGACCGCGGTGGCGTTACTCCCCACGCCGGCGATCACTCGTGCACGCCCGCGCGCCACTTCGACGGTGAGCGCGATGAGCCGCCGCTGCTCCTCGGGGTCGAGTGTCGCCGCCTCACCCGTCGTGCCGCAGGGCACGAGCAGCGGCACGCCGCCCGCGATCTGCCGCTCGATGAGGGTGCGAAACCGTGGCTCGGCAACGTCGCCCGTAGCGGCGAACGGGGTCACGAGCGCGGTCCCGCAGCCGCGCAGCCAATCGACGCGTGTGGTCATACGGCACTCCTCTCCGACGCCAGTACGTTGTCCAACACGTCCGCGAAGGTGTACATGCCCCGCCGACCCGCCAACCAGCGGGCCGCGAGCAGGGCACCCGCGGCGAAGGCCTCGCGGCTGCGCGCGGCGTGCACCAGGAGGATCTGGTCGCTGGCCGAATCGAAGCCGACGCGGTGCGTCCCCGGAATCTGCCCGGCCCGAGTGCTCGCCACCGGCACGTCACCCCGCGCCAGCCCCCGGAGCAGGATGTCCTTTAGCACGAGCGCCGTGCCCGACGGGGCGTCGCGCTTGCGGGCGTGATGCGCTTCCTCGATGAACGCCTCGTAGGCATCGAGGCCCCGGAACAGCTCGGCGGCCCGCGCCACGATGCGATAGAAGACGTTGACCCCGACGGAGAAGTTCGCCGCGTGGACGAGCGCGCCGCTCCGCGCTTCGACCAGTCGACGCACCGCGGTCTCCTGGCCGAGCCACCCGGTGGTGCCCTCGACGAGCGGCACCCCGGCCCCCACACACGTGTCCACGTGAGCGAGCACGGCGGCCGGCACCGAGAAATCGATGGCCGCATCATGACCCGGGAGCAGTCGTGCGGCGTCGCCCGCGTTCCGTGATGTGAAGACGGCCCCGATCTGATGGCCCGCCCCGCGGGCATGCGCCTCGACCACGCGAGCCATCTCACCGAATCCGAACAGCGCGAGCTTCATGCGGCGACGCGCCCCTGCAGCAGCGCCCGGACCAGGCGCACGTAGGCATCGGTGCCGGCCGTGAGCTCCGCGAGCGCAATTCGCTCGTGAGCGGTATGGGCGTCGAGGATCGAGCCCGGCCCGATGAGGAGCGGCGTGCCCCAGTTCGTGAGATGGGGGATGTCGGTCGTGAACCGGACGACGCATGTCTCGAATCCCGGCACCGTCGTGAGGTGCAAGGGGTTCACGGCCGTGAGGTACTCGATCCGCGCTCGCCCCCCCACGATCTGCCCGAGCAACCGTTTCACGGGCTCGGCGTCCGTCACGAGTCGGATCTGCAGGTCGGCCCGCGCCTCCCCCGCCACGACATTGGGTCGCGACCCGCCCGCGATGACCCCGATGTTCACGGTGGTGTCGCCGAAGAGCGGGTCCGTCGGCCACGCACTGCGACGCACGTCCGCCAGCATGTCGAGCAGCAGATCGATCGCCGATCGCCCCTGCTCGGGATATGCCGAGTGGGCGGTGATGCCCTCGGTCCGCAGCGTGAGCCGCAGCGAGCCCTTGCAGCCGGCGGCGAGCTTGTTGTCGGTGGGCTCGCCGTCGATCAGCCACTGGCACTCGCCGGCGCGCGGATGCGCGTTCGCGGCTCGCGCGCCGGCGCTCCCCATCTCCTCGTCCACCACGAACAGCAGGCCGATCTCGCTCACGCCGGCGGCGCGCAGCCGCTCTGCCGCCGCGATCTGAGCCGCGATGATGCCCTTCGCATCGCACGCGCCCCGCCCCTGCAGGAAACCGGCCTCCTCCCGCGCCGGCAGATGGGGCGGCACGGTGTCGAGGTGGGTGGACAACACGACTCGGGGCGAGCGGTCGGTTGTGGCCAGGACGTTCGGCCGGCCCGGCGCCGCCTCGAACACTTCCACCTGGTAGCCGAGGTCCGCGAGGTGCCCCGCCACGAAGCGCGCGGCCGCGGCCTCCTCACCCGACACGGACGGGATGTCCACGAGCCGATGCGCCAGTGCCACCGGATCTCTCATCACGCGGCCCCACCGGTCGCGACGTCGGCACCCACCGGCGCGCGCTCGAACAGCGCCTCGTGCAGCCGTTGCACGGCCTCGCGCACCCGGCCCTCTTCGACCACGAACGTCAGGTTGACGCGAGACGCGCCCTGCGAGATCAGCGATACGTTGATGTCGCGCACGGTGGCGAAGACCCGGGCGGCGATCCCGGGTGTGGTGCGCAGCCCCTCGCCGACCACGCAGACGATCGCCCGGTGCGGCTCGACACTCACCTCGCCCAGCGAGCGCAGCTCGCTCACGATCGCGGGCAGCGACCGGGC
>DASPXE010000193.1:0-2312 GCA_035637455.1 Gemmatimonadales bacterium
CGGCGCACCTACCCGAACATGATGACCCGCGAGGGCGCGCGGGGCCAAGAGTACAACGCCTGGGGGGGCGAAGGGGGCAACCCACCGGAGCACGAGACGATTCTGTTCTTCACGCGCCTGCTCGACGGGCCCATGGACTTCACCCCGGGCATCTTCGACATCTTGCGCGAGCGTGGCACCGGCAGTCCGCGGCGGCCCGAGGAGCCGCGGGTGCGCACCACGCTCGCCAAGCAGCTCGCCCTCTACGTGGTGCTCTACTCGCCGCTGCAGATGGCGGCGGACCTGCCGGAGAACTACGAGCACCAGCCCGCCTTCCAGTTCATCCGCGACGTGGCGGTCGACTGGGACACCACGCGCGTGCTCGAGGGCAAGATCGGGGACTACGTCGTGGTGGCGCGGCGCGAGCGCAACGGGCCGACCTGGTTCATCGGAGCCATCACGGACGAAGAAGGACGCACCTTCGACATCCCACTGTCGTTCCTGACGAAGGGCCGGCGCTACGTCGCCGAGATCTACGCGGACGGACCGGGGGCGAACTGGCTCACGAACCCCGTGCCGGTTTCGATCTCCCAGCGCGCCGTCACCGCGACCACGCGGCTCCACATCGTCCTCGCGCCGGGTGGCGGTCAGGCGATCCGCATTCGGCCCGCGCGCTGACGGCAATGGTCGCGGCCGCCCGGTGATTCCCACGCTAAAGCGTGGGCTCGGCAGGGCACTGTGCTGAAGCACACTCGTCACCCTTTAGGGTTGTGCAGTGCCGAGCCCATCCTTCAGGATGGGGACCTCCGACGTCGAACCCTGCTTGTGCGGGGGGCGCTGCTGCTTGCGGGCGGCATCGCGCTCGTGGCCTGCAGTAGGACGCCACAGCCTCCCCCGCTGTTCGAGCTTCTCCCACCGGCAGCCACCGGCGTCGCGTTCGTCAACGAGGTGCCGGAGCAGGATACCGCGCTCAACATCATCAATTTCCTCAACTACTACAACGGCGGTGGCGTCGCCGTGGGCGACGTCGACGGCGACGGGCTCCCCGATCTCTACTTCACGTCGAACGTGGGTTCCAACCGGCTGTACCGGAACCTGGGGAACTACCGCTTCGAGGACATCACCGAGCGCGCCGGCGTGGCCGATCCCGAGGGCTGGAAGACCGGCGTCACCATGGCCGATGTCAACGGCGACGGGCGTCTGGACATCTACGTCTCCGCCATGAGCTATCTCACGCTGCACGGCCACAACGTGCTCTACATCAACAACGGCGACGGCACCTTCACCGACCGGACCAAGCAGTACGGGCTCGACTTCGCCGGCTACTCTACCCAGACCGTGTTTTTCGACTACGACGGGGACGGCGACCTGGACATGTACCTGCTCAACTACTCCACCCACGCCGAGCGCGGGCCGAGCACGCACCCGCAGCGCGAGCCGCGCCATCCCCGGGCCGGCGACCGCCTGTTCCGTAATGACGGGGGCCATTTCGTGGATGTGAGCGACCAGGCGCACATCTACGGGGGCGTCGAGGGATACGGCCTGGGCGTGGTCGCGAGTGACCTAAACCTCGACGGCTGTCCTGACCTGTACGTCGCCAACGACTTCCAGGAGGACGACTTTCTCTACATCAACAATTGCGACGGCACGTTCACCGAGTCCCTGGCCAGGGCCGTGGGGCACACCAGCCATGCCTCGATGGGCGTCGATGCCGCCGACTTCAACAACGACGGGCGACCCGACCTGATGGTCCTCGACATGCTGCCCGAGCGGGAGGACATCCTCAAGAGCTCCATCAACGCCGACCCCTTCCCGATCGAACACATGAAGTTGCAGGCCGGCTATCACCCGCAGTACGCCCGCAACACGCTGCAGCTCAACCGCGGCTCCGTGGGCGGAGCGGTCCGCTTCAGCGAGATCGGCTATCTGGCCGGCGTGTACGCGACCGACTGGAGCTGGGCCCCGCTGTTCGCGGACCTGGACAACGACGGGAACAAGGACTTGTTCGTCACCAACGGCATCTATCGCCGGCCCAACGACCTCGACTACCTCGCGGCGGTGCGCGACTCCGCCATCCAGGCCGCCCTGGCGACCGGCATCAGCTCGGGGCTGCTGCGGCGGCTGACGCATCTGATGCCCCACGTCCCCCTTGCGAACTACGCCTATCGCAACAACGGTGACCTGACGTTCACGAACATGGCCCAGCCATGGGGCCTGGCCCAGCCGGGGTTCTCGAACGGCGCCGTCTACGCGGACCTGAACAACAGCGGCGCGCTCGACTTGGTGGTCAACAACCTCAACGCGCCCGCCGCGATCTACCGCAACCACGCGCG
>DASPXE010000194.1:0-9026 GCA_035637455.1 Gemmatimonadales bacterium
TCGAGACGGACGCGCCTTACCTCGCTCCCGTGCCGCATCGCGGCAAGCGAAACGAGCCGGGGTTCGTGCGCGAAGTCGCCGAGGCGCTCGCCCGGGCCCGGGGGGAGCCGCTCGAGGCGGTCGGACAACGGACGACGGAGAACGCGCGGCGGCTGTTCGGCCCGCGGCTCGCGTCCACGCTCTAGCCCGAGAGGCCCGTGACCACCACGGCCAAGGTCCCCACCGACATCGCGATCGCCCAGGCCGCGAAGCTCCGTCCGGTCGCCGAGATCGCCGCCGAGCTCGGGCTCGCCGACGACGAGGTCGAGCTGTACGGGAAGTACAAGGCGAAGGTCCGGCTGCCGGCCCTGGCGCGCCGCAAGCCGAAAGGCCGGCTGGTGCTCGTCACCGGCATCAACCCGACCCCCGCCGGCGAGGGGAAGTCCACGGTGACGGTCGGCGTGACCCAGGCCCTCCGGAAGCTCGGGAAGGACGCCGCGCTCTGCATCCGCGAGCCGTCGCTCGGCCCCGTGTTCGGCGTGAAGGGGGGGGCCTGCGGCGGCGGGTACGCCCAGGTCGTGCCGATGGAGGACATCAACCTCCATTTCACCGGTGACTTCCACGCGATCGCGAGCGCGCACAATCTCCTCTCGGCGATGCTGGACGCCCATTTGCACCACGGCAACGCGCTCCGGCTCGACACCCGGCGCATCACCTGGCCGCGCACCATCGACATGAACGATCGCGCGCTGCGCAGTATCATCATCGGGCTCGGGGGCATGAACGGTGGCCCCACGCGGGAAGATCGCTTCGTGATCATTCCGGGCTCGGAGATCATGGCGATCATGGCGCTCGCCACGGGGCTGGAGGACCTGGAGCGGCGGCTCGCGCGCATCATCGTGGGACTCACCTCCGACAAGACGCCCGTGCGGGCGAGCGACCTGAAGGCGTACGGTGCGATGACCCTGCTGCTCAAGGACGCGCTCAATCCCAACCTGGTGCAGACGCTCGAGGGCGGGCCGGCGTTCATTCACTGCGGGCCGTTCGGCAATATCGCCCACGGCTGCAACTCCATTGTCGCGACGCAGCTCGCGCTCACCCTGTGCGACGTCGTGCTCTCCGAGGCCGGGTTCGGTGCGGACTTGGGCGCCGAGAAGTTCTTCGACATCAAGTGCCGGGCCGGGGGATTGAACCCCGAGGCGGCGATCGTCGTGGCGACGGTGCGGGCGCTCAAGCTGCACGGCGGCGTCCCGAAGGACCGCCTCGGCGCGGCTGACCCCGCTGCGGTGCAGCGGGGTGCGGCCAACCTCCGACGCCACATCCGCAACGTCAAGAAGTTCGGCGTCCCGGTGGTCGTGGCCCTGAACCGGTTCCTCACCGACACCGACGCTGAGCTGGACGCCGTTCGCGAGGAGTGCGGCGCGGAGGGCGTGAGCGTAGAGCTGTGCGAGGTGTGGGAAAAGGGGGGGGAGGGTGGCATCGGCATCGCCGCAGCGGTGCTCAAGCTGCTGGACGGCAAGGGCGCCAAGTTCAAGCCGCTGTACGACGAGAAGCGGCCGCTGCGCGAGAAGATCGAGACCATCGCCAAGGAGATCTACGGCGCGGGCGGGGTCGCCTTCGCGCCCGCGGCCGAGCGCGCGCTGGAGCAGCTCCCGGCGCTGGGGTTGGGCGAGACGCCCGTGTGCATGGCAAAGACGCAATACTCGTTCAGCGACGATCCTGCCAAGCTCGGCGCGCCCACGGGCTTCACGTTGCAGGTGCGGGATATTCTCCCTTCCGCCGGCGCCGGATTCGTCGTGGCACTCGCTGGGGACATCATGACGATGCCGGGGTTGTCCAAGTCGCCCGCCGCGGAGCGGATCCGCGTGCACCCGGACGGGACGATCGAGGGGCTCTTCTAATGAGGCCGAAAGGACTGGGAATCGTGACCACGCAGGCGGCGCCGCAGGCGATCGGACCCTACAGCCAGGCGGTCGTCGTCGACGGGACGGTCTACACGGCGGGGCAGATCGCCCTCGACCCGCAGACCGGCGAGGTGGTGGGGAAGACCGCCGCCGAGCAGACCGAGCGGGTCTTGCAGAACCTCACGGCGGTGCTCGAAGCCGCCGGGTCGGGGCTCGGCATGGTCGTGAAGACCACCGTTTACCTCGCCGACATGGCTGATTTTCCCGCGATGAACGAGGTGTACGCCAAGCACTTCGGGAACCACAAGCCAGCCCGCTCGACCGTGCAGGCGGCGGGGTTGCCGAAGGGGGTGCGCGTCGAGATCGACGCGATCGCGAGGACAGGCTAGCACGGGGGCGGATCGGGCCTGGTGGTCCGACTGGTCTTCAAAACCAGCTGGGGTCCGTTAGGACCTTGGTAGGTTCGATTCCTACACGCTCCCGCCAGCTGGCAAACACGCTCCGGCTCAACAAAAAAGATGCCGCGTCGGCGTGGGTGGCGCGCGGCCCGGACCAGTTACCCCGGGCCCTGTGCCCTGAGTCACGTTTCGGGCCCCCCGGGGGCGGTTAGCTTGGGTGCCGCAGCTTCTCCGACCAGCCTCACCCCAGCGATGGAGCAAAGGAACCATGTCAGGAATGCAGTGGGGTCGCCTCCAGGTGGACGTGAACTGCCGGCTCCGGCGCGGTGCCTGGTACCGCGTGACCGAGCTGGCATCGCTCAAAGCCGTCCTCGACGTCAACCGCCAGTTGCTCGCCGTCCCGCACTTTCTTCTCGAAGTCGTCTCCGCGCCGCCCCGGCGCTGGACCGTGGTGCCGCGCCCGCGGAACGCTCGTGTGCTCCCGCAGAAATGGGGTGCGGCGTATGCCGTCTGCCCCAGCTGCCGCGAGCGCGCGGAGCTACGCGGGCGCCCCCAGAAGATGGACTGCCGGCGCTGCCACGGGCGGTTTGAGATCGCTTGGGACGAGGCGTATCTCGCGGGCTGACTAGACGCTGGCCCTTGACGGAACCCGCGCCCGGTCCCACCCTAGGAGCGGGATTCGGATTCCGGAGGGGCGATGACCGAACAACAGTGGGGGCGCGTGCGCATCGACGCCGATTGCCCGCTGCGCCGCGGCGCCTGGTACCGCGTGACGCGTCTGACCTCCAATGAAGCCGTCGTCGACGTCAATCACAAGGTCATGAGTGTCTCCCGCTCGTCGCTGCAAATCCAGTCGCGACCTTACCAGCACTGGACCGTCGTGCCGCGGCCCCGCAACGCGGGGCGGCTACCCGCGAGCTGGGGAGCGCGCTACGTGGTCTGCCCGAATTGCTGCGAGCGAGCGCCACTCGGCAAGCCGGCGGCGAGCATGCGCTGCCTGCGTTGCAACGGAGTGTTTGAGATCGGCTGGGGGGACGAGCCGTTCTGACGCGCCGGGACGGCGCGATCGCGCGGGCGCCATAGCTCCTATCTTGCAGCTCTCTGGTCCACGCCCAGATCATCCTCAACCCCGCCGCGGGCGGCGGCGCCGGCGCTCGGGCGCTCGATCCCGTGGCGCGCGAGTTCCAGCGCCAGGGCTGGGCCGTGGACGTCGTCCGGACGGAGGGCCCAGGCCACGGGACCGAGCTCGCGGCCCGGGCCGCCCGTGACGGCGTCGCTCGGGTCGTGGCCGTGGGCGGCGACGGCACGGTCCACGACGTGGCGAACGGGTTGCTCCGGCACGAGGCCGATGTCACGCTCGGCGTCGTCCCGATCGGCACGGGAAACGACTTCGCGAAGCTCGCCGGCGTCTACCGCCACAACGCCGTGCGCGCGGTCCAGCGGCTCGTGACGGCCGAGGTGCGACGCTTCGACGTCGGGCAGGTGCTGGGCGAGTGGTTCGTCAACAGCATGGGGCTCGGCTTCGGCCCTGCAGTGGTCCGCGTCCGCAACAGCATGCCCGGCCTCACCGGCTTCCTCTCGTACCTGGTTCCCGTGTACCGCGCGTTCGTCACGTTTCGGGCGCCGCGCCTCGAAGTGCGCTCGTCCGGGTTCGCGGCGGCGGGGTACATGATGATGGTGGAGGTGTGCAATGGCACGACCGCCGGCGGCAGCTACCGGTTTGCTCCAGACGCCGACCCGTCGGACGGCCAGCTCGACATCTGCCTCGTCCGCCGCGTGTCGCTGCCGCGGTTCCTCATCGCCGTGCCGCGCGTGATGCGCGGTACTCACACCCGCATGCGCGAGGTGACCATGTTCCGGACGACGGAGCTGACGATCCGCTGCCCAGAGCAGCCGCTGCTGCTGCACCTCGACGGCGAGCTACGCGATCCGGGGGTGCACCACTGCACGGTGCGGCTGGCGGCGCGGCGACTGAACGTGCTGGTGGCGAGGTGAGCCAGGCCGTACCCCGATCCCCGGTGTTCCCACTCTCAAGGGTGGGCTCGGCCAGCACAACGCTGCAGCGTGGTGTGCTTCAGCACTGCGTTGTGCCGAGCACAGGCTTCAGCCTGTGAACACGGTCTCCGAATCAGCGCGTGGCTTGCGTGTGCTCATCGTGGCCTGTCTGATGTCCGCTCGTCCAGCCGTCCGTCTAGCCGCCCAGGTTCGCGACACCACACGCACCCCCGTCGTCACCACCGGGGCGACCGTCGTTGCGTCCGACACGGCGCACCGCATCGGGCCGATGGGCGCCTTCTGGCGCTCGCTCCTCCTTCCCGGGTGGGGACAAGCGAAGACCGGCCGGCCCGTGACGGGCGCGCTGTTCGTGACCTGGGAGGGCGTCGCGGCGATGATGACGCTGAAGGCGCAGCAGGAAACGCATTACCTCAAGGAATCGGGCTCGGACAACCTCGGCGCCAAACGCCAGGAAGTGCAGGACTGGCTCGTGCTCTGGATCTTCAACCATCTCTTCTCCGGGGCCGAAGCGTACGTTTCGGCGCACCTGCAGGACTTCCCCCGGGAGCTGAAAGTCCGCGCCATCCCCAACGGCGTCGGGATCAGTATGCCGGTGCCCTAGTCCGTGAACCCGGCTCCGCTCGGCGTGTTCGACTCCGGCATCGGAGGGCTCACCGTCGCCCGCGCGCTGTTCGAGCGCCTGCCGCGGGAAGCGGTG
The DNA here is from genome assembly GCA_035637455.1 of Gemmatimonadales bacterium. Taxonomy (GTDB): domain Bacteria; phylum Gemmatimonadota; class Gemmatimonadetes; order Gemmatimonadales; family GWC2-71-9; genus 20CM-4-69-16. Next base: position 4,995 of record DASPXE010000194.1, read on the forward strand.
ATCTACTTCGGCGACACGGCGCGCGTTCCCTACGGTCCGAAGTCGCCGGACACGGTACGTCGCTACGCGGCGGAGATTCTCGCGTATCTGCTGCAACGCGGTGTGAAGGCGCTGGTCGTCGCGTGCAACACGATCACCGCGCAGGCGCTCGATTACTTGCGAGAGCGCTCGCCCGTGCCGCTGGTCGGCGTCATCGAGCCGGGCGCGCGCGCCGCCGTGCAGGCGACCAAGACGGGGAAGATCGGCGTGATCGGGACAGCGGGTACGATCGCGAGCGGCGCATACGAGCGGGCCATCACCGCGGTCCGGCCGGACGCGACTGTGTACGCGCGAGCCTGCCCGCTGTTCGTGCCGCTCGTGGAAGAAGGCTGGTTCGATCACCCGGCGACCGAGCTCATCGCCCGCGAGTATCTGAAGCCGCTCCAGCGGGCCGCCGTGGAGTCGTTGGTGCTCGGCTGCACCCATTACCCGCTCCTCAAGCCCCTGCTCGCGCGCGTCATGGGGCCGGGCGTGACGCTGGTGGATTCAGCCGAGGAGACCGCGCGCGTCGTGGCGCTGGAGCTCGAGGCACACGGGCTGCTCGCGGGGGACGGAAGCCATGAGCACATCTTCGTGGTGTCGGACGACGAGCCGCATTTTCGGAAGGTGGGGGCGCGGTTTCTTGGCGAGAGACTCCGGAAGGTCGAGGTGGTTCCGCTGGGATAATCGAGAGGCGTCGCGAGAAGGCGTCTCGACTGATGCGTCACGAGAAAGCGTTGTCTCGTGACGTCCTTTCGTGACGTCCTTCCGTGACATCGTTCCGTGACGTCTTACTGAAACGTCTTCAGCTCGATGCCGTCTTTCGCAACGACGGCGTACCGATATCCGTCGAGAAACGCCCCCGGATTGAGATAGGCGCGCCCGTTCCCGTGCTCGTCGAGCGCCGGGCGGTGCGTGTGCGCGAGGATGACGAGCCCGAGGTCGGAGCGGCGCGTGAGCATGTCCTGCGCGTAGTGGGCTTGGGCGCGCGCGGCGCGGTCGAGCACCGCGGGGTCGCGCGTGTTGTCGGCGAGCGTGCCCGACAGCTTGTGCGCGATCCAAAAGCCCACGTCCGGGTGGAGCGCGCGGAACACGCGGACGGTGACGGGATGGCGGGTAACGCGGTGCATCAGCTTCGCGCTCCAGTGCTGCTCGGTCAGCCCATCGCCGTGCGCCACGAAGGCGCGCCGCCCCGCCACGTCGATCTCCGCCTCACCGCCGTAAAACCCGATCCCCAGATCATGGGTGAGGAAGTCGCCGCCCCAGCGATCGTGATTGCCGCCTACGAAGGTGATGGGGATGCCCCGCGCGCGCAGTGCCTGCAGCTTCGCGACCGTACTGAAATGGCGTCGCGGAATCACGGCCCGATACTCGAACCAGAAGTCGAACAGGTCTCCGTTGATCAGCAACGCCTGGCCCAGATCGGGAACGGCCTCGAGAAAGCGGTGGAAGGCGGACTCGATCGCGGCGGGGACCTGTCCCAGATGGGCGTCGGCGACGACGAGCACTCGGGAGGGCACGGCCCCAAGCTAGGAGCGGCCCCGGAGCGCCGCAAGCCGCGATGCTGTATTTTGCGCGGCGTGATCAGCGCGATTACGCTGCGCGTCAACTATTCCGAAACCGATCAGATGGGTGTGGTCTATCACGCCAACTATCTGATCTGGTTCGACCGCGCGCGCACCGAGCTGATGCGCGAGACGGGCGTCACCTACAAGGAGCTGGAGCAGCAGGGCGTCTACCTCGCGGTCTCGGAGGTGCGGGTCCGCTACCGCGCCGCGGCGCGTTATGACGACCTGGTGCGCGTGCGCTGCTGGGTGCGCGAGCTCGCGTCGCGGCGCGTGACCTTCGGGTACGCCGTGGAGCGCGCCGCGACGGCCGAGCTGCTCGCCACCGGCGAAACGGCGCTCGTGTCGCTCACGCACCAGCACACGCTCACCCGGATCCCCGACCATGTCTTCGAGCTGCTCAAGCCGGTGCCTGATCCGGTCCGCGTGTAGCGCCGGACTGTTGCTGTTGCTGGCGGCTGCGGCGCCGTGGCGCCGGGCGGTCGCGCAGCAGCAGGATGAAGCGCTGGTGGGCGAGCTCGCTCGCCTGCTCGCCGCCGCCGACGCGCGTGCGTTCGACGCGCCGTTGTTCCGCGAGGCACTGCATGCTCCCGACGCCGTGGTGCGGCGACAGGCGGCCCTCGGCGTCGGCCGGATCGGCGACCCCGCGGGGACCGATCTGCTGGTCGAGTCGCTGTCGGACTCGGACCAGACCGTCCGAGCCGCGGCGGCGTTCGGGCTCGGGCTGCTCAAGGACGCGCGGGCGGTCGAGCCGCTGCTGGCGCTGGTACGCTCGGTGCCGGCCGGCGAGCAGGGCCCGCCCCAGGCCGAAGCCGTGACGGCCATCGCGAAGATCGGCGGCGACCAGGGCGCCGACGCGCTCCGCGCCATCCTGGGCACCGGCTCGACGGCGGGCGTGCCGACGTCGCTCGCCCAGAGCACGGCGTTGCTCGAGGCGTGGCGCCTCGGGACGCGGGCGCCCGTGCCGTCGCTCCTCGGATTCACCGAAGACCCGGATCTGAACGCGCGGTGGCACGCCCTGTACGCGCTGGCACGGTTACGAGCGGCGCGGGGCGTGCCGGCCCTGCTCCGGGCGCTCGACGACAGCAGCGCCCTGGTGCGCGCCGTCGCCGTCCGGGGGGTGAGCCGGGCGCTCGTCGACAGCGCCCGGCTTGACCCGCACGCGGTCGTGGAACGGCTGCGGCCGCTGTTCACCGACCGCGATCCGCAGGTGCGGATCAACGCCTTGCGCGCGCTCGCCACGTTTCGTGACAGTGCGCTCTCTCGTCTCACCGCCTCGCTCGCCGGCGACGCGGACGTGAACGTGGCCGTCCAGGCCGAGACGACGCTCGGCGTGCTGGGCGGACGCGCCGCGGTGGAGGCGCTGACCGCTCGGCTCGCAAGCGCCGTATTCGCGCTGCGGCGGCAGGCCCTGATCGCGCTCGCCCAGGCGGACAGCGCCGCCGGGAGAACGGCCGCCGCGGCGCTCACCGGCGACGCCGACTGGCGCTGGCGCAGCGTCGCCGCAGAAGCGTTCGGCGCGGCGCACGACCGCCCCCGGCTCGAGGCGCAGCTCGTCGATCGCGACGGGCGGGTGGTAGCGCAGGCGCTCCAGGCGCTCGCCCGCATCGTGCCCGAGGGCGACACTGCTCTCGGCCCCCGCGCGCGGGAGCTGCTCGCCCACGCGGATCCGGCGGTGCGGAGCGTCGCGGCCGATGTCCTGGCGCGCCATCCGGCCACGGCCGACGTGGATCGCTTGGTCCAGGCCTACACCCGGGCGGCCGCCGATCCCTTCAACGACGCCCGCCTCTCGGCCGTGGCCGCGCTCGGGGCGATCGCGCGCGCGAGCACCGAAGGGCGACTCGCCGTCGCCAGCCGGTTCCTCGCGGCCGTGCCCCGTGCCGAGGACTATCTCGTGCGCCGGCTCGCCGCCGAGCGGCTCCCCGACGCCGCCGAGCGGTGGGGGCCCGGGACGCCCGTCGCCACCGGCCGCAGCGCGGAGGCGTACCGCGACGCCGTGCGCCGCTACCTGCTGGCAGCGCTCCGGGGCCAGCCCCCGCGCGTGACGATCGAGACCGACCGCGGCACGATGGCGGTGGAGCTGTATGCGACCGAGGCCCCGCTCACCGTCGCCGCCTTTCTCTCCCTGGTCGACCGGCGCTACTTTGACGGATCCCGCTGGCACCGCGTCGTGCCCAACTTCGTCGTGCAGGACGGCGATCCCCGGGGCGACGGTTGGGGCGGGCCCGGTTTCGTGTTGCGAGACGAGGTGAATCCCATCCGTTACGACATGGGTACCATGGGGATGGCCCTTTCCGGGCCGGACACGGGCGGCAGCCAGTTCTTCATCACGCACGCGGCGCAGCCGCACCTCGACGGCGTCTACACGGTGTTCGGGCGGCTGGTCTCCGGGCTCAACGTGCTCGGCGTCATCGCGCAAGGCGACCGCATCCGGAGCATTCATCGGTGA
>DASPXE010000195.1:0-1597 GCA_035637455.1 Gemmatimonadales bacterium
CCAGCACGCCATCGAGAGCTTGAGGCGCGACATGAGGTGACCGCTCTGGGCGAGGTGGCTCTCGAGCGTCACGGGGTCGTAGCCCGGATCGAACGGGCTCGTCGCAGGGGGGAGATCGGGGACGCCGATCAGCTTCCGGAAAACTCCAGTGGAGACGGTCATAGCCAGTCCCATTCCCCGCACGTTTCGGGGGTCCGCCCTGGTGAAGGGGCGTCGCAACATGGCACGCGCACCGCGTTGCGTGCTATCGGCAGTGGCACGTAGGCAAGTCAGAGGCCAAGGCGAGGGTGAGGGGGTCACGCCCGAGACTGCTGCGTGCGTACAACTAGTCCGCCGGATGCGGACGTGGTCCTAGAGAAGCCGGTGTTGCGGCGACGCGACGCTCGCGATCAACGGGTCAGTGGCAGGAGCCGCTCCCTGAGTCCGTGCCCGTCTGGCCCGCCACGGGGATGAACTGCCAGGCGTACGAGCCGTCCCCCAGGGTGAGCTTCAGCACACCGGACACGCCGCTGATATTCACTTCGCTGTTCGGGATGATGAGGGTGTTGGGCAGATCCTGACCCTCCCCGCCCGTGCCCACGATGATCTCGCGGATCCCGTTCACCGGGTCCGCCGCGCCGGTGGGCGTCTGCGGCGCGAACCGCTCGTAGTCGCGCATGTGCCCATTGATGATCAGCTCGGCGTGGGCGGCGTAGAGGTCGTCCCAGAACGGCTTCACCGAGCTGGTCGGCGAGAAGGTACTCGAGGTAGTGGAGTAGAAGCGCGGGTTGTGGAACAGCGCCAGCACGCACGCCTTCGTGGTCGCGGCGAGGTCCGCCCGGAGCCACGTCTCCTGCGGCGAGCCGGCCGCCGCCGAGACGTAGGTGTTGTTGCTGTTCAAGACGACGACGTGCCAGGCACCGAGATCGAAGCTGTAGTAGCCTTGGGTCGGATCGCCGGCCCGGGCGCCCCAGTAACCAAAGTATCCGCTGGCGGTGGAGCTCGAGTCGTAGTCGCGGTGCCCGGGCACGGGGAAGGTGCGGGCCTTGTGGCGGCCCCAAGACGGATCGTAGCAGTTCCCATAGGCGGTGGGCGTCCCGCCTGGGTAGGCGCCGTCCCCGTCCGCGAACACGCTGCCCGGGATGGTGTCGAGAATAGCCGCCGTGGCTTCGTCGCCGGTGCGGTCGCAGCGCGCGATGTTCCCCGCACCGACCAGGGTGACGGTTGCCGACCCGGCGGAGACGGTGATCGACTTGGTGCCCACCCCTGCGGCGCCGTCCTTGTCGGTGACGGTGAGCCGTACCGTGCTCGTGCCCGTCGCAGTGTAGGTGTGGCTTGCGGTGATGGGGCTCGCCTGGCTCGTCGTGCTGCCGGTCGTCGCCGGGGTACCGTCGCCCCAGTCGATCGAGTACGCCCAGGGGGCATCGTTCGCGCCGGGATCGCTGAAGCCGGCGCTGAGCGTGACGGGGCTACCAGTGGTGGCCGTCTGGTTTGGTCCGGGGTTCACCGCCGGTGCGACATTCGCGATCGCCGCCGTGGTCGAGGACGGTGAGCTGGACGCGCCGCGCGAGTCGGTGACGGTGAGCGTGACCGTGTAGCCACGGTTGTCGGCGTACGC
>DASPXE010000196.1:0-3037 GCA_035637455.1 Gemmatimonadales bacterium
GCTCCATTCCGCCCGCCTCATGACCCCCGAGCCCTACACCGTCCTGATCGTGGACGACGAAGCGCCGTTGCGGCGCGTGCTGGAGCGCTTGCTCAGCCGCGAGGGGTACCGTGTCGTGAGCGCCGGGAGCGCGGAGACTGCCTACGAGCTGCTGGTGACCGAGCAGGCGAAGGCCCTGCTGCTCGACATCCATCTCCCCACGATGTCGGGGCTGGCGCTATACCTCGCCATCATCCATCGCTGGCCGGCGCTCGAAGGATGCATCGCCATCATGACGGGCGACGCCGACGCGGAAGAGGTGCGGACGTGGCTCGAGCGCCACCGCTGCCCGGTGATCCGCAAGCCGTTCAACCTGAAGCAAATCTCCGAGTGGCTCGCGGCCGTCATCGCGCTCCAGGAGGGGCGGCGCGAGCGGGGGGGAGCTCAGGCGTGACGGGAGTTGGAACCGGCGCCGGGGCGCCGCACCACGACCCGCTGCACAACCTGCGAGAATACCGCACGCTCGCGCCGTGGAACCTGCGCGACCTCGCGGCACTGGTGGGCGCCATCCTCGACGCGTCGGCGATCACGCCGATCAATGCGGCCGCCAAAGCCCAGCCCAGTGAGCGGACGATCCGCTTCTATGTGACCAAAGGTCTGGTGAGCCCGCCCGAAGGGCGCGGCACAGCGGCGACGTACTCGTATCGCCACTTCCTGCAGCTGCTGTGGATCAAGCTGCGCCAGATGGAAGGGGCCACGCTCGCCACGATCACCAAGGACATGCAGGATCAGACGGGCGACGTGTTGGAGCGCCGAGCGGCGCAGACCCTCGGGGCGTCGCTGCCGGTGCCTGACCGCTTGCCGCTGCGCACCAAGGGCGCGCCGCCCCGCGGCAAATCCGGCCGGGCGCTCACCGCCTGGATGGCGCGCGACGCCGAGCGCGAGCCGGACGTGCCGAGCTCGTGGCGCCGGATCCCCGTGGGCCGAGGGCTAGAGCTGCACGTCGAGGCGGCGCATCCGCTGGCCCGGCTCGGCCCGGACGAAGGGGCCGTCGCCGACGCGGTGCGGCAGGCGCTCGCGAAACTCATGCCGCACGGCGGCGCGTAAGGGGGGCACCACCTTCTCGAACCGGGAGCGTCCATGGGCTCGCTGATACTCCTCGCTTTGCTCGTCGTCGTCGTGGGCTGGCTGATCGGTGCCTACAACGGGCTCGTCTCGCTCAAGAACCAGACGCTCAACGCGTTCAAGCAGATCGACGTCCAGTTGAAGCGCCGCCACGACTTGATCCCCAACCTCGTGAACGCGGTGAAGGGCGCGATGGACTTCGAGAAGTCCACCCTCGAAGCAGTCATCCAGGCGCGCAATCAGGCCGTGAAGGTGAACGCCGCCGGGCCCGAGGCGATCAAACAGATCAGTCAGGCAGAGAACGCGCTTTCGAGCGCGCTGTCGCGCCTGATGGTGGTGGTAGAGCAGTATCCGCAGCTCAAGGCGACGGCCAACATCGGTCAGCTGCAAGAGGAGCTCACGTCGACCGAGAACAAGGTCTCCTTCGCGCGCCAGCTCTACAACGACACGGCGACGCAGTACAACACCAAGCAGCAACAGTTTCCCACGAACCTGGTGGCCGGGATGGCCAAGGCGCAGGCCGCCGACCTGTGGGAGATCGAGGACCAGGCCGAGCGCGCGGTTCCGCTGGTCGACCTGTCGAGCAAAGGGCCTCCCCCCTTGAACCCCGCACCGCGCCGCGGAGAGATCGAACGGGGGTGACGACCCTCAACCTGTTTCAACAACAGGAAGCCAACCGCCGGCGCACCTTCTGGCTGGTGGTTGGCTTCGTGGTTTTTTTCGCCTGGCTGGGCTTCGGCGGCGACTACATCTACTACCTGTACACGCGTGACGCGCCGCGTCTCGCCTATCACCACACGTTTCCGTGGTTCGGGCTGGTGTTGTCGCTCGTCGCGCTCGCCATCGCGTGGTACGCCTACAAAACCGGGCCTGAGAAGGTGTTGTGGTCGACCGGCGCGCGGGAGGTGACTGATCCGCAGGATCCCGGGGAGAAGCAACTCGTCAACGTCGTCGAGGAGATGGCGATCGCCGCGGGCATACCCCGGCCGCGCATCTGGATCGTGGATGACCCCGACCCGAACGCGTTCGCGACCGGCACGGACCCCCTCCACTCCCACCTCGCGGTGACCCAAGGGCTGCTCGACATCTGCACGCGCGACGAGCTACAGGGAGTGATCGGCCACGAGCTCGGCCACGTGAAGAACCTCGACGTGCGCCTCATGACCACGCTCGCGGCCCTGGTGGGGGCCGTGGCGCTGATGCACGACGGGGCGACGCGCGTGTTCCGCGGGGGGGGTGGGGGGGGCGGCTCGCGCAGCGGAGACCGGAAGGGCGGCCCGCTTCTGTTGGTCTTGCTCGTCGTCTGGATCGTCTCGTGGCTCCTCGCCCCGATTATCGCTCAACTGCTAGCGCTGGGGGTGAGCCGCAAGCGGGAATACCTCGCGGACGCGATGAGCGCTCAGTTCACGCGCAACCCGCTCGCGCTCGCGAGCGCGCTGCAGAAGATCGAGGGCGCCGAGGCTCCGACCGCGCACATCAAACGCGGCGCCGCGCACCTCTGTATCGCGGATCCGCTGGGGCGTCGCCTGACGAACCACGAGGGCCTGTTCGCAGACGCGCTCGCGACCCACCCCCCGATGGGGAAGCGGATCGCGATCCTCAAGGGGATGGGGTATGCGCAGCTGAAGCGGGAGGGCGGTTCTGTAGCCTAGTTCCGGCGGCGACCCAGCGCTCAGCCCGCCGCGCTCAGACCGATCTCAGCTGCGCCGCACTCCTCCAGAAACCTCGCCAGGAGCCGGTGGACGCCCCCGGTGCGCACCCTTCTCCATGACGTGCCGGTGATTCGCTGGACCAAGCGGTAGCATGCGGCGGGTTCCTTGCCTGCGCGGAGCGCCGAGCGGCATAGAGAGGCGCCCTCCCGTTCCCATGTCCATACCCAACGGAGCACTGTGATCCAGCCCCGCAGCCGGTGGAGTGGTGGAAGGCCGTCCGC
>DASPXE010000197.1:0-5797 GCA_035637455.1 Gemmatimonadales bacterium
GGGCATGAGCCCCCAGGCGGCGGGCGAAAACTGGCTTCCAGGCGGCCCGTTGGGATTGAGCTGTGAGATGTGCTGGCCCCCGATCCCGCGGAACTTGTCGCCCACGCCGACGAAGGTGAATTCCGTGATGTCGGCGGCGCCCCGGGAGCCGTAGGCCTCGCCGAAGTAATCGTGCGGCGACAGCGCCTCGCCTGCTCCGCCGATCACCTCGAGGAAATAATACGGGATGGCGCGGCCTTCGGCCGTCATGGTGGAATCCACAATCGCCAGGATCTGGTCGAGCTCCACCTGCTGGATGTGTTTCGCGGCGTCGATGCGGAACCCGGCGACGCCGCGGCGCGCGAGCATCATCAGGTAGCCCGCGATCTTTTGCCGCACCGAGGGCAGACCGGTGTTGAGATCCGGCAGCGAGAACAGCTCGCAGTCCTGCACGTTGGCGGCGCTCTGGTAGTTGTTGACCGTACAGGGCGGGTGGAAATCGCTCGGGCTGTACAGCCCCGGGTAGTCGTACTTGCTGTACGCGGTGCCGTTACTGCCGACGCCGGGACTCGGGTAGTTGGTCATGTGGTTGATGACGGCATCCACATAGATGTCGACACCCACTGCTGTGCATCGCTGCACCATGTCCACGAACTCCGGCGCCGTTCCCGAGCGGCTGCGGTCGATGCCGTAACTCACGGGCTGGTAGCGCTCGCTCCAGGGGTAGCCCGGCACTTCGCTGTGCTCCTCGGGGGGCGAGACCTGGACTGCCTTGAAGCCGGCCGGCCCGAGGACTTGCTCGCACTCGGTCGCGATGTCGGTCCACTTCCACTCGAAGAGGTGCACGAACACGTCGCCCGCTGCCATGTGGCCGCTGGGGCGATAGGTCGGGGGCAGCGTCGGCCGGTCTTGGGGGGGATTCCCGCTGGGTGGAGAAAGGAGCGGGTGGCTGCAGGCGGGCGCGGCGAGGGCGAGCAGCGCGGTGGCAACGAATGACCGCGCGCTGCCTGCGCGGCTGAAGCCGCGGCTCGGCACCTGCCGCTGAAGCGGCCGCATGTGCCAGTTTACTGGCAGACGCCGAGTCGCGGGTTCACCCGCGGCACGAGAACGTAGTGGCCGCTGGGCGCTCAGTAACCCGGATTCTGTTGCAGGTTCGGGTTGGCGATTAGCTCGTTCGCCGGAAGCGGATAGAGATCCCGGCCCGTGCCCAACGCAGTCCCCGCCATGATGCCGCCCTTCCACGCCCAGAGGTAGGTACCGCTCGAGAACAGGCCGAACCGCACGAGGTCGGTGCGGCGCTGGCCCTCGAACAGCAGCTCGCGGCCCCGCTCGGCGAGCAGGGTATCCAGCGTGAGCGTGCCAGCCGGGATGTTGGCGCTCGTGTTGCCGAAGGCGCGGACCCGGAGGCTGTCCACATAGGCCTCCGCCTGTGCCAGCGTACCGCCGCCGCCGCGTAGACTGGCCTCGGCATAGATCAGATACGCGTCAGCAAGCCGGAGGATCGGGAAATCCGTATCGACCATGCCGGACTGCGCCCCATTGGCTCCGCCTGACGTCTTGTTGGTGAACTTCGGCGCGGCGATGCCGTTGCTGAACTGACCGATGGTATCCACGTTGACCTGCTGTCCGGTCTTGAAAAAGAACGCGGCGCGCCCGTCGCCGGCCCCGAACCGATTGTAGGCCTGCTGTTTCAAACGGTACCCGCCCCAGCAGTAGTCGATGCCATAATTGGCCGCGGACATCTGGCCGCCGCAGCCGGCATGGATCAGAAACGTCATCCCGCCCCAGGTCTGCGTGTTGTTGCCATCCTGCGGGGCGACGAAGATGAGCTCGGGCGACATGTTGTTGTCCGCCTGGAAGTTGTGCACAAAGCTCGGATCCAGGGTGTAGCCCGCGCCGATGACGGCCTGCGCTTCGGTGAGCGCTCCGGCGTAGTTCGGCGTGCCGGTGTAAATACCCGCATTCAGGTACAGCTTGGCCAGCAGCATATGCGCGGCGGCGGGCGTGGCACGGCCGTACGTCGCTGCGCTCTTCGGCGGCAGCGCGTCCTTGATGGCGTTCAGCTCGCTCACCACGTACCGGTAGAGACTGTCGCGGGTGGCCTGCTGCGGGGGCGTGGCCCCGAGCGGGTCCGCTTCGGTCACCAGCGGGATGTTCCCGAACAGATCGATCCCGTGCCAGTAGCTCAAGGCTCGGAGGAACCGGGCCTCGGCGCGGTAGAACTGGACGTTGGTCCGGAGCGTCGGATCGTTCTGGTTCCGTTCCGCGAGCTTCGCATCGGTGCTCTGGCGCAGGAACTCGTTCGCCAGCATGACCTGGTAGAAGACGCGATAATACATCGCGTTCACCATCTCGTTGCTCGCTCCCCAGAGCCCCGTGTTCAGGTCGCGGAGACCGGGATCGTTCCAGCCGATCACCGCCTCGTCCGTCGGCATTTCCTGGAGGTACCAGTACAAGCGCAGATATTCGCCGAAACCCTCGTCGATGCCCCCGATGTCGGCATTGCCGTCCGGCCCCCGTTGTCCGGTGACGATCAACCCGCCGTAGATCTTCGCGAGGAACGCTCGATACGAGTTGGGATCGTTGAACACGTTGGCGCTGGTGACAGTGCTCTTCGGTGCCACCGTAGGATCCGTGCAGCCGGTCCCGGTCACGCAGAGCAGGGCGGCGGCGACGCTCACTGCTTTGGTTGTGCGGTTCATGTCGTTCGTCCCCCTAGAACCGGACGCTCAGGCCGGTGGTGATGGTGCGCGCACGCGGATAGATGTTGTTGTCGAGGCCGTTCAGCCCCGCCGTCGGATCTACGCCGCTGTAGCCGGTGATGGTGAACGCGTTCTGTACGGTGGCGAACACGTGCAACGGCTGCCCGCGGTAGGTGAACGCGTAGCCGAGCGTGATGTTATCCATCCGCAGGAACGAGGCATCCTCCACGAAATAATCCGAGTAGTATTGCGGAACCACGAACCCGGTCGTTAGGACCGACGCATGCAGGTTGCTCGGCATTCCCGACCCCGTGAGGTTCTGGTAGGCCCCGTTGGCCGACGCCACGTTGTTGTAGACCCAGTTCCCCAGGTAGGCCCGCAGCGTGAAGCTGGCGTCGAAGCGCCCGTAGCTCAAGTACGACGAGTGTCCCAGTATCCACTTCGGGGCCGGGTCGTGAAACGGCCGGCGGTCGGCGTCGTTGATGACCCCGTCCGGCCGGTACAGGCCGACGCATCCCGGGGCGGCCGGGCAGGCGACGGTGTCGCGGACGGTCGGCTGGTCCACGTACATCTTGAGCAGGCTGTCATTGGTGCAACAACTGTAGATCGGCTTCCCATTCGCGCCGTACTTTTGCTGATACACGAAGAACGAGTTGACCGGCACTCCTGGCTGAAGCACCTCGACAAAGTTGCCTACACCACCCGAGATGTTACCGGTCAGGATCTTCGATACACTCTTGTTCGGGTTGATCGTGAGCAGCTCGTTCGTATTGTGGCTGGCGGTGAACGCAGCGGTCCAGACCAGCCCGCTCGCACGTCCCTCCAACAGGCGTGCATTCAGGATGACCTCGAAGCCCCGGTTTCTCATGCTGCCGATGTTGGTCGTGACGAAGTTGCCGAGGTTCGTGCCGGCGGCGACGGGGACGTTGAAGATCAAATCGGTGGTGTTCTTGGTGTACCAGTCGATCGAGCCGCTGTAGCGCTGGTTGCTGAGGCCGACATCGACGCCGGCGTTGTACGCGCTGGTCTTTTCCCAGTGGATGAACTGGTCGACGGCGCTCGGGCGGATCGTGGTGACGAACGTGTTACCGAACTGCACCTTCGTCTGCCCGTCGCTGTAGGTATACGTCGGGTACTGCAGGTAGTCTCCGATCGCCTGGTTGCCGGTCCAGGCCCAGGACGCGCGCAGCTTCAGGTCCGAGAGCGAGCCGACCCCCCGCATGAACGGCTCCTGCGAAATCCGCCACGCCAGCGCCACCGATGGGAACGTGCCCCACTGGTTCCCCGGGCCGAAGCGCGAAGACCCATCGCGTCTGGCGCTCAGCGCCGCAAGGTAGCGGTCGCCGATGTTGTAGTTGAGCCGCCCGAAGAAGGAGATGAGTTTGTAGTCGACGATGTCCCTGGTATTCCGCACGTTCGCGGCCGTCGGGATGCCGTTGTCGCCGAGCAGGTTGCTGCTGAGACCCGTTTCGCGCAGCGAAGGATACTCGGCGTGCGACTGCGTGAAGGAGTAGCCGCCGACCAGATCGATCCTGCCGGGTCCGTAGCTGCGCGACGGCGCGTAGCCCCCGTACGCGTCGAGTACCGAGTTCACTTGCGTGTTGTTCGCAAGGAAAAGCAGGCCCTGGCCCTGTCTCACCTGGGCGGCCAGGTTGCTCGGATAGAAAGTCGTGCGATCGGCCTTCGCAAGGTCGTAGCCCAAGTTGACGTGGGCAGTCAATCCTTCCACGAAGGGCATCCGGTACTCGGCCTGCGCATTGCCGACGCTGCGCCAGGTCGTGCCATGGTCGGACGCCAGGTTCAGGCTGGCCACGGGATTGCTCGGGGACGCATTGGTCGTGTTCCAGTCCCAGTACCCGGTGGCGCTGGTCGGATCCATGACCGGCTGCGTAGGCGCCATCGCGGCAGCGTTGCCGAGCACGTCGCCCGGGGTGAATTTGTCGACGGCGCGCGACCCCCGCACGCTCGTACGCACGTTGAGACGGTCGCTGAAGAAGCGCTGCTGATAGTTGAGCCCGAGCGACACCCGCTCTGTCGAGCTCGCCCGGATGACGCCGTCCTGGTTCAAGTAGCCGAGCGACAGGCGGTAGCTCATGTCGTTGCCCGCGCTCGAGAATGCCACATCGTGTTGCTGACCGTAGCCGGTGCGGTCGATGAGGCCGAGCCAGTCGGTGTTGGCGCCGCGCAGCGAATCGATTCTTGATGGGGCGTACTGAGTCACGGCAGCGGCGAACTGGGCGGCGTTCAGCATGTCCGGTAGTCTGGTGACCGATGAGGCGGACGCGCTCGTGCTGTACTCGACCCCGGTTCCCTGCCGCCCCTTCCCCCCCTTCGTGGTGATGAGCACGACGCCGTTCGCCGCGTTCGACCCGTAGATGGCGGCGGCCGAAGCGTCTCGCAGCACCGTGATGGTCTCGATGTCGTTGGGGCTGAGGAAATTGAGGGGGTCGCGACCGGCGGAGAGGCCGCCACCGGCGCCGGTGCCGAGCGGCACGCCGTCAATGACGTACAGCGGCTCGCTGCTGGCATTCACCGAGGTGGGGCCACGGATCCGGAGCGACAGGCCGCCGCCCGGGTCGTTGTTATCCACGACTTGCACCCCCGCCACCTTACTCTGGATCAGCATCTGGGGGCTGAGGATGCGGCCGGTGTTGAACTGCGAGTCGGTCACTGCCGTCACGGCGCCGGTGATGTCCCCGGCCCGCTGCACCCCGTACCCTGTCACCACGACTTCCGACAGACCCACAGCCTGGGCCGTCAGGGCGAGATCGACCACGACGGCGTCGCCTGCCACGACGGTGACGGCCTGCCGCGCCGGTCCGTACCCGAGCATCCTCGCCCGCACGGTGTCCGCGCCCGCGGGGACACCTGCAAGGACGAAGCGACCGTCCGCCTGGGTCAGGGCGGTGTGACTCCCGACCGTAACCGAGACTGTCGTGAGCGGCTGCTGGGTCGCAGCGTCCGTGACGCGTCCCCGGATCGTACCGGTGGGCTGTTGCGCGGAGAGCGGCGCCGTCCAGAGTACCGCCAGGAGGGCAGCGATGATGCAGCGAAGTCGTCTCATAACATCTCCTCGAACCGTGGGGCCGCACGCACCCGGGCCGACGGGGGGGGTC
>DASPXE010000198.1:0-16293 GCA_035637455.1 Gemmatimonadales bacterium
GGCGCCACCCTCGACAACGAGTTCAATCACGTGTGTCAGAAGTTCTGGCGCGGGCTCGGGGTGGTGGCCATCGAAAACCAGGCGCGAATATGACACAGCTCTAGCGTCCCCGGTCTGGGGACACGGTTCGGTCGGGGCGCGGCGACCTTGTATCCGCGCAACCTCGAGCACACCGACTGCTTCGTGGTCATGGGGTCGAACATGGCGGAGTGCCACCCAGTGGCGTTCCGCTGGCCCATGAAGGCGAAGCTGAACGGCGCGAAGCTCGTCCACGTCGACCCCCGCTTCACCCGCACCAGTGCCATGGCGGACCTGCACGTGCAGATCCGCGCGGGCTCGGACATCGCATTCCTCGGTGGACTGATCAATTACGTCATCAACAGCAAGCGGTGGAACACGGACCCCTTTTTCAGGGAGTTCGCGGTCAACTACACCAACGCCGCGACGATCATCAACGAGGACTTCAAGGACACCGAGGAGTTGGACGGCGTGTTCTCGGGGTTGGTGAAATTCTCGGAGCCACCGTTCTGGCCGTACAACGGGCTCGAGGGTCGCTACGACAACGCCACCTGGGCGTACAAGCGCGGGCCCAAGCCCCCCGGCCCGGCCACGAAGGACCTGATCGCCAAGCGCGCCGGCCCGCCGTTCGACGACCTGGTGCGGTCGCTCAAACCGGGGCCGGCCGAGAAGGACCCGACGCTCCAGAATCGGCATTGCGTGTTTCAGATCCTGAAGCGGCACTTCAGCCGCTACACGCCCGAGATGGTAGAGCAGGTGTGCGGCTCGCCCAAAGAGAAGTTCGTCAAGGTGGCCGAGCTGCTGCTCGAGAATTCCGGTCGCGACCGGACCAGCGCGTTCGCCTACGCAGTGGCGTGGACGCAGCACACCTACGGCGTCCAGATGATCAGCTGCTGCGCGCTGCTACAGCTCTTGCTGGGCAACATCGGCCGGCCCGGTGCCGGTGTGATGGCGCTGCGCGGCCACGCGGCGATCCAGGGCTCGACCGATGTGCCGACGCTGTACCACAGCATCCACGGCTACATGAACGCGCCGTCGGCGCTGCGGCCGCATGAGACGCTGCGGGACTACATGGCGGCGGAGACCAGCCCCACGAGCTATTACGGCAACACGCCGAAGTTCCTCGTCTCGTACTTGAAATCGATGTACGGCGCGGCAGCGACCACCGAGAACGACTTCGGCTACGACTGGCACCCGAAAATTCTGGGCGATCACTCGCACATCGCCATGTTCGCCGCCATGGCCGAGGGCAAGGTCAAAGGGATGTGCTGCGTCGGGCAGAATCCGGCCACTTCGCTCAACGGAGGAGCGACCCGGCGGGCGCTGCGGCAGCTCGACTGGCTGGTGGTCAAGGACAACTGGCTCACTGAGACGGCCACGCATTGGTATCTGGGCCCCGAGGTGAAAAGCGGCGAAGTGAAGATCGAGGACATCAAGACCGAGATCTTCTTTTTCCCGTCCACCCAGATCGCCGAGTACGACGGCAGCTTCACGAACACGCAGCGGATGCTGCAGTGGCATTCTTTCGCTGCGAAGGCGCCGGGGGACTGCCGCACCGACAGCTGGTTCTACCACAACCTGGCGAAGCGGCTCAAGAAGGCGTACGCCGGCTCGAAGCTGCCGCGTGACCAGGGCTGGAACAGCGTCTCGTGGGACTTCGACCCGGATGCAGGCGAAGAGCCGCTCTACCCCGGCGAGATCAGTGCGCGTAAAGTGCTGCGGGAGATCAACGGCTATCAGACGGCCGATCCGAAGCTGCATCTCAAAGGCTTCGCCGAGCTGAAAGATGACGGGTCGACGACGTGCGCGTCGTGGATCTACTGCGGTTGCTACCCGGCGTGGGATCAGAACCTCACCGCACGGCGCGAGCCCGATCCACCGGGGGTGCCGGGCGCGCACCTGAAGTGGGGTTGGGCCTGGCCGGCCAACCGGCGCGTCATGTACAACCGCGCGTCCGCCGACCTGAAGGGCAACCCCTGGAGCGAGCGCAAGCGCTGGATCTGGTGGGATGCGAGCTTCGTGAACCCACCCGATCCGAAGACCGGGAAGCCGGTGCCGAAGGGAAAGTGGGTCGGCTACGACGTGCCCGACTTCGGCGCGACCAAGGCGCCCGACGCGCAACCCAAGCCGGACGGCATCGGCCTCGACGCCCTGTCCGGCAGCCAGCCGTTCATCATGCGAGCGGACGGCAGAGGCTGGCTGTTCGTGCCCGCCGGCCTCGTGGACGGCCCGCTGCCGACGCACTACGAGCCGCACGAGTCGCCGATCCATAACCCGCTGTACAAGCAACAGACCAGTCCGGTGCACAAGGTCTGGGCGCCGGGCAAGCCCTACAACCAGCTCGCGGTGGTAGGCGATCCGAAGTTCCCATACGTCATCAGCACGTACCGCCTCACCGAGCACTACTTGGCGGGTGCCATGAGCCGCTGGCTGCCGTGGCTAGCCGAGCTCCAGCCCGAGCTGTTCATCGAGCTCGGCAAGGGGCTCGCGCAAGAGAAGGGGATCAAGAACCTCGATTGGGTCGTCGTCTCGAGCCCGCGCGGCCACATCCGCGCGAAGGCGCTCGTCACCGATCGCATCGGCGTGATGAACGTCGGCGGCAAGCACATCCACCACGTCGGCATGCCCTGGCACTGGGGCTGGATGGGGCTCTCCACCGGCGATGTCGTCAACGACCTGACCGCCTGGGTGGGAGATCCCAACGTGTCGATCCACGAGGGCAAGGCGTTCGTCTGCAACGTGGAGAAGGCGTGATATGGCCGAGGCCATGGGGTTCTTCACCGACACCACGGTTTGCATCGGCTGCAAAGCGTGCGAGGTCGCCTGCAAGGAATGGAATCAGCTCCCGGCCGAGAACGGGGGCGTCGGGACGCTGAGCGGCGACAGCTACGACAACACCCGGCGCCTCGACGGCATCCACTGGCGCCACGTCCGATTCATCGAGCAGTTCAAGGGTCCGTACGACGGCCGCTGGCTGATGATGAGCGACGTGTGCAAGCACTGCGTCCAGGCGGGCTGCCTGGAAGTGTGTCCCACCGGTGCCATCATCCGCACCGAGTTCGACACGGTGGTGATCCAGTCCGACGTGTGCAACGGCTGCCGGGCGTGCATCGCCGCCTGTCCGTTCGGCGTCATCGACATCAACCCGGTTTCGGGCACGGCGCAGAAGTGCACCCTCTGTTATGACCGTCTCAAGGTGGGCCTCGAGCCTGCGTGCTCCAAAGCCTGTCCGACCGACTCGATCCAATTCGGGCCGATTACCGAGCTGCGGCAGCGGGCGCAGAAACGGGTCGAGCAACTCCGCGCCCAGGGCACCAAAGCCGACCTGTACGGCGCCGACCCCAACGGCGCGCTCGGCGGGCTCAACTCGTTCTACCTGCTCGTGGACAAGCCGGAGGTGTACGGCCTGCCCCTGAAACCACAACTGCCGACGCGCAACCTGAGCAAGAGCGCCAGTTTCTCCGTGGCGAGCGCGGCGGTCCTGGGAGTGCTCGCGCTCGTGGGCTTGCGCAAGCACCGCATGGACGACATGGGCGGTCCGGGCGGAGGAGGGGGGGGCCAAAACTGATGTCCGACACCTTCTTCAGCGGTGCGCCGCACTGGACGTGGTTCATCATCCCCTACTTCTACGTCGGTGGGCTCGCGGGGGGCGCGTACTTCCTGGCGGCCATCCTGGAGTGGTTCGGTAAGCCGGAGGACCGCCCCGTGGTGCGCGCTGGGTATGACGTCGCCGCAGTCGGGGCGATTCTCTCCGGCCTGCTCCTGACGGTCGATCTGGGACAGCCGCTGCGGTTTTGGCACATGCTGTTCCAGTCGGAACACTTCCCGGCCGTCATCTTCAAAGCGTGGTCGCCCATCTCCTTCGGGGCGTGGGCGATTCTTCTGTTCGGGCTGTTCTCGGTGCTCTCCGCGCTCGGGGCCAGGGCCGAGGAGGGACGGCTCCGCAACGCAGCGCTCCGCGCCGTTGGCGGCGTCGTGCGCGGCGGGCTCGCCAAGCTCGTCTCCGGCGTGGGCGGTATCCTTGGCTTCTTCGTCGCCGGCTACACCGGGGTGCTGCTCTCGGTCACGAATCGTCCCATCTGGGCGGACAGCCCCTGGCTGGGCGCGCTGTTCCTCGTCTCTGGCGCCTCGACCGGCGCGGCCATGCTGATCCTCCTGGCGCCGGGACGGGGGGCCGCACAACGTTCGCTCGAGTGGCTGTCGTCGTTCGACACGAGGGCGCTCGTGCTCGAGCTTCTGGTGCTCGCCCTCTTCCTCATCTCCCTCGGCTCGATCATCCGCGTGTGGCTGAGCTTCTGGGGGCTGGTGCTGCTCGTGGGCGTGGTCGGCGCAGGGATTCTCGCTCCGCTGCGGTTGCACGCGAAGCCGGCGCAGGCCGCCAGGCTCGTGCTGCTCGGCGGCTTCCTGCTGCGGCTCGCCACCATGCTCGCCTCCGAGGGAATCGACCGCTACCGCGTGGCGGCTGGGATGTAGCATGTTTACAAGACGTCGACATCGCTGGTGGCTGGGGCTGACCTTGGTCTGCCTGGTGGGTTGTGCGAGCCCCGAGGCCTCGCGCGTGCGGGGGGGCGGGCCCGGCGCCGATCTGGGCAACCACGACGCCGTCACCGAATTGCACCAGGGCGCGCGGATGTATTATCGGACGCCCTGCCGCACCGCGAAGGTGAAATGCTCTGGCCCCATGCCCGCCTTCGGCGCCCCAGGAACGTAGAGCTGCAAACGCTGGTGGCCGACGCCCGGCGCGAACGCCCCGAGTCCGAGGCGTGGCTCGGGTTGTTGGAGTCTGCTTTGGGCGAGAGCGAAGCCGGCGACGTGTGGGAAGCCGCCGTGCCCCAAGTGGCGGCGGATCGCCCCGTCAAGGCGCCGCTGTTGTTTCGAGCGAAGCTTACGCTCGACGCGCGGGCGGCCCGAGGATGGGTGCGTCGGGTGCTCCAAGTCGCCGCCCGAGTAAAGCCACGGAGCGTCGACGGTGTCGCGCTGCTCGAGGCTGCGGTGTGCCAGGACGACGCTCGCATCGACGCGCTCGCCGGGGCGGCCGGCGCCGAGCCGCAGGCCCTCCGCGTGCTCGCCCAGCTGGCGGCACTGCCGCTGCTGCAGGCGTGCGGGCGGGCGCTGACGCGTCACCTGCCGGGCACGTGGTGGGAGGGCTACTGCCCGCTGTGCGGCGCCTGGCCGGTGGTGGCGGAGTACACCGGGCTCGAGCGCAAGCGCCAGCTGCGCTGCGGTCGTTGCGGCACGGGGTGGGCGATCCCCATGCTGCGCTGCGTTTTCTGCGACGAAACCGACCACCAGAAGCTCGGGTATCTCACGCCCGAGAGCGATGAGCAGATGCGCAAGATCGAAGTCTGCCACACGTGCAAGGGGTACCTGAAGGGGCTCACCACGGTGCGGCCACTCGCCGCTGGGGCGATCCTCCTGGACGACCTCAAGACGGTCCCGCTAGACGTCGCGGCCCTGGAGCGAGGTTACCAGCGTCCCGAACGGCCGGGGTACGCGCTGGAGGCCCGGATCGAGGCTGGTGGAGGATGGTGGAGGTGGCGACCGACGTGACCGACGGTCCCGAGACCCGCCCGGGCCAAGTTTGCCGCGAGCTGCTCGCCGCCCTCGACGCCTCCGAGGGGAGACGCCGGCGCCGCAAGCGCGACACGACCCCCGACGCGATCGGGCTGACGATCAAGCGAGACCTCCTCGAACGGGCCATCGCGGCCGACCCCGCGCCGGACCAGTTCGAGGCCTGGTTACACGAGCAATGTCTGGCCGCAGGCGGAGCCGAGGGCGGCGTACGGGCGATGGCGCTCTCGATCTTCGAGGAATGGCGCCTGGCGCAGGAAGCTGATTCGTTCCGAGACTGGCTGTCCCGCGGAGCGCCGTCGGACGACGCGTTGCGTGAGCCGGCGCCGGACGGTGACCGGACCAGCACACGCCCGTCAAACACGAGTCGTTAACCAGGGGGCACCATGCACGCCGCTGTGCGTATGCGAGTGGCGGTTACGAGCGGCACCTTTGTCACGCTCCTAGCCTGCGGGGGCGGTGCCCGCGGGCGGGCAGCATATCCTGCCGGCCCACCGCCGGAGGTCGTGAAGCAGCTGCAGGTGCCCGAGAACCCGTACCGCATCATCTACTCTCCGCCGGTGAACCTGGCGAAGCCGCCCGATACCACGTCGCACGGCCGCAAGCCGGGGAGCTAGCGCTCCGACGGTGGCTGGCATCGAGATCCGGAGCTTAAGAAAACAGTTTGGTGATCTTCACGCGGTCGATGGCGTAGACCTCTCGATCCGCGACGGGGAGTTCCTGGTCCTGCTCGGCTCCTCGGGGTCCGGGAAGACCACCCTGCTGCGCATGATCGCGGGGCTCGAGCGACCGACGGCGGGCGAGATTTACATCGGGGGCGAGCGCGTGGACGGTGACGTGCCGCCCCGGGCCCGCGGTATCGCGATGGTGTTCCAGAGCTACGCGCTCTATCCGCACCGGACCGTCTTCCAGAACATCGCGTTCCCGCTCGAAGCGGTCCGGACGCCCCGGAAGCAGATCGAGGAGAAGGTGCGCTGGGCGGCCGACATGTTCAGCATCACCCGCTACCTCGACCGCTACCCGCGCCAGCTGTCCGGCGGGGAGCGCCAGCGCGTGGCCCTGTGCCGCGCCCTGGTGCGGGACCCCAAGGTGTTTCTGCTCGACGAGCCCCTGGCCAACCTCGACGCGAAGCTGCGTAATACCGCCCGGGACGATCTCAAGCGGTTCCAGCGGCGCATCCAGACGACCACGGTGTACGTGACGCACGACCAGGTCGAAGCGATGGGGCTGGGCGACCGGATCGTGGTGATGGAGCACGGCAAGGTGCGCCAGGTGGGGACGCCACAAGAGGTGTACGAGGATCCTGTCGACACCTTCGTGGCGACGTTCGTCGGGCAGCCGCCCATGAACCTGGTCGACCTGCGCGACCCCTCGCTTCCTGCCGGCACGCTGCTCGGTTTCCGACCCGAGCACCTGCTCCCGCGCAGCGTCTTCGGCCCGGGCGAGGACCTGCGGACGTTGCCCTTCTCCGTGCGGCGGGTGGAGTACCTGGGATCGGATCGCTACGTGTACGGATCCGTGCTGGAGAGCGCCGCGCCCGATGCCACGGTCATCGCGAAGCTGCCGGCGAACATCGCGCTGGCCATCCCGGAAGGCGAGACGCACGAGTTCGCCGTGCCGCGCCGACTGCTGCGCTACTTCGACGCCGCCACCGGATTGAGGCGGCCGCAGTGACGCCGCGGCGGACGCTAGCCGACCGCGAGGAGGTGCTGGGCGGCGTGATGCTCGCCCCCGCCCTCGCCTATGTGATCTTGCTCGTGGGGGTGCCCTTCGTCCTCGCGATCGTGCTGAGCTTCAGCGACGCGACCGCCGGCAGTCTCCGCTTCGGGTGGGCCGGCCTCCGGAATTACGCCGCCATCCTCGCCGATCCCATCTTTCTGAGGGCGCTGCGCAACACCGCCGTGGTGACGATCGGCTCGCAGCTGCTCGTCGTCGTGCTGGCGACGGCCGCCGCCCAGGTGTTCCGCGCCACGTTCCGGGGCAAGCGCTTCGCCCGGTTTGTCCTGCTGTTGCCGTGGGCGGTGCCGGTGTCGCTCGCGGCGATCGCGTGGACCTGGATCTTCGATTCGACGTTCAGCGTGATCAACTGGACGCTCAAGGCGGCCGGCCTGCTGCACGGTTGGTTGTATTGGCTCGGCGAGCCTGCGCTCGCCCTGCTCGCGATCATCATTGTGCAGGCGTGGCGGATCTTCCCGTTCGCGACCGTGATCGTGCTCGCGGGGCTGTCGTCGATCCCGCAGGAGATCGTCGAAGCAGCGATCGTGGACGGCGCCGGATTCTGGCGGCGGTTGTTCCAGGTGGAATTGCCGCTACTGCTGCCGGTGGTCACCGTCGCGGTGCTGTTCGGCGTGGTGTACACCGCGACCGACTTGGGCGTAGTGTACATCCTCACAGGCGGCGGGCCGGCCAACACGACGCATGTGTTGCCCACCCTCGCCTTCCAGCGCGGCATCCTCGGCGCCGATCTCGGGCAGGGGGCGGCGATCGCCGTGTTCCTGCTCCCCTTCCTGATCGTCGTCGCGATCGCGATGCTGCGGCTCGCCCGCCGGGCGGAGGTCGGGGCGCGATGAAGCGAGTGGCGCTGTACGCGGCGGCGCTCGGCTTCGTGGTCTTCGCCGGGTTTCCGTTCTACTGGATGCTCATCACCGCGTTCAAGCAGAATCGCGACCTCTACGTCGGCGCGTCGGATCTGAGCCACATCCCGTGGATCTTCAACGACCCACCGACGCTCGAGCACGTCAAACTGCTGTTCGGACAAACCGACTTCCCCCGCTGGGTCCTGAACACGCTGCTGGTGGTCGCGGCGGTCGTCGTAATCACGGTGGCGGTGGCGGTACCGGCCGGCTACAGCCTGGCCCGGCTCGCCGGACGCTGGGGCGAGCGCATGGGGATGGGCATCTTTTTCACGTATCTCATCCCCCCCACGCTGCTGTTCGTCCCGTTCTCGCGACTCGTCTCGCTGCTGGGCCTGCAGAACTCGCTCGCGTCGCTGATCCTGATCTATCCGACCATGACGATCCCGTTCTGTACCTGGCTCGTGATGGGGTTTCTCCGCTCGGTCCCGTGGGAGATCGAGGAGCAGGCGATGATCGACGGATACAGTCGCCTCGCCGTCATCCTCAAAGTCGCGCCGCGGCTGATCGTGCCCGGGATCCTCACCGTGGTCGTCTTCACTTTCACGCTGGTGATGCAGGAATTCGTCTACGCGTTGACGTTCATCAGCTCGGTCGAGAAAATGACGGTGAGCCTGGGCGTACCCATTGCGCTGGTGCGCGGCGACGTGTACCACTGGGGAGCGCTCATGGCGGCCGCCCTGTTCACCAGCATCCCGCTGGCGATCGTCTACAACCTCTTTATCGACCGCTTCATCCAGGGCTTCACGATGGGCGCCGTGAAGGGATAAACCGTGCTCTGGCGCATCCGGTCGGACCGGCTCAGAATTGAGGCCGGGGCCGATCTTTCACCACCCTTTCACACGGGGGGGATGTCATGAGAATCCGAATGGCATCGTTCTTCGGGCTCGCTGTCGCGGTCATGTTCATCATCTGGGGTGCAGCTCCCGCCGCGGCCCAGCAGCCGGCAGGACAGGTGGTCAAGCTGGGGGAGGGGGAGACGCTCACGATCACCGGATTCATCAGTGCGAGCTACTTCGCGAACCATGGGCGGTTCGGGGCGTTCGGGCAGGGGCAAAACGCAGAGTTGGCGGACTCGGCCCAGGCCACCACTGACAAGGTCTTCACCGATGGCGATGTCCGGAACACGCGGATCAACTTCACCTTCGCCGCCGGCCCGGTGCTCGGCAAGTGGTTCCCCAGGGCCACGCTCGAGTCCGACTTCTTCGGGACGTTCAACGGCAACCCACCGTTCGGCGATGAGCAGCCGCAGATGCGCATCCGCTTCGCGTACGTCGACCTGACGAATGGCCGCACGACCTTGCGGATCGGGCAGTTCTGGTCGCCGATGTTCGGCGAAGTGCCCGTCTCGTTGACGCACCTGGCGTTTCCGCTCGGGTACGGCGCCACCGGGATGGTGGGCTGGCGCTACCCCGGCCTCTTCCTGTACCACGACCTCACCCCTGGGAAGCCGGTCAACGCCCAGCTGCAGCTCGCTGCCTTCAAGGGCTCCGGACCGGCCGGCCCCGGTCGGGACGCTGCTGCGCAGCTCGGCATCGGCACCGGAGAGGCATCGGGCGTTCCACAGTTCGAGGCGCGACTCAACCTCGGAAGGAGAACCCCGAAGCTCAACTGGAGCGGTTACATCGTCGGCCATGTTGACTGGAAGGATACGAGCGGCACGGGCGTCGCCGGCAAGAACCTGTCGGCGTGGGGGTTCGAGGCGGGCTTGAACATCGCGCCCAGCAAGTTCACGCTGCACGGAAACTTCTATTACGGGAAGGCGATCGGGCAGCAGTTCGCTCACATCACCCAGCAGGGGAACATCCGAGGGTGGGGCGCGTGGGCGCAGGCAGGATACGACTTCACACCGCGCTGGAGCCTCTGGGCCTACTACGGAATGGACCAACCGGACGCGGCACGCTTCACGAGCGAGACCGGTGGCACCCTGTCCCGTCAGTTGAGCCACGACGCGGACGCCTTGTTGCGGTTTCGGGCAGGTCGCTACGCGCTCGGGCTTGAGTACTTCCGCGCGGTAACCCGATATGCTGCCACAGGTCCGAACAGCGCCGACCAGGTCGCCTTGAGCGTGCTGTACACGCTTTGAGAGGCGCCAGGTTTCGGGAACCCCGGGGCACCGCCCCGGGGTACCTGACACCCTTTCTTTGAGCCAATGGAGGGTAGGTCCATGAAGCAGCAGAAACGAATGCAACGGCGCGAGTTCGTCACCACGACGGCCGGGGCCGCTGCGGCCATCGCGCTGGGTCCCACGATTCGGATCAGGCGCCGGCAGAAGATGCTCAAGATCCTCCAGTGGAGCCACTTCGTCCCCTCGTACGACGGGTGGTTCGACAAGTACGCCAAGGACTGGGGGACGGCGAAGGGAGTAGAGGTCACGGTCGACCACATCGCCCTCGCCGACCTGGGGACGCGGGCCAACGCCGAGGTCGCGGCGCAGCAGGGGCACGACCTGTTCCAGTTCCTCTCGCCCCCCGGGGCGTTCGAGCCGCAGGTGCTCGACATGGCGGACGTCGTCCAGGAGGCCGAGCGCCAGAACGGACCGATCCTCGACCTGTGCAAGCGCAGCACGTACAACCCGGTCACGCGCAAGTGGTTCGGCTTCAGCGACAACTACGTGCCCGATCCCGGAGATTACCTGAAGAGTCTCTGGACCGAGATCGGCATGCCAGACGGCCCCGTCACGTGGGAGGACCTCGTCAAGGCGGCGCCGCTGATCAAGAGCAAGCACCCGGAAATCCAGATCCCGATCGGCATCGGGATGTCGCAGGAGCTCGACTCGAACATGGCTGCGCGCGCCATGCTGTGGTCGTTCGACGGGTCGGTGCAGGACCAGAACGAGAACGTCGTCCTCAAGTCGGATCACGCGCTCGAGGCCTTGGAATTCGGCGTGCGCCTTTTCAAGGCGGGCATGAACCCGTCGGTCATGAGTTGGAACGCCGCGTCGAACAACCAAGCGTTGAACGCCCGCCAGACCGGCTACATCCTCAATTCGATCTCTGCCTACCGCACGGCCCAGGACAACAAGCTGCCGGTGGCGGACGACATCTTTTTCGTTCCGGCACTGAAGGGGCCGCGCGGGACGCGGTGGGCGAGCGAGCACGTGATGGGGATCTACGTGATCTGGAAGTTCGCGCAGAGCCCGGATGTCGCGAAGCAGTTCCTGCTCGACTTGATCGGCCACTACCGTGACGCGGTCCTGGGGAGCAAGCTCTACAACTTCCCCTCGTTCCCCGGCTCGGTCGCGGACCCGGGCGCGGCAGTGGGCCAGAAGCCGGCCTCGGGCAACAAGTGGTTGGAGCAGGTCACGGCGAACGACCCCTTCGGCTCGAACCCGCCGGCGAAGCTCAAGCCGATCAGCACGGCGCTCCAATGGGCGACCAACATCGGGCACCCCGGACCGGCCAACCCGGCGGAGAGCGAGGTGTTCGACACATTCGTCCTTCCGACCATGTTCGCCAACGCGGCGACCGGGCGGATGAGCGCCAAGCAAGCACTGGACGAGGCGCACCAGCAGGTGAAGAAAATCTTCGAGAAGTGGCGCGCTAAGGGACTCGTCGCCGGCGGGACCGGCGACCGTACTTGACAGGGCACCGTTCCAGCGGGAAACTCGAACTTCCACCACCGACCCGAGGAAGTCATGACTGCGCCCCAACTCGCCCTGAAGGACCTTCGCAGGGTCGTCATCGCCGCAGCAGTCGGGAACGTAATCGAGTGGTACGACTTCTACATTTTCGGGAGTCTGGCCGCACTGCTGTCGGTCAAGTTTTTCGCGGCAGGCGCCGCCGGAAGCGCGCTCATCAAGACGGTCGGAACCTTCACCGCCGGGTTCCTGATTCGCCCGTTCGGAGCCTTCGTCTTCGGCCGCATCGGCGACATCGTGGGCCGCAAGTACACGTTCCTGATCACGCTGAGCGGCATGGGTCTGGCGACGGCTTTCATCGGCCTCGTGCCGAGCTACGCCCAGATCGGCGCAACGGCGGGGATTCTCCTGTTGCTGCTTCGCCTCATCCAGGGCTTGTGCCTGGGCGGCGAGTATGGCGGCGCCATCACCTACGTCGCCGAGCATGCGCCGGACGAGAAACGGGGCTACTACACCGGCTGGCTCCAGACGTCGCCCACGCTCGGCATCGTGGTGTCCCTGGTGGTCATCATCGTGACGCGCGAGGTGCTGGGGACCGAAGCGTTCACGGCGTGGGGATGGCGCATCCCGTTCCTGCTGTCGCTGCTCATGGTCGCGATCGCCATCTACATCCGACTGCAGCTCCAGGAGACGCCGATCTTCCAGGCCATCAAGGCGAAGGGACAAACGGCGGCCAATCCGTGGCGGGAGGCGTTCTGGAGTCAGAACGTCAAATACGTGCTCATTGCGAGCATCGTGGTGATCGGCGAGGGGGTGGTGTGGTACAGCGGCCAGTTCTGGGCGCTCTATTTCATCCAACAGGTGCAGAAGCCGGATGTCTTACACCCGGCCATCATCACGGGCCTCGCGCTGCTCATCGCCACGCCGTCGCTCATCTTTTTCGGCTGGCTTTCTGACCGGATCGGTCGCAAGCCAATCATCCTCGCCGGGTTCTTCCTCGCGGCGGTCACGTACTACCCGCTCTACACGGCGCTCGGCAACGCCGCCAACCCGGCCAACATCAACTACCCGCTGTCGATCTTGATCGTCGCGATCATGGTCTCCTACGTGGGCATGGTGTACGGCCCGATCGGCGCGTTCCTCGCCGAGTACTTCCCGGCGCGCATCCGGTACTCGTCCGTGTCGGTGCCATATCACATCGGCAACGGCTGGGGCGGCGGACTGGTGCCGGTCATCACGACCGCAGCGTACGTGACCGCGCAGGCAGCGGGGCTGACCATGTCGCAGAGCCTGGGTCATGCGCTGGTCTATCCCATCACCGTGCCGGCCGTGGCGTTCCTCCTCAGCCTGTTCCTGATGCCGGAGACCCGGAAGATCAGCATCTGGCAGCCGGCAGAGGTGCGCGTCGGCGCGAGAGGTTAAGTGAACGGCAGGGGCGCAGTACGCTGCGCCCCTACCAGAGGCTCGGGGCGCCCCGACGAATTCGGTCGGGGCGTCTTTCCTCCGCCTAGGAAGTGACGAGGACGACCATGACTACTCCCGTGGTAACACCGGCTCGCGCTGCGGCGCCGTCCGCATCGTGGGGCGCCGGCGGCGTCCCCTGGTTCGTGTGGGCCGCGGTCGTCGCCGCCACCAGCGCCAAGGTGGGCATCCTCTGGGATATCTCGTGGCACCGCTCCATTGGGCGCGACACCTTCTGGACGCCCGCCCACATGGCCATCTACCTCGGCGGGGTGCTCGCGGGCCTCTCGTGCGGCTGGGTGGTCCTGAAAACCACGCTCATGAGGACGCCCGACGAGCGAGCCGCGGCCGTGACGTTCTGGGGGTTCCGCGGGCCGCTCGGCGCCTGGGTCTGCATCTGGGGCGCCTTCGCAATGATCACGTCGGCCCCGTTCGATAACTGGTGGCACAACGCGTACGGTCTCGACGTCAAGGTGCTGTCGCCCCCACACGTGATCCTGGCGCTCGGCATCTGGGCCGTCCAGCTCGGCGCTCTCTTCATGGTGCTCTCGCTCCAGAACCGCACTCCCGAGCGGGAACCGTCCCGCCTGCACGGCCTGCTGGCGGCGTACCTCGTCGCGATCCTGCTCCAGAACGCCACGACGGTCGCGATCGAGCAGCTCGGTTTCCCCAACGATGCCCACAACGCACTCTACTACAAGGTGGCGGCGGGCGTCTTGCCGCTCCTCCTGGTCGCGGTCGCGCGCGCCGTCCGCCTGCCCTGGCCCGCGACGACCGCCGCGGCCCTGTATATCGCCTTCTCGCTCCTCACGATCTGGATCCTGCAGCTCGCGCCGGCGACGCCCAAGCTCGCTCCGGTCTTCAACCCCGTGACCCACATGGTGCCGCCGCCGTTCCCGCTGCTGCTTGTGGTCCCGGCGGCCGCGATCGACCTGTTGCTGCGGCGCGCCGGTCGGAACCGTGACTGGATCCTTTCCGTCGCTGCGGGGCTCGCGTTCCTTGCCGTCTTCAGCGTCGTGCAGTGGTTCTTTACCGAGTTCTTGCTCACGCCGCACGCGCGCAACTTCTTCTTCGGCGGGGATCAGTGGGACTACTCGAGCCGGCTCGGCCCATGGCGCTACGAGTTCTGGCGGATCGGGTCGGACCCGGTGACCGCAGGGGGGCTCGCGATCGCCGCGGCGCTCGCGATCGTATCAGCGCGTCTCGGCCTGTGGTGGGGTAACTGGATGCAGCGGCTGCAACGATGAGACGTTGCGTGGCACGCTTGCTCGCGCTCGGGGCAACCGCCGTCGTCACCTCCGCCCATGTCGGCAGCCCCGACACGTACTTCGAGGGCGCGGCGGGACCCTACCCCATTCGCGTCATCATCCGCAACCCCGGCGTCGTGCCCGGACTGGCGCAGATCACGGTGCGCCTGCTCGACGGAGAGACCGTGCGCCAGGTGTTGGTGCTGCCGGTCTATTGGGATCCCCGAACGGCGGCCCCGCCCCCGGCCGATGTCGCCCAGCGCGTTCCGGGAGACTCGACCCTCTACAACGCGGCGCTGTGGCTGATGCGCGGCGGGTCCTACAGCGTTCAAGTCACGGTGGAGGGCGCGAGCGGCACCGGCACGGCGCTCGTCCCCGTGATGGCCGTCGCAACCCGCCGGCTCGCGCTCGCGAAGCCGCTCGGCATGGGACTGCTGGGACTCGGCGCGTTCCTCTCCCTCGGTGCGCTGACCATCGTCCGCGCCGCGGTGCGGGAAAGCGGGCTCGCCCCGGGCCAGCAGCCCGACCGGCGACGTAGCGTGCGCGCCTGGATCGCCACGGCTGCGAGCGCCGTCGTGCTGGCTCTGGCGCTGGTTGGCGGGCGGGCGTGGTGGAACACGGTCGATGCCGCGTACCGCAGCGGGCTGTACCAGCCGCTGCACGCCGCCGCGACGGTGCGGGCGACCGCTGCCGGAGCGGTGCTGCATTTCGCGATCGACGACACCTCATGGACGAACCAGCGGCGGCAGTGGACGCCGCTCATTCCGGACCACGGCCACCTGATGCACCTGTTTCTGGTCCGGAACCGGCAGCTCGACGGGTTCGCCCACCTCCATCCTCTCCCCCGCGACTCGACGACCTTCGAGACCAGCCTGCCGCCGCTGCCGGGTGGAACGTACCGCCTGTACGCCGACATCGTGCACGAGAGTGGCTTCGCACAGACGCTGGTCGCAATGGCGGAGCTGGGGACGCCGGCCGGACCCTGGCGCCCAACCGACCAGGATGACGCCTGGATCGCCGCGCCGGGAAACGAGAAGGGGGAAACGGGAAACGCCGTCACACTAGCCGATGGCTCGACGATGACGTGGGAGCGCGGCGGCGAGCCGCTCGCGGTGGATCGCGAGGCGCCGCTACGGTTCGTGGTCAGGACTGCCGACGGCCGACCCGCACGACTCGAGCCGTACATGGGAATGGCGGGCCACGCCATGATCGTACGGGACGACGGCGCGGTGTTCGTGCACCTGCACCCGGAGGGAACGATCTCCGTCGCCGCGCAGGAAACGTTCGTGCTGCGCCAGCCGGGGGATACGGTGCGCGGCCGGCTCGCGCAGCGGCTTGCCGAGATGCAGATGGGGAGCGGGGAGCAACCAGCGGTGCGCCCGGATGCGGTGTCCTTCCCGTACGCCTTTCCCCAGCCCGGCCACTATCGCATGTGGGTGCAGGTCAAGCGCACCGGCCGGATCCTGACGGGAGTGTTCGACGCCGAGGTGAGACCGGCGCGCTAGCGCAAGGTGAGCGGCGCCGGATGGCGCACAGAGCCATCCGGTCCTTTGGCCGCTACGTCGAGCGAATCCACGTCCCACATGACGACGGTGACGAGATCCCGCGCGGACGCGAAGGTCTCGAGGTCCAGCGCCGACAGACCGCGCTCCTTGAGCGCGCGGCCGTCCGGGCCGGCTCGGTACGGGTGCGTGTGCCACGTCCCGACGAAGCGGTCGATCCCGTCGCAGTTACCCGCCACGGCGAACTGGAGCTGCCTCAACTCGGCGGCGGGCACGAGCTC
>DASPXE010000199.1:0-13898 GCA_035637455.1 Gemmatimonadales bacterium
CCGCGTGGTGATGCCCTAAATTCTTCCTAAAAAGAGAACGCGCCGACGATCGCGCTCCCTCCAGGTCGATTCGCTGAGCCGGGTCACCGAGCAGCTCGTGGGGGACGGCACGAGCGGCAAGCGCTACCTCTACGACGGCCTCAGTCGCGTCATCAGCGACGCGGACGTCGTGGCGTCGAGTCCGCCGCCCCCGAACTGCACGGGCGATCCGCCGCCGATCGTCGACGAGTATGGAAACTCCTGCGTCAATACCGGAGGCACGACGTGGCAGGTCGTGAGCAGCGTGCAGTTCGCCTACGATTCGGTCGACAACCGCACCGACAAGGGCGGCAGCTATCTCGTCGGGAACCGCATCGCGAACTTCGACGGCTGCAGCTACACCACCGATCTGGACGGGAACGTCACCGCGCGGACCTGCGGCACCCAGACCGTGACGTTCTTCTGGTCCGCCGAGTCGCGGCTCGACAGCCTGACCACAGGTGGCCAGCGGGTGGCGTTCAAGTACGACGCCGGGGGCCGCCTCATACGCAAGGACGTGAACGGTGTGGCGCAGAGTCACTTCCTCTGGGATGGCGGCAACCTGCTGGCCGAGCTCAACGGGGTGGGCACCGCGTCCGTGGCCGAGTACTCCTACTTCCCCGGGGCCGACAACCCGCACGCCGTCGTCGTGGGCGGGCAGGAATATCATCCCCAGGTGGATGGCCTCGGCAACGTCATCGCGCTCACGGACAACGCCCAGAGCGTGCAGCGCACCTACAGCTATGACGCCTGGGGGACGCTCACCGGCGGGACCGACACGAAGCCGTTTGCCAACATCGATCGGGTGCGCTTCAAGGGGGCGCTGTGGCTCGGGCCGGAGGTGGACCTGTACTACATGCGGAGCCGGTGGTACGAGCCGAAGAGCGGGCGGTTTCTGTCGGAGGATCCGATCGGGCTCGCGGGAGGACTGAACCCGTACGTCTTCGCGGGTGACGATCCGGTGAACGGCCGGGATCCGACCGGGCTCACTCTGTGCGTCGACGCTGTCCCATGGTCCTATGTGGGCGGTGACGGCAGTGTGACATTTCTCGGGTGGCAGATCGTGCGCGGGCCGTATGACTGCGGTGGTGGGGGCGGTGGGGGCGGCAAGGGTGGAGGTGGTGGGGGAGGAGCGCAGGGCGGCACCGGGATACACCCCAAGGGCCTGTGCACAGCACAAACGCTGGCTGGTAAACTCACTGTCGACGCGTCGATCGCACCTGATGCGACAAAGTTCCTCGATTTCGCTGGCTCCAAGGGCGCACGATTGACGTGGCCGGGATTCAGGTCTGTCGGAGACCAAGGGCGCCTCTACGTCGAGCAAATGTTCGGTCTCAAAACAGACTTCCCCGTTGCTCCGCCAGGAACGAGCGCCCACGGGGGGGGCTTCGCGTGGGATCTGTCACTGAAGAACGTGACTGTTGATAATCAGATCAACATCATAAACTTAGGTCACAGGCTTGGGTTCGACCAGGATCCGCGCGATGCCGTGCACTTCCAATTCCGTGGCTGGAACCAGTCATCGTTTAGTGCGAGGACCCAAGCAATGCTCAACGCAGAGCTCCAGCAAGGCAACGGCCCAAGTTGTTCGGGACAGTAGCTGCGGGGGCGAAGGGGAGGCTGAGCGAGTGCGGGGACTGGGCTCAGGGGCATCCCTAGACGCAGAGGTCGTTGGGTACGTCCATTGGTGGTGCAACGCTTTCGTTTTCGCTGGTTATAGTCTGCGAGCTGCGGTAGTGCCACAAGCGCGGCCCAACCACCCACAGACTAGGGCCTTACACATCCGCTGGGACGCTTCGGACACGAGCGGTGCAACGAGTCCCCTACGAGGACTGCGAGAGGTTCTCTTGTCCGTCATCAGTAGTACTATGCTATTCGCTCTGCTAGGAGTTTCGTCTTGCTGGACTCCGCCGTCAGACCAGCGAGCACGCACGCCTTCGGACACGTGCGATAAGAGCGTCGGGGGTCGCGAGACGGTGGTGCACATAGCGGCCATCCACGCACACCTGTTCTACGACAGTTCCAGTACCCTTTCACCCGATATCATCGGCCCTGAGCCTTGGACCCTGTGGAATACGGTTATCGGAGGGGGGGATGCTAGGCACCGCTCGCACAGCACTCTCGTGCTTGTGGACCTCACCGGGCTCTCGAGCGCCCATGACACGAGCCTGGGAGTTCAGCTAACAGTCTCGGGGCCAGCCGGAAGCGCTTGGGAGAAGCCCCTTGTTCAGGTTGCGCAAGTCAGCTCAACGAGCGTGCCGGGTACCGCGTATGCGCCTTTTTGGCTCAACGACACTGGGTGTTTACCCCTAACATTGACGGCGAGCACGACCGGGGTGTCGCCCTCCCAATCGAGCCGTGTAAGGATTGATTTCAAGTGCGGCGAATGACACGCTCCAACCGCCATCAAACCCTCCGGTGCCACGGTGGGGCTCTGGCCTTGTCCTATCGTCCTGCCTTGATACAAGATCATGTCATCGCTCATTTAGGGCTCCGGAGATCACCGAAGTCGCGGTTGCCACCAAGCCTGCTGTGGGGCCTTCAAGACCGACAGAGATGACAAAGATCGAGCCGGTCCTTACGTGGCGCGCTGTGCTGCTCTGTGCGGGCGTGTTAACCCCTTTAGCCGCCGCCCGCGCGCAAGAGCGCGCAATGACGAACGCACAGGCCTGTCCGTCTTCAAGCCGTGACATTCCTACCTTGTCTCCGGATTCGATCGGCTACTTGAGGCTTGACCAGCCACTCGCGGCGCTACGACATCTATGTGCCACGGCTCGCGACACCATCGTGCAATCCCAGGGTGATGCGGGACCTTCCTACCACGGTCTCGGATTTTATTTTGAGAGTCTCACGGTGGTCGCACTTCAATACGGCACCTCTACTGTTGATCTGAGCCGACCGGCGGACGGTTGGTTGGTATCCGGAACTCGGGCGACGATTCAGCGCAAAGTGTCACTCACATCCTCGTGGCCCTCGCTGTACGAAGCACTAGGAACAGTTCAAGCGAACGCCGGGCAAGTCCTTGTAGTGCGATTCTGCTCGTTTCCGAACGCGATCCTCACGCTCGACGTCGACCCTAGTACGGTGGTGACACGAAGTGGGCGAGTCGATCTCGCAACGATTCCGTCGACTGCGACCATTCGCCACGTCTTCATCGTCAGCCGCAGCTTAGCCAGCCACTTGGAGGGGTGCTAAGCTGTATTGGCTGGAAGATCTCCAGGCCGATCCGGAGGTGGACTGTCCGCGAGCAAGCCCGTTGAGGCCTCCCTTGGCGACGTCACCCCGAGCACTCTTCCACCCTTCCCGCCCCCCACCGCTTCCTCCGGTAGTCGATCGTGTTGGGATGCACGCCGAGCAGCCGCGCCGCCGCGCGGCGGTCGCCGCCCGCCCGCTCGAACGCCCACTGGGTCAGTTGCGAGCGGTCGGTCACATCGAGAAGCGGCTGCCGGCACGGTCCGGCAGCCAGGTACGCCGGCAGGTGGCGAGTCGAGATTTGCTCTTCACCGGCGGCGTGCACGCACGCGTACGCCACCGCTCCCTTGAGCTGCCGGACATTGCCCGGCCAATCGAACTCGAGCAGCCGGTCGATCGCCTCGGGGTGGAACATCGCGGGCGTGCGCTCGGGAGCGGCCGCTCGGGTGCGATCGAGGAAGTGATACGCCAACACGACGATGTCCACCCGACGCTCGACGAGCGGCGGGATCTCGATCACGAAGTCGTAGAGGCGGTATCGCAGGTCGGGCATCAACCGCCCTTCAGCCTCGAGCTCGTCGAGCGGTCGGTTAGACGCGAACAGCAGCCGCGCCGTAACCTTCGTGTCCCGCTCCGCGCCGAGCCGTAGCAGCTGGCCCTCACCGGTGGGCTGCAGCAGCGCCCCCTGCGCGCTCTGCGGAATGAGTTGCAGCTCATCCACGAGCAGAGTTCCCCCGCGCGCTCGTTCGAAGGCCCCCGCGACGCGCCGATCGGCCCCCGTGTATGCCCCCTTTTCGTGCCCGAAGAGTTGGGAATGGAGCAGCGACTCCACGAGCTGGCCCCCGCTCACGGCCACGAACTCCCCCGGGCGGCCGCTCGCCTCATGCATCAGCTTTGCCACCAGCCCCTTGCCCACCCCCGTCGGGCCGAGCAGCAACACCGGCTCATCAATGGGGGCGTACAACACCGCCAGCTCGAGCACCCGCTGGAGCAGGGGGGAGCATCCGACGATGAGCGGAGACAGACGGCCAGCCATCGTGTCTGACCCGGGTCGAGGCTGAGACAGCCACCGGGAACGAGCCGTTGCTGCTCGCAACTCGCAAGCCACGATCAGCTCCCGCCAACCCGGCAACTGCCTATCCACATCGCGTTTCCTCGCAGTAGGCAGTCGCATCGGGCCACAGGATTTGGCCGAGCGTGTCCGATGAGTCGTTTTCCACAAAGGCGGTCGCGAATGCGCGCTTATGGGGCGATGCCGACTGACGTTGCGAATGTGCAACATACCAGGCCTGGAGCCCCTTGAGGCTCTGTGGCGATGGCACCACAGGCCGCTTCCGCCGCCCTTTCCAGACCGCAACCAACCAGCGCAGGGTCTCGTAAGAGAAGGCGCATCCCGACCTGCGCCCCTCAGCGGAGCCGTCCCAACATGAAGCGCCGTCCGATCATGATCCTCGCCGCTGTGGTCGCCGTCCTCGGCCTGGGCGCCATGGCCGCCACCGGAAGGCTCGGCGGCAAGAAGAAGGAAGGGCCGAAGGCGGTGGCGGTCGTGCGCGGGTCCCTGGTCGATAAGGCCCTCGCCGTCGGCACCATCGAGCCCCGCATCGAGGTCAGCGTCAAATCCATCCTGGCCGGAGTGGTGCGGCGGCGCTTCGCCGAAGTTGGGGACTTCGTCAAGCGGGGCCAGCCGCTGCTCGAGATCTCACCCAACCCGACACCGCTGGAAATGGTGGAGCTGCGCCGGAACGCGGAGCTGCGAGGGATCGAGCTCAAGAACCTGGAGCGCGAGTTGACCCGCCAGCAGGAGCTGCGTAACAAGAACCTGATTTCCCCCGCCGATCTCGAGACCGCGCAGCGGCAGGTAGACGAGGCGCGCTCGCAACTGTCGCTGGCGCAGGAGCGGCTGGCGCTGCAGGAAGGCGGCACGGTACTGGCCAACGGCAAACCGGTCGAGACCGTGGTCCGCGCCCCCATCGATGGCTACATCCTCGAGGACTCGATCGAGATCGGCGATCCCGTGGTGCCGCTGACGCCGTACCAGGCGGGGACGGTGCTGATGCGCATGGCGGCGATGCGGGACTTGATCTTCCGGGGAACGGTGGACGAGATCGACGTGGGCCGGCTCAAGGAGGGCATGCCGGCAACCATCAAGATCGGCGCCCTGCCTAACGCGAGCGTGAAGGGCCGGCTCGAGAAGATCTGGCTCAAGGCGCACAAGCAGGAGCAGGCGACGGTGTTTCCGATCGAGATCGTCCTGACGGAGGTGGCAGGCGCGACGCTGCGCGCGGGCTATTCGGCCAATGCGGAGGTGACCATCTCGCGCCGGGATAGCGTGCTCTACATCCCGGAGCGGCTCATCACCCACCGCCACGACTCGAGCTTCGTGACCGTGCGCACCGGCCCTGGCAAGACCCAGGAGCGCTGGATCAAGACCGGCCTCTCCGACGCCATCAACATCGAGGTACTGGAGGGCCTGCAGGTGACCGACTCGATCGTCGAGCCGCCGCCGCGCGAGATCACCTGACGTGTGGCGCGAGTTCGTCACCGACCTGCGAGCCCAGAAGCTCCGCACCTCCCTCACCGTACTCGGGATTGCCTGGGGCACGGTGGCGGTGGTGGTGCTGCTGGCGTTCGGCGTCGGTCTGGAGCGGCAAACCCGGAAGCGGTTTCACGGCTTGGGCGACCGAATCGTGATTCTCTTCGGCGGACGGACCACGAAGCCGTTCGCCGGCTTCGGCGATGGCCGCCCGATCCGCCTGCGGCCGGACGACGTGCAGCTGCTGGCCCGCGAGGTGGCCGAGATCGAGTACATCAGCCCGGAGTTCATCACGCAGAGCGCCCGCGTGCGGCGCGGTGTCAAGGCGGCCTCGCCCGCCGTCACGGGCATCCTGCCCGTTTATGGGCTGATGCGCAACATCATCGCCGACGCGGGCGGGCGCTTCATCAACGATCGCGACGTCGCCGAGCGAAGGCGGGTGGCCGTGCTGGGGGACGAGCTCGCCAAGCTGCTGTTTGGTGACGCCGCGCCGGTCGGCCAGCAGGTGTTCCTGGGCGACACCCCCTTCACCGTCGTGGGGGTGATGCGCCCCAAGCTGCAGAACTCCTCCTACCAGCAGCGGGACAAGGACCGGATCTTCATTCCGGCGACGACGCACTACGCCCTGTTCGGCAACCGCTTCCTGAACAACATCGTCTACCGCGCGCGCAGTTCGGAGATCACCAAGCTGGCCGAGCGCCGGGTGTATGAGACGATGGCACGCACGTACAAGTTCGATCCGCAGGATAAGGACGCGCTCGCCTTCTGGGACACGAGCGAGTGGGAGACCCGCTTCGGCAAGATGTTCGTCGCCTTCAATATCTTCTTCGCCATCGTCGGGAGCTTCACCCTGCTCGTGGGCGGCATCGGGGTGGCGAACATCATGTATATCGTGGTGCGGGAACGGACGCCCGAGATCGGGGTCCGGCGCGCCGTGGGTGCCACCCGGGCCGACATCATGCGCCAGTTCTTCGCCGAAGCGCTGATGATCGTGACCATGGGAGCGACGCTCGGCCTGCTGCTCTCGTTCGGGCTCGTGGCCGCGTTGGGCGCGCTGCCGATCAAGGAGTTCGTCGGCGTGCCCACGATCTCTCCCAGCGTACTGGCGGCGACGCTGGCGCTACTCGCGATGGTGGCGTGTGCGGCAGGCCTGATGCCGGCTCGGCGCGCGGCGGCACAGGATCCCGTGGAAGCGCTGCGCACCTGAGCATGTTCTACATCCTGCTCCAGGAGTTCATCGGCGACCTGAAGGCGCAGCGCACCCGGGCCTTCCTCACCTTCTTTGCGGTGACCTGGGGAACGCTCGCGGTCGTGTTGCTGCTCGCGTTTGGTGAGGGACTGAAGCGCACGATCCGTGACGGCCTGCTGGGCGCCGGCGAACGGATTTTCATGATCTACGGCGGTGAGACCAGCAAGGCATTCGCCGGGTTGGGGCAGGGCCGGCGCATCCGGCTGGTGGAAGAGGACCTCGACCTCCTCAAGAGCGCGATTCCGGATATCGACCGGGGGAGTATCTCGTACGGGCGCTGGGGTACCGCGTTCCAGATGGGCAAGACCCGCACCAACGCGTTCCTGGAGGGCGTCGGTCCCGATCACGAGCCGATGCGCCACATGGAGCCGGCGCAGGGCGGGCGCTTCATCAACGCCGCCGACATCGCGCAGAAACGGCGCGTGCTGTTCCTCGGCAACGAGCTGGCGGAGCGAATCTTCGGCAAGGGCGTGGATCCGATCGGCAAAAGCGTCGTGGTGGATGGCTTGCCCTTCACCGTGGTCGGGGTGCTGCAGAAGAAGTTCCAGGACTCGAGCAACAACGGGCCGGACGCGGACCGCGGCGTCATCCCCTATGCGACGTTTCGCACCATCTACGGCAACCGGTTCGTGAACCATCTCGTCGTGCAGCCGCACGATGCGTCCCGGGGACCCATGGTGAAGGCGGAGCTCTACCGCGTCCTGGGGCAGAAGTACCGCTTCGACCCCCAGGATGAGCGAGCGCTGGGCATGTGGGACTTCATCGAAAGCGAAAAGGAGAACCTCGCCGTCGGGCTCGGCATCCAGATCTTCATGGGGCTCGTCGGGGTCTTTACGCTCCTCATCGCCGGCGTCGGTGTCGCGAACATCATGTACGTCGTGGTGAAAGAGCGGACGCAGGAGATCGGGATCAAGCTGGCGCTCGGGGCCCGCCGCCGGTACATCATGGCGCAATTCCTGTTCGAGGCCATGACGATCGCCCTTGCCGGCGGGCTGGTGGGACTCGCGACGGCGGCGCTCATCGTGATCGGGGTCGACGCGATCCCGAAGGAAGACAACCCGGCGATGCAGTACATCCTGAACCCGAAGCTGTCGTGGCCGATCGCCCTGATCTGCGCCGGTATCCTGATCGGCGTGGGGCTCATCGCTGGTATCCTGCCCGCGCGCCGCGCAGCGGCGGTCGATCCGGTGGAGTCGCTGCGGTACGAGTGAATGTGCTGGGGGCTAGGACGCGAGCGGACGGCCGATCTCCCAGTGATGGCCGAACGGATCGACCACGCGGCCCAACCGCCACCCGTACGCCTCCTCCACCGCGATGACCTCTCGAGCACCCGCGGCAACTGCCTTCGCGAACATCGCATCCGGATCCGGTACGGTCAGGATCATCCGAACAGAACCACCGCCCAGCGACTCTGGACTGAAGTTGCCATGCTCAGGGGACTCGTCACTCAGCCAGAACTCCGCACCCTCGACGGACAGCCGAGATACCACTGAACCGCCGGGATCCTCCACACGGAAGACCTCGATCGCCCCGAAGGCCGCCTTGTAAAACTCCACCGCTCGCGCGCCATTCCGCACCGACAGCATGGGCGCGACCGAATACACGACGGAAGTCGCCGTGCCTACGTTTGTGCTCATCGATTCCTCTCGGTCGCTAGGCTGGAATGATTTTGAAGTTAGCGAAATCTCCGCCGGAGGTGTTCCCCACCCAGAGACCGACCCATCCTTTCTTACGGTCGCTCAACTGGTCGACCACTAAGCTGGGTTGTTTCGCATCACCGACGAAGACGCTCACCTTCGGACTTGCGACGACCACGCGCACGTGAAACCAAGCGTTCGGATCGGGCGCAGGATTGACGGCCTGCTCGTACTTCCCGGGCTGCTCAGCGCGCAACTTCTGCCACGTATAGCTGGGATGTGAGATGTATTGTACGGCGTGGCTCCGTCTTGCCGGGTCTACAGCCCTGAAGTTGAACGGCCGGAAGTAGATCGCGTCATACGTCGTTCCATCGACCCCATGAAAAGCAACACCGACGAAGCTCTGTTGCTGGACGTCCTTGCCCCTGACGTCAAATTCGATGGTGCCGTTGGCGAACTCCATTCCTTGCAGGTATGCCACGCCCTCGCCGGAGCTTTCGCTGAGACGAACTCCTCTCTTGGCGCCGTCGTTGAGGCTACTGACGCTGCGGTTGAAGACGTTCAAGCCTTTACCGTCGGCAAGCTTGGCTAGATCAGGCTCGATGATTCTCTGTTGACCCCCAACCCGGGAAACAGGGGAGAGGCCAGCGGCACAGGCTAGCGCAGCGATTACAAGAACACCTCTCTTCATGGTCCCCTCCTTGGACGTCATGCCATGCCGCCTGGCGCAGCGCGGAATCCCTTGACCGCGGCTCGCCCAAGCCAGACGAACAGGGCGAGCACGACGAGCTGCGTCACCAAAAATGGTGGCTCCTGCTGCTTCGGCGCGGCGACAATGAGAGCCGGAAGCCGCCGGAACAGCTGCACGAGCAGGACGAAGACGTTCAGGTAGAGCGCGAGCACGGCGCCCCAGACGTAGATCCCGCGCCACGCTCCGGTGAGGTGCTTGACGTAGCGCGCCACGATCACGGCGGCCAGGACGACGAGCGAGATGATCCCGACGGCGTGCGACGGCAGGAACGCCACGAAGGGAAAGCCGAATCCGGTGACGCTCGTCGCGACGGTCGTCACCAGGAAGACGCCGGTCCAGCCGTCGAGCCGCTTGCCGGCGACGAGCCCTCCCGCGACGACGAGCCCTGCGAAGATCCCGACAAGACTCAACACGACGTGAATCAACGTGAACGTCGTGAGGCCGAAGATCATGGGGGGGCGTCCTTTCGGAAGAGGAGCCAGCCGCGTGTCCAGCGTCAACGGTGATATACCGCTCGCCGTTGGATACAGCAATCCGCTCCAGCGCTGCTGCCATCAATATTGACAATCCGGGATATCCTCCCAGAATCCGGGGGCATGCCGGAGGACCTGGAAGGCGTCGTCGCCACAGCGACCCGACTCAGCCATGTCGATGGCGAGGCGGGTCGACTCACCATCGCCGGGTACGCCGTAGAAGATCTAGCTCCGTACGCCAGCTTCGAGGAAGTGGCGTACCTGCTGCTGCATGGCCGCCTGCCGGAGCCAGCGGAGCGCGTTCGGTTCACGCAGGATCTGGCCGGACGGCGCGCGCTGTCCCGCGTTGTACTAGAAGTAGTTCACGAAGCCGCTGCTACACAGGCACGACCCATCGATGCCTTGCGGATGGCGGCGGCCCTGCTCAGCCTCGGCCGCGAGGAGAGCCCCGGCGACGACGCGCTGACCGCAATCGCGTCCTTCCCGACGATCGTCGGGGCGTATTGGCGGGCTCTCAACGGGCAAGAGCCGCTCCCAGTGCGTTCCGACCTCCCGCACGCGGCCCATTACCTCCATCAAGTATTCGGCGCCGAGCCATCAACGGAACGGGCACGCGCGTTAGAAACCTATCTCAACACCGTGTGCGATCACGGTCTCAACGCCTCCACATTTGCGGCACGGGTTATCGTCTCCACGCGATCCGATGTCATTTCCGCGGTCACCGGCGCCGTCGGCGCACTCAAGGGTCCATTGCATGGCGGCGCACCGGGTCCGGCGCTGGATATGGTGTTCGAAATCGGTACTCCCGAAAGGGCGGAAGGTGTCATCCGCGCCAAACTCGATCGGGGCGAGCGTCTCATGGGATTCGGACATCGCATCTACCGAGTGCGTGACCCGCGTGCGGATGTGCTTGCCCGAGCTGCCGAACGCTTCTATACGAGCGGCGGCGATCAACTTCTCTATGACCTTGCGCGGCAGGTCGAAGTCACCGCGCTGCGTCTGCTCCGTGAACGCAAGCCAGAACGGCGGCTCGAGACCAATGTCGAGTTCTACACGGCGCTGTTGCTGCACGGTCTGGGATTTCCGTCCGAACTGTTCACTCCGACGTTCGCCGTCGGACGCGTCCTCGGCTGGTCGGCACACTGCCTGGAACAACTGCGCGACGGACGGTTGATCCGCCCGCAATCGGCCTACATCGGACCGACGGACCTCCATTACGATCGCGGCCCCACGCGTCCCGCGGTCTGAGATCGCAAAAGCCCTGCAACCTCAGGAGGCACCATGCTGCTGATCCGCGAAATCATGTACTGCAAGCCCGGCAAAGTGCGCCCGATGGTCGAAAAGTCCCTCACCATGGCGAAGCTCAGCGAAAAGCTGGGACAGGGCAAGATGCGCATCATGACGGATCTGTGTGCCGAGCGATACTGGACGATTGTGACGGAGTTCGAAGTCCCGAGCATGCAAGCCTTCGAGGAGATGATGCAGGGACAGGGGCAAAGCAGCGAAGCCATGAAGGAGTTCGAGACCATCATGAAGGGCTACCACGACTTCGTGGAGTTTGGGCGGCGGGAGATCTACAAGATCGAGGGCTAGGCGTCCTACCTTCTCCCGGCGTACCGCTCCTGGTGCGTCCTGCCGTCGAGGTCATCGGGGTCCACGGGTCTCTCCTCGATGAGCTCCTCGGGAGCGACTGTGTGGAAGGAGACCATTCCCCAAGCCTGCTGGCCCACAAAGAGTCGGTGCCACGTCGCAGGCGGGATCGTCACCCACCGTTGCTCGATAGCCGCACTCGGCTCGCTCACCAGCCCGCACGCAGTCCAGCCCGGTGCTTCACGGACCTCGAAGATTCCGCTGCCGGAGAGAGAGAGCGAGCGCTGGTGGCTGTTGGGATGTCGTTCGGCTCCGGTCTCGGCTCCAGCGCGAATGCCGAAGACCCAGCACGAGCGGATGCTCTCCGGCAGGCTACAGCCAAGCGCGCTGAGCGGGATGATCTCCCACGCCATCTGCTCCCTCGACAAAGCGAGCTGCTGCAGCACACGCTGCAGCGCTTCCCTCACCTGGCCCGCCGCCGACGGGGTGCGGACGACCGCATCGAGCGCGGGGATCACTGGGTCGTTCATCTCAGTACAATCCGCGCCTTCGGGTCAGCCGGTCCGCCGCACTGCAGCCAAGCCCGCAGCTGCGGCGAGTGCCACAACAAACGCCGGCAGCGCCGTCACAACCGGCCACACGAGGAACGCGAGGACATGGCGGTGGCTCGAGACGGCGTGCGCATGCAGAATTGCCGCGACCGCCAGACCGAAAGCTCCCAGGGCCGCAGCCGCCGCCGCGTGTAACGCCGTTGTCGCGGGCGAGCGGCGCAGCCGAACCTGCTCGTACCAGATGTGCGCCGCGAACGCGGCGGCACTCACTACCCAGGCCGCCAGCCGCCACGTGACCCGCATTTGATGGGATGCGGCCGCACCGGCGAGGCCCCCGAATGCGATGCCGGCGACGAGATACACAACGGCGACGAGGATCGCCGTCTGGAACCACCGTGGCCGGGATCCGTCCATGCGCCCCCCCCTAACACGCCGCCGTCATGTTGCGGCGCCCTGCGACACCGACGCCACAATCGGGACGCCGACGAACGGGAAATGTCCCACCAGCTGCGCCCACCGCCGCTGCATGCCCGCCAGGATCACATCCGCTTGCGCAGATACACATGGGTCGCGCGATCGCCCGCCACGTGCGTGGAGAAGAGCCACTCCATCAGTGCGGGCCCGCCGACGCCGCGCGGATTCTCGAGATCCTGATTCGTCCCCGCGCCGTAGCCATCGATGGACACCGCGAAGCTGCTCACTCGGAGTTTCGACATTAGTTCCTCGGAAGCGGATGCGCGCGAAAGAACGCCCACATCAGGCTCGTGGCCTCGATACTCGTGCTCGTCGGCCCGACGAACCATTGCGGCAGCGGCTTGCCGCCGGGCCAGGAATGGCCGCCTCCCTTGATGGTGTAGAGGACCACGGCCGCGTCGTCAGCGCACTTCGTGTATTCGAGGCGCGTGACGTCCGCTGCGACCACGGAATCGACCGGGTTCGTTCCGCACCGGTTTCTTCGGGCCCAACTGGCCGTAAAGGCACGGACGCCCTGAAATCGCTGGGGGGCGACCCACGAGAACCCCCCCTTGTACGGAGCAGGCGCATCGGCGGTCCCGTGAAACGCGATCATCGGCACCGGTCGCCGGTCCGTGCACCAGCTGAACGGCACCAGGAGAGCCGCTCCCACCATCCCGACCGCGGCGATCCGGTCGGACAGCGTGCAGGAGAGCGCGAACGACATGCCTCCGCCATTGGAAAGCCCGTTGGCGTAGATCATCCCCGGATCGATGTTGTACGCCGCCTCGAGCGTGTCGATCAACTCGGAAATGAATCGGACATCACGCGAGGGTCCGACTTCGCCGCCCTCGTGCCAGACCCGTGGTCCGCCGCCGCCCTCTCCCGACGGGTACACGACGATGAAGCCGTGCTCGTCCGCCACGCGGTTCCATTGGCTCGTTTCCCGCTGGGCCGCCCCCCACAAGCCCGCACCGTGCAGGCTGATGACCAGCGGCGTTGGCTTCGCGCGATCGTAGCTCCCCGGCACGTAGAGTACGTATTCGCGCTTCCGCCCGGAGGACGTGAACGAACCGTTGGGCCGGTTCGCCACGCGGAACGACACCGCCTCGACCAGCACCAGCAGCACGGGCAGGCTCAACAGCGCCAGCACCGCGCCGATGGCGTGCTTTCCCTTCCGCGTGACGGTTGGTGCGGTCACCGATGCCGGTTCCACGCGAGCGCCAGCGGCGCCGCCGAGATTCGCGCGAGGGGGACCGCCAGGATCGCGATGAGCGCGAGGAGGTAATGCGCGACGAAGGGCGTGGAGCAAAACCACACGAGCACACCGTAGAGCGCGAGTACGGCGAGGACCCAGCAGGCCGCGCCGGCGACGAGCGCGCGGTCGCCCAGCAGCCGGCGGCGATCGAGGCGCGTCGCGATCCAGGCGGCAGCGGACACCTTGATGCCAA